>JBPCOK010000063.1:0-11101 GCA_051000335.1 Candidatus Limnocylindria bacterium | reverse complement strand
AGTCCGCGGCGGACGAGCTGTTCCCGAAGGGCGTGCGTGCGTACTGGAAGAACGCGGCACTCGACGACCTCTCCGGCGGAGCCATCGACGCGCTCATTGCCGCGGCCGAGGCGATGGCACCGCGAGTCGCCGGGGTGGACATCCACCACATGGGCGAGGCCTTCGCGCGCGTCCCGCAGAACGCAACGCCGTTCCCGAATCGCAACGCGGCGTACTGGGTCAACACCTACGGCGTGTGGGACGCTCCCGAGGACGATGACCAGGGTCGCGGCTGGGCACGCGCCGCGTACGAGTCGCTGCGCCCGTTCGCGATGGCCGGGGAACTCGTGAACTTCCTCGGCTCGTCCGCCGGTGACCCGGACGCGGGAGCGGCCGCGCTCAGTGCCTATGGCGCTGACAAGCTCGCGCGGCTGAGGGAGCTGAAGCGCCGCTGGGACCCCGAGAACGTGTTCCGCCTGAACCACAACGTCGCTCCGGCAGCTGGCTGACGAGGTTGTCCTAGGCGAGAGCACCCCGGACCATCTCTCTCAGCCGATCCGGGTCGACGACCTCGACCACGTCGACCTGGGCGGGCTTTTCGGTGACGCCACCCCAATCGACGACCGTCTGGCCGCGGGTATGAATACCCACCAGCTCGACGGTGACCGCCCGGCGATGCGCACGGAGCACGATGGATGGCTCGAGCGCCATGGCGAGAGGATCCGGAATGAGCAGGTCGCTGTGGTGGAGAACCTCGCGCACGTATCGTTCGGCGTGTTCGCTCACGGCGCGGCAGAAGTCGGCTCGTGGGCCCGTCGGAGCGTCATCGCGTCGCAGCAGGTCGCCGGGCAGCGGGTGCGCGAGCGTCGCCTCCCAGGAGACCAACGTCAGGTCCGGCCAGGCATCGAGAACGATGGCGGCCGATCGGGGCGTCGATC
The DNA here is from genome assembly GCA_051000335.1 of Candidatus Limnocylindria bacterium. Taxonomy (GTDB): domain Bacteria; phylum Chloroflexota; class Limnocylindria; order QHBO01; family QHBO01; genus JACDBZ01. The sequence continues at coordinate 10,184 of JBPCOK010000063.1, read as the reverse complement.
CCGGCGACGTCGAGCACCGCGCACGCGTTCGTCGTCGTCCGGTCCAGGCTGACGTTCCCGGCGACCGTGGTGAGCGCCTCGATCCTCGCGTTCGGGTGCGATGCGGCCATAAGGATCGCCAGCGCATCATCGACGCCCGGATCCGTATCGATGATCAGGCGAATCGGGCCGTTCTCGGTCATGCGCGTCACGATAGCCGCCGTGGGGTCCGCGATCGGGGACCGCTTGATCAATCGAGCATTCTTCACCGGAGGCCGGCGGCGCGTGTCATTCTCGCGAAGGATCGAGCATGGGTAAGCGTGAGCCGCTCCCCGGCGAGCCGTTCGTGCTAGCCGGCACTCGATATTCCGCGAGAACGACCCCAAGAACCGATCCGGCGTGAAGTTCGCTCGAAAGATCGAGCCGCGCATACGCGTCGGCGGTCAGCCGCGACCCGCTCCGTCAGTCGCGCCCCACACTTGTAATCTCCACGTCGGCGTCGCCGCCGATCGCCACCCCGGCCGCGGACATCATCGCCTTGCTGACGCTCAGCGCCAGGCGTCCGCTCCCTGCCGGCATCACGTTCGACGCAAACTCAGCTTCGCCGATGGGGCCCCGAACCCGCTGCTGCTTCATACCGCCGAATGCGGCGACGAGCGGCTCCGGGATGTCGGCGACGGCGAGGCCCGACGCCTTCTCGAGGTTCCAGTATCGGATTCGACCGGTGAATCGGATGGAATCCACCGGAGCCGTGACTATGCGGCGAAGGCCACGGACTTCTTCGGCTTCTTCTGCTTCTTGTCCTTGCTCTTCGACCCGGGTCCCTTGTCGCCCATCATGCGTCCTCCGCTACGGGGTCGGCGCGGCACGCCGGCCTGCCACCGCTATCCTGCGCCGCCCGGTCAAGCGCCGCGCATCATGGTGGTAAGGTCGCTGACCTGGTCGTCGAACACGGTCTCTTTCACCAAGGCTCCGTGGCGGTGGAACGTTCGCCACGGGCCGACCTGGCGCCCGCGATCGAATGCGCCGGTCCGCATGAGCGAGCCATCGGTCCGAAACCAGGACCACGCGCCGTGCATCTCGCCCTCGAGCCGGAAGCCGGTGTACTTCACGCCCCCATCGGCGTATCGGGCCGTCTCCTCCACGGGTGGTGCTGGATCGGCCATTGTGCTCAGGTGTGGGAGGCCTGGAAGGGCCAGACCTCGATGGGCATCCCGATGGCGGCGCTGGTCTTCGACGCCCATCCCAGGGCTGCCTCGAGACCCTCGGCCTCGATGATGTAGAAGCCGCCGGCATCGAGTTCCCGTACCCGATCACCTCGGTCCAGATCGAGCGGACCGGCTAGCGCCGATGCGCCGAGGGCCGTGGTGTACGGTGGGTGCATGGTTGACGGAGCCCCCGCCCGCGGCGTCGATGAAGCCCGGGTCGCGTTTGATGCACGCCGCTGGTCCGATGCCCTGGAGGCATTCGGGCAGGCTGACTTGACCGGCGGCCTCGACCGCGAGGATCTCGATCGCTACGGCGAGGCCGCGTGGTGGACGGGCCAGCTGAACACGGCGATTGCGGTTCGTGAGCGCGCCTACGCCGCGCATGTCGCGGCGGGGGATCCGCTGCGCGCGGCCTCGGCCGCGCTCTCCGTGGCGGCCGATCACAGCCACAAGCTGCAGAACTCGCTGGCCGGTGGATGGGTGAAACGCGCGGAACGGCTGCTGGCCGACGTCCCCGAGGCGCCCGTCCACGGGTACCTGGCGCGTGCCCACGTGGCCGGCGCGCTCGGAGCCGGCGATCTGGACGAGGCGTTGCGCCAGGCCGAGGCCGTGCTCGCCATCGGCGTCCGGACGAAGGACGCCGACATTGAGGCGCTCGGCCTGCAGGACAAGGGCCGCGTTCTGGTGGCAAAGGGTGAGGTGGCGGAGGGCCTGGCGCTCCTGGACGAGGCGATCGTTGCGGCTGTCGGCGGCGACCTCAACCCGTACCCGACCGCCATCGTGTACTGCAACGCGACGGTCGCATGCCAGGACCTCGCCGACTATCGGCGGGCAGTCGAGTTCGCCGAGGCCGCTCGCCAGTGGTGCGATCGGCAGGCGATCAGCGGATTCCCGGGCATGTGCCGCGTGCGACGCGCGGAAGTCACGCGACTGCGCGGGTCGTGGGCCGAGGCCGAGTCCGAGGCACGACAGGCGTGCGCGGAACTCCAGGATTTCTGCCTCGATTACGCGGGCGAGGGGTTCTACCAGATCGGCGAGATCCGGCTGAGGATGGGCGACCTCGACGCAGCGGAGGAGGCGTTCCGGCAGGCGCACGAGCTGGGTCGCAATCCGCTCCCCGGCCACGCGCTCCTGCGCCTGGCCCAGGGAAAGGCGACCGGTGGGCTCGCCATGCTGTCGCGCGCACTCGATGACCCGACGGTCACCCCGCTGGCCCGCGCGCGCGTCCTTGGCGCCTACGTGGAGCTCGCCTCGGGAGGGGATGCCCTGGACGACGCCGCGGACCGGGCACAGGAGCTTGGTCAGCTCGCCGATCGATTCGGCACCCATGCGTTGCTCGCGACGGCCGCAATGGCCAGCGGCCAGGTCGCGTTGGCCCGATCCGATGCCGTGGCGGCGGAGAGCCATCTCGAGCGGGCGCGCCGCCTCTGGCAGGAGACCGAGGCGCCGTACGAGACGGCCCGCGCGCGAGAGCTGCTTGGCCGAGCACATGGCCTGGCAGGTGATTCCGATGCGGCGTCCCTCGAGGTGAAGGCTGCGGTGGCCGCGTATCGGAAGCTTGGCGCGACCCCGGACGCCGAACGCGCCGAAGCGATCCTTCGACGCCTCGCCATGGCGTCGCCCAGCCGGCCCGTGACACGAACGATGATGTTCACCGACATCGTCCGGTCCACCGAGCTCATCGAGGCCATCGGCGACGATGCATGGACCCGGTTGCTGCAGTGGCATGACCGCACCATCCGGAAGTTGATCGCCGAGAACCAGGGCGAGGAGATCCACCACGCCGGCGACGGCTTCTTCGTCGCGTTTGAAGATGCCGATCGCGCACTCGATTGCGCGGTTTCGATCCAGCGCCAGCTGCGCGAGCATCGCCAGGAGCACGGGTTCGCACCCAGTGTGCGAATCGGCCTGCACGTGGGAGATGTCGCGCAGCAGGGCGCGAGCTACGAGGGTCGAGCAGTCCACCTCGCGGCACGCATCGGCGCCCTCGCCGGGACGGATGAGATCCTGGCGAGCCGGGAAGTGCTCGAAGCGGCCTCCCGGCCGTTCGTCCACGGCCCTGAGCGCGAGGTCCAGCTCAAGGGGCTCCGCGATGCCGTCCCCGTTGCGGTCGTGCTGGACGCTGCCGGTCGATAGCCTGACGAGCTCGCTCAGCGGTCGGCGAGCTGGTCGATGACCGGACGCAGCACCCCGAGCTGGGTCTGCCGCATGGCGACGTAGCTCAGCCCCCACCGTTCCCGCCGCGCGATCAGGGTTTCGACCATCTCGTCGGTGTCACCCACCAGGAAGTGGGGGCTCCCGGCGACCTCGTCCTCGGCGATGCCCCGTGCCCTTGGCGCGGCCGGACCGTTGCGCCGATGGAACTCCGGGTCCACCTCGAACACCGAAATGTTGATCTCGAGCTCAGGCCAGCGGTCGCCGGCCGCCTCCCGCACCCAGCCGATCTTGCGATCGATGGCCGCCTCGGTCGTGTCCGAGGCATCGGCTCCGCCGGCTGAGCTCGCCCGCGGATCGATGCCCACGATGTCCGCCTCACGCGCGGCAAAGGCGAGCATGCGCGGGCCGCCACCGCCGACCATGATCGGCGGATGCGGGCGCTGAACCGAGGCCGGCAGATCCTGCTGCTGGATGGCGGGGTAGGCGTCGTCCGCGGCGTGGTCGATCCGACCGTCGCGCATCGCCTGCTTGAGCATCGCCACCGCGGCCCTCATGCGTCGGACGCGATCCGGAGGCGGATCGAAGGCGATGCCGGCAGCCTCGTACTCCGGGCGGTTCCACCCCGCGCCGATCCCGATCTCCAGCCGCCCGTCCGTCATCGCGTCGAGGGTCGTCAGGTGCTGCGCCAGCACGGTCGGATGGCGGAGGTCGTTGTTGAGCACGAAGGTGCCGATGCGCAGGCTCGTGACCTCTGCCGCCGCCTGGAGGACCGGGAGGGCGGCCAACCGTCCGAGGTGGTCGGTGGCCAGGAGGACGTCGACCCCGGCCGCCTCCGCCCGCCGGGCAGCCTCGAGGACATCGGCTCGTGCCGCAACCGTGGTGTCGAGCATCATCCCGAAACGGAACGGCCGATCTTCCGGTGTCATCTGGTTCAGAGCCTCCAGTAGTCGCCGGTCAGCCCGATCGCCGCGAAATGGGCCTCGAGCGCTTCCTTCCCCGGTCGCGCGTAGTCGATCGCGAACTTCGAGGCATAGATCGGACCGCTCAGGGCGTGCACCTCGTCGGGCGTCAGCGACGCGGCCTGGTCCGGCGCAGCGCACAGGTCCGATGCATCGCGATGCTCGTCAGAGGCGAAGAAGACCATGGTGTTCGCGCAGGTGGTGATGATGTCGTCCCACCATTGCGTGGGCTTCAAGGCGAGGTAGACGAGGGTGCCGGGTGGATCCACCAGCGTTGCTGCACCACGTCGCATCTGCACCCGGATCGGCACGGCGCAGTGATGGCAGAACGAGTCGATGTCGACATCCTCGTCGCCGAGCATGGCGTGGAAGGCCACCGCGTCCCAGGCGCAGTTCGCGAAGTATGTGCGACCGCGCGCGTGCACCCGGAACGGCGTGGCGATGGCCGAGAACGGGAACGCCATGAGGATGCGCCCGGTGTCCTTGACCAGCGCGATGTGACGCGCGGAGTCCAGCTCGTGGAGAACGCCCGTTGCCATGTCGCGCGAGATCGAGAACTCGGCCATGACCTCTTCGATCACCGGGGCGGTCGCGCGCGAGGCGAAGTATTCGAAGATGAATCGGCGCGTGCGCGTCGCGAGATTCGGCTCAGTCACTGGAGGCACCCCGTGTCGTGTGCGGCGATCGGCCATACCAGTCTAGGCGGGGACGCGACGCGCGAGATCCATCCGGCCTTCATGCTGTCCTCAAAATTCGAACGCGATCGCGCTCCACGCTGGTGGAAATCGGCCTATCCGACGGTCCGATACGAGCAAGGAGAGCAACGAAATGACTGGACGGACGATCTTCCGCGTCGTGGCCGTGCTGCTGCTGATGGCAGTGGCGATCGGCACGGGGACCGCGGTGTACAACGCCGGCGTGACGGCCGGACTGGCCGAGGCTGCCCAGCAGGCCGCGGCGGCCGGTGACCCTGTGGCCGTCGTCCCCGGCGGCTATTACGGCTGGGGCGGCCCGTATGCGCACGGCTTCTTCGGCTTTGGGTTCGGCTTCATCTTCTGGATCCTGGGGATCTTCCTTGTCATCGGACTGGTTCGCGGGGCCTTCGATCGCGACCGGTGGGGCAGGCATGGAGGCCCAGGTGGTCCGGGGGGAAGTCCCGCGCTGAGTGGCCGGATCGCCGAGAGTTGCCCCGGGGCGCGACTAACGGCCAAGAAGGCCCCGATTTCGGCTTCTGCCTGGCCGATTCTTGCTCACCGCCGCAGATTCCGACCACGGAGGGCGCCGTATCGGCCGCAACTTGGCCGTTAGCTACCCAGGTGCGCAAACCGAGGGAAACGGACCGCGGAATCCCACATCCCCAGCTCGCGGTGGTCCTACCATGCCGCATGGGTTTCTGGATCAACACCATCTCGAACGAGCACGTGCGCCTCGGCATGAAGGGTGGCTTCACCCAGGCGAACCACGGGCGTCCGACCACGCTGAAGCGCCTGACGAAGGGCGACCTCATCGCGTTCTACTCGCCGAGGACGAGCTACCCCGCGGGAGAGACGCTGCAGGAGTTCACGGCCATCGCCCGGGTCACCGACGAGGAGCCATACCAGGCCGAGATGCGCCCCGACTTCCACCCCTGGCGGCGCGATGTCGAGGCCATCGAGACGGCCAACGCTCCGATCCGGCCGCTCCTCGATCAGCTCGAGTTCATCCCGGACAAGCGCCGATGGGGGCTCCCGTTTCGGCGCGGGCTGTTCGAGGTCTCCGAGGCCGACTTCCGCGTGATCGCCGATGCGATGGGAGCGGCCATCGGGGGGCGTTCGGCAGCGAGGTGACGACCGCGGACCTGGTGGTCAGGGGCGCCACGGTCGAATCCATCTCGTACCGGTCGCGGGTCGCGGACTGCGTTGCGGTGCGCAACGGGCGGATCGTATCCGTCGGATCAGGCGACGACATGCGGGACTGGATCGGTCCGGCCACCGAGATCGTCGACCTGTCCGGCGAGACCCTCCTGCCCGGGTTCCAGGACGCGCACATCCATCCGATAGATGGCGGGCTCCTCAGCGATCGCTGCGACCTTCATTCCCTCGCCGACGCCGATGCGTACCTTCGCGCCATCGCCGCGTACGCCGATGCCCACCCGGAGCGGGAATGGATCCTGGGCGGAGGTTGGTCGCTCTCCGCCTTTCCCAACGGCGAGCCCGAGAAGGGCATGCTCGACCGAATTGCGACGGACCGACCGGTGCTGCTCGAGAGCAATGACGGCCACGTGGCGTGGGCGAATTCGCCCGCGCTGGCAATTGCGGGGATCACCCGGGACACGCCGGAGCCCGCGGACGGCAGGATCGTCCGGGATGCATCGGGCGATCCGAGCGGCACCCTCGTGGACGGCGCCGTCGCGCTCATTGCGCCGCACGTTCCGGAACCGAGCCACGCACAGCTGCTCTCCGGTCTGCGGGCCGCGCAGCGTGAGCTCCATGCCCTCGGCATCACGGCCTGGCAGGACGCGCACGTCGAACCCGCCGGCCTGGCGGCCTACCGCGAGGCGGCGCAGGAGGGCTGGCTCACCGCGCGCGTGGTCGCGGCCCTGTGGTGGGATCGGGATGCCGGCCTGGAACAGATCGAAGCGTTCGAGGAGCAGCGCGGCGCCTCGGGCGTGGGCCGGCTGCGTGCCGACAGCGTGAAGCTCATGCTCGACGGGATTGTCGAGTCGCGGACGGCGCACATGACGAGCCCGTACCGTGACTCGGAGCACGGCGGAACACCCTTCATTGATCCTGATCTGCTGACGCGGGCGGTCACCGAGCTCGATCAGGGAGGCTTCCAGGCCCACTTCCATGCCATCGGCGATGCGGCCGTCCGGCTGGCGCTCGACGCGGTGGAGGAGGCACGGCGCCGAAACGGCCCATCCGACGCTCGCCACCACATCGCGCACCTCGAGGTCGTGCACCCGGACGACATCCCGCGCTTCGCCGAGCTCGACGTGGTGGCCAACATCCAGCCGTTCTGGGCGGTCGATGACGACCAGATGCAGGAGCTGCGCATGCCGGCGCTCGGTCCCGACCGTCACGCGTGGCAGTTCGTGTTCGGGAGCCTCCGGCGCGCCGGGGCGCGGCTGGCCGCGGGCAGCGACTGGACCGTCACCACGGCCAATCCGCTGCTGGAGATCGAGGTCGCCGTCAACCGCGTGCCACCCGACGCACGCGGAGGTGATCCCTTCCTACCCGATGAGCGCCTGACCCTGGACGAGGCGCTCGCGGCCTTTACGCTCGGCAGCGCTTTTGTCAATCACCTCGACCATGCGACCGGCAGCATCGAGGTGGGGAAGCGTGCGGACTTCCTGATCCTCGACAGGAACCTGCGCGCTGCCGATGTCGGGCTCATCGGCGATGCGGCCGTTCGTGCCACCTACGTGAATGGCCGCCGCGTGTCCTAGCGCTACAGCGCCCGATGACCTTCCCCACAGCTCCTGGATTCGACAAGAACCACGCACCGTCGGAGGTGGTCAAGCGCAGTACCCTATGGTGCGCCGAGGGTCGACTCGGTCGGCCGTATTCGGATCAGTCCAGAGGTACCGTTGAGCACGGACGTACGCCAACGAAACAACGTGCATGTCTTCGGGCGGGGAATGCAACCGATGGTCTTCGCGCACGGCTTCGGGTGCGACCAGAACATGTGGCGCTTCATGACGCCCGCGTTCGAGGACGACTATCGGATGGTGCTGTTCGACTACGTCGGCAATGGCAAGTCGGACCTGGCCGCTTACGACGCTGAGCGCTACGCGAGCCTCGACGGGTATGCCCAGGACATCATCGACATCGTGCGCGAGCTGGACCTGCACGACGTGATCCTCGTTGCGCATTCGGTGAGCAGCATGATCAGCGTCCTGGCGGCCATCGCCGAACCGGATCGCTTCGCTCGGCTCGTGCTCATCGCGCCGTCACCCAGCTATCTCAACGAGCCCGGGGGATACCGCGGAGGATTCGAACGGTCCGACATCGAGGGGCTGCTGGAGTTGATGGACAAGAACTACATCGGCTGGGCGAACTTCCTCTCGCCGATGGTGATGAAGAACGACCAGCGACCCGAGCTGACGCGAGAGCTGAACGAGAGCTTCTGCTCCACCGACCCGGTGATCGCGCGCCAGTTCGCTGAAGTGACGTTCCTCTCGGACAACCGCGCCGACCTTGCCAGGCTGCGTGTTCCGGCGCTCGTGCTGCAATGCAGTGACGATTCGCTTGCCCCGCCAGGTGTGGGAGAGTTCGTGGCGGCATCCGTTCCCGATGCTGCGTTCCGGCAGCTCGCGGCCACCGGGCACTGTCCGCACATGAGCCACCCGGACGAGACGATCGCCGTCATCCGCGAGCACCTGGCCGGGATCGCCGGTTGAACGAGTGAGCGACGCGGCCCCGCTGGATCCGATCCTGGACCACGCGGCCTGCGGGTACCTGTCCCTCGACGCAACCGGGATCGTGCGGTCCGCGAATTCGACGCTCGCCGACCTCCTCGGCAGGTCACGCCAGTCGATGGAAGGCCATCACGTCGACGGGCTCCTGTCGCCGGCCGGCAGGATTTTCTACACGACCCATCTCTTCCCGCTGCTCGAGCTCCAGGGACGCGCGGAGGAGATCTACCTGCCACTCCGCGCGGACGACGGCACCGACGTGCCGGTCCTCGTGAACGGCGTCGCACGTGCGCGGGACGCCGGCACGCTGTACGACCTCATCGCGGTTCCCATGCGGCAGCGCAACGAGCTGGAGAACGAGCTGCTCGCGGCCCGACATGTGGCCGAGCGAGCCGCATCGGCCAAGGATCGGTTCCTGTCGATCGTCTCGCATGAGCTGCGAACCCCGCTCAGCGCGGCACGTGGCTACGCCGAGCTCCTGCTGCGGGATGCCGACGGCACCATGACCGAGAAGCAGCGCCAGTACGCGCAGCGCATCCTGGATGCCACGGTCTACCAGGCATCCCTGATCGAGGACATCCTCGATTTCGCAAGCCAGCACGGCCAGCGTCGATCGCTCGACATCGTGTCGATCCCGCTGGAGGAAGCCGTCGTGCGCGCCGAGACCCTCCTGGCGGTGCGGGCGTCCGACGAGGGTCGATCCCTCCGCCGCGAGCCGGCCGATCTGCCTGGCGCGGTGGCGGGCGATCCGCGAGCGGTCCAGCAGATCCTGCTCAACCTCGGCAGCAACGCGATCAAGTTCAGCCCGCCGGCGAGCGAGGTGCTCCTCACCGCATCGGCCGCCAACGAGCGCATGACGATTGCCGTCCGCGACCACGGCGCCGGAATTGCGTCGGATCAGCTGGAGCGCATCTTCGAGCCGTTCGTTCGAGTGGATGGCGGAGCGGGCGCGCGAACCCAGGGACTCGGCCTGGGCCTCGCCATCAGTCGTGACCTGGCCCGCTCGATGGACGGGGACATCACCGTGAGCAGCACGGTCGGCCGCGGGTCGCTGTTCACCCTGGAGCTCCCCGCGGCCCCTTGACCGCCATTCGCACGTTCCGGCGTCTATCCTCCACCCATGGACCTGGGCCTCCGGACACGGGTCGTCCTCATCACCGGTGCCGGGGGAGGGATCGGGCCGACCATCGCGACCGCCTTCGCCAGCGAGGGTGCCGCAATTGGCCTCCACGTGCGCGACGCATCGGCGCACGGGCGTGCCCATGACACGGCCGATGCCATTCGGGCCGCTGGCGGGAACGCGATCGTCGTCGGGGCGGATCTGCGATCGAGCGCCGCCGTCGACTCCATGGTGGGGCAGGTCACCTCCGAGCTCGGCGCCGTCGGGGTGCTCGTCAACGCCACCTCCGCGTTTCGCACCGAGGGCGTGACGGACATCGACGACGCGTCATGGGACTCGATGATCGGCGACATGCTCGGGGCCAC
>JBPCOK010000038.1:0-7699 GCA_051000335.1 Candidatus Limnocylindria bacterium | reverse complement strand
CGAGCTGCTGGTCGTCGACGCCGATGAGACGCGGGCTGCGAGCGTGGCCGAACGTTCCGGAGGACGGCCGGCGTCCTTTGCCACGGTGGTCGGCGAGGCCGATGCGATGGTGGTCGCCACCCCACCTGAGCTGCACCGTCTCGTGGTCGAGGCGGGGCTCGACGCCGGGCTCCACGTCCTGTGCGAGAAGCCGCTCACCGAAACCCTCGCCTCCACGATCGAGCTGACGCGGCGCGTGGAGGAATCGGGAGCGCATCTCGAGCTCGGCTTCCAGCGCCGGCACGACGCGGGCTTCCAGGCGGCGCGCGACGCGATCGGGGGACGCCTCCACACGTTGCGGCTCACGGCCCACGACCCGCTGGTCGAGCCGCGACCGGTGCCCGAGGGTCCGCCACCCGAGGTCGCGCCGATCTTCCGTGACTCCTCGATCCACGACTTCGACGTCGTCCGCTGGATCTCCGGCCAAGAGGTAGTGGACGTCTCGACCGAGGCCGGACGCCGCGACGGGACACGCCCCGGCGATCCGCGCGAGATCGAGTCCGCCATCGTCAGCATGCGGCTCTCGGACGGCACGCTGGCCGTGCTCGAGGCCAGCTGGCTCCATCCGGCCGGCTACGACATCCAGATCGAGCTGGTCTCGGATGCCGCGGCCATCACCGGCGGGCTGTCGGTGCGCACGCCGACCGGTCACGCGGACTGGAGCGCGCCGGCCGACCCGTGGCTCGGCTACCTCGACCGCTTCGAGGCCGCCTACCGCGCCGAGCTCGAAGCCTTCCTCGCCTGCTGTCGGGGATTGCGACCGCCGACCAGCACCGCTCGTGACGGCCTCGAGGCGATGCGCATCGCGCTGGCGGCCACGAGGTCACACCGCGACGGGCGACGCATCAGCATGGACGACATTCCCGGGCTGGCAATAACACGCGTGGCGTAGGCCGCTCATGACGGGCAGGGCCACGATCGAGGACGTCGCCGCGCGCTCGGGCGTCTCGACGGCGACGGTCAGCAGGGTGCTGTCGGGCAGCGTGCCGGCACGCCCCAAAACCCGGGAGCGGGTGCTCGCGGCGGCTCGGGAGCTGGAATATCGGCCGTCAGGCGTGGCGCGCGCGCTGAAGCGCCAGGAGACTCGCACGCTCGGCCTCGTGGTGACCGACATCACGAACCCGTTCTTCCCCCAGATCGTGCGCGCCGTGGAAGGCGCGGCGCACGCGCGCGGCTACGGGATCGTGCTCGCCAACGGGGGCGACGACGCCACGCGCGAGCTCGAGCATCTCGAGCTCCTCATCGAGCGGCGTGTCGACGGCATCATCATCGTCTCGTCGCGAATGACCCGCCGGCATGCGGCGCGACTGCGCAGCGCTCCCATTCCCGTCGTCCTCGTCAACGACCGCGTGCCGGGCTCCGGGCTCCAGACCGTGACCACGGCCCACCGGCACGGTGCGCGGATGGCGACCGAGCATCTTGTCTCGCTGGGTCATCGGCGCATCGCGCACATCGGTGCGCCGGCGGACCAGGCGGCCTCATCGCAGCGTCGCCTCGGCGTGCGGGACGCGACCCGCGCGGCCGGACTGGACGACCCGCTCGTGGCCGTCGGCGACGGCGGGGTCGCCGGAGCCGCCGGCGCCATGGAGGCGATCATCGGCAGCCCGATCACCGGCGTCGTCGCCTACAACGACCTCACCGCCATCGGCGTCCTGCGCGCGCTTCGTCGCGCGGGCGTCGACGTGCCGTCCGCCGTGTCGGTGGTCGGGTTCGACGACATCGAGCTGGCGGCCTGGACCGACCCTCCGTTGACGACGATCCGTCAGCCGACCGATGCGCTCGGACGGTGGGCGGTGGCCCACATCGCGGATCGATTGACCGGAGCCGCTCCTTCGGTGATCGAGCGGGCGGTCAGCCTCGACCCCGAACTCGTGGTCCGTGACTCGACCGCGGCTCAGGGAACGGTGTAGGTCGCGATCTCCGACGCGGCGACCAGGAACCCGCCGAGGGTCGTCGTCCGCACGGCCTCCACCCGGATGGCGTAGGTCTCGCCCGTGTGCAGTGCCACGGTCTCCAGCTCCGTCGTGTCCTGCTGCGACACCGAGGCGAGGAGGGTATTGACGGGTCCACCGGCGGAGCCGATGAACACCCGGTATGCGCTGAAGCATGGCCGCAGGCCGCCGTACAGCCGCCAGTCGACCCGCGTGGCGCCCGCACGCTCCCCCGGCTCCACGGTGAGCGGACCCAGCTCGACCACGTCATCCAGCCGTGCATGGCGCACCGGGGAAGCCGCAACGGGACGGTTGCCGGCGTCGTATGCCATGACGCGGTAGTTCCAGATCGTCTCGGTCGGGATGATCGACGCATCGACGGCCGAGGTGATGAACCGATCGGTCACGTACGTGTCTCCCCAATCGACGGCCGGAGCGATCGGCGGCCAGGCGGGATCGATCGCCGTGTCCGGGCTGCGCAGGGCGGTGTAGTGATCGAAGTCGATATCGGCTGACGATGACCACTCGAGGACGACGCCCCCCGGACAACCGGTGGCCCGAAGCTCCAGGGTCTCCAACCCGTCGGTCGGCGTCGCGGTCGGGCTCGGGGTCGGATCGGCGGACGGTGCCAGCGTGGCCGATGACGATGGCTCGACCGCCTTCGATGGCATGGCGACGGCGAATGTCGGCGCGAGCGAGCGGGTCGATGTCACCGGGTTCGCGAGGCATCCCGTAAGTGCCAGCACGGCAGCCAGGGCGATGGCGAGTGCTCTCCGAGGCATGTTCCGATGACCCTAGCACGGGCCGAAGCCGGCGGGCCAACGCTCGCCCGATCGGCGAGCGCGCCGATGTCAGGGAGCGTCCAACCCCCCAAGGAGAAGCCAGCCCGTCGGTGCCTCGGCCAGCAGCTCGAGCGCCAACTCCGGCTGCGCCGTGAGGCGCCAATCGATTACGCCACCGACCTCCGGCTCGTCCTTCTTCCACTCGAACCAGTTGATCATGGCGAGCCTCGGAAAGGACTCCCGAATCGCCGGATCGGTCACCTGGTGCCACCAGGCGGACTTCAGTTCCGACTCGCTGGGCCCGAGCGCGGATGGGTCGTAGAGGGCGGCCGTCTCGAAGACCCCCATCGGCTTGTCATGGTCCTCGGCGTAGATCCCATAGAAGTCGGAAATGACGACCTCGTTCTCGTGGGCGCCGGTGATCTGCCCGGTCAGCAGGTTGCGGAACGTGTCCTCGGCCGGCAGCTCATTCTCACCCCACGGGTAGACGAGGCCCCAGTGGTAGATGCTCATGCCGACCCAATCGACGGCATCGTCGCCCGGCCAGTAGGGCGCATACGGATCGTCCCGTTTGGTGATGACCCCGTCACCATCGGTGTCGAGACTGGGGTCCGTCGATGCATACGCGCCGCCGATGAAGGGGTAGCCGGCGCCCTCGTTCGGCGCCCAGGCCATGGCCGATGCCGGTGCCAGCCGATGGACCGCCTCGGCGACCGTCTGGAAGGCCTCCACGTACGCCGCGGGCTGCTGCGCCCACGGATACCAGCTGCCGTTCATCTCGTGGGCGAATCGGATGATGCTCGGCACGCCGCGCTCCACCCAGTACGCGTCCACCAGTGCGGCAAACTCCTCGGCCGCCGCGGGCGTGACGGACGCGAGGCCGTCGTGCGGCTCGAGGGTGATGAGCGCGATGCCGTTGACCGTCGCCACCTGCTCGACGAACGCGTCCAGGTTCCCACGACCCCCATCGTCCAGCGGGAAGCGGATGAACTGGACCCACACGGACGGCGAAGCGCCGAGGCGCTCGGTCACGTCCGCCACCGAGTCGTTGGCCCAGTCGAGGTTCATCCCGAACCATGCCGTCCCGGCCGCTGGCGTGAGCTCCGGCGGCGGACGCGACGAAGGGCTCGCCTCGGGCGGCGGCGACGGCGACGAGCTCACGGACGGCGGCACACCACCGCCGACCGTGGCGCAGCCGGCGAGAAGAAGCAGTGCGACGGGAAGGAGACGACGCATGGGCTCATCGTGGGGCGGTGGTGCGGCCTCGCACCAGTGGCCCGATGGTCCCGGTAGACTCGTCCGATGCTCGGCCTTGCCCCACTCGACGTCCTGCTCGTGCGGCACGCGGAGGCCGTTCCGGTCGGGACCGAGGGCACCAGCGACGCCGGCCGGCCGCTGACCCCCGAGGGCCGCTCGGCGGCCGCCGAGCTGGCGTCGGAGCTCGACGACTACGGGGTGACGGCCATCTACAGCTCACCGTACGCCCGCGCGGTCGACACGGTGACCGCCCTGGGCCAGCGCCGCGGGATGGACGTCCAGGTCCTCGACGACCTCCGCGAACGCGTCCTCAACCTCGAACCGGCGGACGATTGGGAGTCCACGCTCAAGCGGTCGTGGGACGACCCGGATTTCGCCGTCACCGGCGGCGAGAGCGGTCGCGAGGCACAACGGCGAGCGGTGGGCGTGCTTGATCTCCTGCGGTCGCGCCATCCCGATGGCGGTCGTCTCGTGCTCGGGAGCCACGGCAACCTCATCGGCCTCATCCTCCAGGCGCTCGATTCCGAGGTCGGATACGCGTTCCACATGGCCATGCCCAACCCCGCTGTGTATCGGATCACACATGACGGGACGCGCTGGAAGATCACCGGCGGGCATGGGTTCGGACCGGCCGAGGGTGAGCTGGCACCGGGCTTGCGCTAGTGACGGCATGGCAACACATCAATCTCCGCTGGCGGTAATCGTCAAGGGCGCCCTGGCCGGCGCGGCGGGTACGGCCGTGATGGGGGCATTCATGGAGCGGGCGCCACAGCTGATGGGTCAGCTGGGGATCCAACTCCCCAAGGGCCCGCCCGGCCCGACGGCTCCCGACTCCCCGACCGAGGAGGTCGCCGAGCGACTCGCCGAGGGCGTCGCGAAGGAACCGCTGGACGCGGACGCGAAGGCGATCGGCGGCCAGGCGGTGCACTGGACGTACGGCGCGGCGTGGGGCGCCTTCTTCGGCGTCATGCAGTCGACGCTGCGCCTCCCGCACCTCCTGCACGGCACGGCATTCGGCGTGGTCGTGGGCGTGGTGGGCGACACGGTCATGCCGCGCCTGGGCCTGCAGAACGCTCCATCGCGTAACCCGGACTCCCTCAACGTGATGCACATGGCCGGGCACGTCGTCTTCGGCTGGGCCACCGCCCTCACCTACGCCGCTCTCAACCTCGGCAAGCGGGGTTAGGCCTCGGCCCGATCCCGTGCGGTCACATCCTCGAGCGTCTCTCGGCGGCGGCTGAGCCGCAGCTCGCCACCCTCGATGACGGCCTGTGCCGGCCGCAGGCGGCCGTTGTAGTTCGACGCCATGGCGATGCCGTAGGCCCCCGTCTGGCCGATGGCCAGTAGTGCGCCCTCGCCCGCCTCGGTTCCCAGGTCCAGGTCGCGCGCCAGCACGTCGCCAGCCTCGCAGACCGGTCCGGAGAGGGTCCACGATCCCCGATCCGGGACTCCGGCCCCGGGAGCCAGCAGCTCGACTGGGTGCTCCGCCCCATACAGCACGGGCCGAATGAGCTCGGTCATGCCCGCATCGGCGATCAGGTGGCCGCGCGCTTGGATGCGCACCACCTTCGTGAGCAGCCAGCCCGCATCGGCCACGATGCTGCGGCCTGGCTCGACGATCAGCCGATCCGTCTTGGGAACGTGGGGCTGAACGGCAGCCGCCCAGTCGGTAGGGGGGCCGCTGAACCCGCCGCCCATGTCGATCTGCTCGGCCCCGGTTTCGTCCGCCAGCCTCGCGAGAAGGTCGGCGAGCGCACCGAACGGTGCCGCGTCGCGGATATCCGAGCCGATGTGCGCTCCGATCGAGGCGGGTGTGCGCCCGGCGCGCCCGAGCCATTCGATGGCATCCGGCAGCTCGTCCAGCGCGATGCCGAACTTCGCTTCGGCCGCGCCGGTGGCCAGGTGCGGATGGGTGTCGGCGTCGATCGCCGGGTTCACCCGCAGGCCGATGCGCCCCTTGCCGCCGAGCATAAGGGCGTCGAGCGCGCTGAGCGACTCCGCGTTGACGAGCGCCCCGCCGGTCATGGCATCGGCGAGGTGGGCGCCCGACGGGCCCACGCCATTCACCACCGTGCGCTCGGCTGCCGCACCGGCGCGCCGCGCCATCGACAGCTCGACCGGCCCCACGACCTCGAATCCGAACCCCTCGGATGCCAGCCGGCGCAGGAGCGCCGGATCGGGATTGGCCTTGATGGCATACGCCACCAGGGCGCCCGGCAGCGCGTCGGCCCAGGCGCGGGCATTCGCGACGGCGGCGTCGAGGTCGGTGACATAGAGGGGGGTGCCCCAGCGATCGGCGGCCTCGATGAGCGCCGTGCGAATCGAATCCTGCATGAGCGCAGGGTACCCGGCCCTTGCGCAGAGCACTGCGGCGGTGTTCGATACGCCGATGACCGATGGAACCGATTCCCGGCCTCGCGTGATGCAGATGCGCCTCGTCGTCGAGGCCGAGGACTACGACGAGGCGGTGCGCTTCTACCGCGACGTGCTCGGCCTGCGCGAGGAAGGTGCGTTCGCGGGCGACGACGGAGCCCACGTCACGATCCTCGACGCCGGTCGCGCGACGTTGGAGCTCGCGAACCCCGCCCAGAAGGCCTACATCGACCGCGTCGAGGTCGGTCGGCCGGTTGCGGGCAAGTACCGCGTCGCCTTCGAGGTCGCCGACTCAACGGCTGGCGCCGACGCCCTGGTCGCCGGAGGCGCCGAGCTGGTTGCTCCGCCGATTGAGACGCCCTGGCGATCCCTCAACGCCCGCCTCGAGGCACCCGCCGGGATCCAGATCACCCTCTTCCAGGAGCTCGATCAGTAGCGCTCGGCGTCGTCGAGTGGCAGCCAGTGGATGGGCTCCTCGACCTTCTCGCCTGAGCAGCTCACCGCGCGTGCCGGAGGGAGTCGCTCGGAGCGGAGCTCCACGCGGTGGGCGGTGCCGTCCGCCTCGGCCAGCACCACCGTGGCGTTCTCCCCGATGATCTCGGCGCCTACGAGGTCGAGGCCGGCGACGCGGGTCAGGCCCAGCCGCTGGCGCACGGACTGCTCCGCCACCTGGGCCGGCGCGGGCCACGCCGATCGGCCGCGCAGCAGGGACGGATCAAGATGCCCGCTGGCATACGCGGCGGCCAGGCGCGGACCCTCGTCGGCGGCCACGCGTCCGTAGACGATGCCGTCCGGCAGGCAGACGAGGTTGCCGGCGAACCGATGGCCACCAAGGTGGGTGCACTCCCACGTCCGCTCACCGTGGTCGGGCGACAGCGCGGACATGAGCGGACGGCCACGGAGCGCGCAGCAGGCATCGCGCTTGCCGTTCGTGCAGACGAGGAACATCGGCTCGGACGCGGGGTCGCCGAATGCCTCGACCGGCGCGTCGGCGATTGCGTCAACGGAGAGCTCCGCGAGGTCGGTGACGCGGCGCGCGGCGATGCGCCGTTCGACGACATCGACGAGGAAGGCGCGGCGAACGCGATCCGCGGACGGGTCGGCCTCCCGACGTTTGACCAACAGGACGCGGACGCCGCGCGCCTTGGCCGCGGCCGGGAGCTCGGACCCCAGGACGTCCTTCACGGCATCGGCGCCCCAGGCGCTGCGATCCTCCACCAGCAGCCAGCGCATTCGCTGCTCGACGCTGCCGATCATCGGCTCGTCGAGCGCAGCAGCGAGGGCGGAGCAGCGCATCGGCGCCTCCAGGCTCATGCG
>JBPCOK010000037.1:0-18929 GCA_051000335.1 Candidatus Limnocylindria bacterium | reverse complement strand
TGTTTGCGACCGCCGCCCTGCTCACCACGACGCTCCTGCTCCCGGCGCATGTCGTTCGCGCCGCCAGCTCGATCCAGATCGAGGCGCGCGCCCTCGTCGGCGGCCGCTACGCGGTCAGCGGGTGGCTGGGCGTCACCGCGACCCTCACCAACGACGGCGAGCCGACCGAGGGCGTTCTGTCGGCGAGCACGAAGCTTGGCACCGTTCAGCGGTTCGTCGAGATGCCAGCCGGCGCGCGCAAGGTCGTGACCCTGTATGTCCGACCCGAGGCGTTCCAACGCCGGATCACGGTCACCTACCAGGAACCCAACGGGACGGTGACGGCCATCGTCGAGACCAGGGTGCTCGAGCAGACCTCCGGCCAGGTTGCCGTCGTCGGCGACGGCGCCGGCAACCTTCGACCGCAGCTCACCATCTCGGATATCTCGGGGCAGCCGGCACCCATCACCCTCAGCCTGGCCGATATCCCGGAGCGCTCGGAACCGCTGGACGGCATCAGTGCCATCGTGTGGGCCGATGACAGCTCGGCGCTCAACGAGGACCAGCGACGGAGCATCGAGCGCTGGGTGGCCGATGGAGGCCAGCTCGTCGTCGTCGGCGGTCCGGACTGGCAGGCCCGAACCGAGGGGCTGGCCGACATCCTGCCCCTCGAGGGTATCTCGGCGGTCGACGACGTCCCGCAGACGGCCCTGGCGGAATGGTCGGGAACGGCGATCCCGGCCGGCGAGACCGCCACCGTCTCGTCCGGTTCGCTGCGCGACGATGCCACAGCGCTGATCCGAGGCGACGGCGACCTGGTCCTCGCCTCGATGCGCAATATCGGGGGCGGGCGGGTCATCCTCCTCGGCACCGACGTCGCCACCGCGGCGCATCGGGGGTGGGAGGGCGCGCCGCGCCTCTGGACGCGCCTCCTCCCGTCGAACGCGGCCCTGGAGCAGTTCTTCGGATTCCCTGGAGTCGAGGAGACGCAGAACGCCATGGGCAACGCGCTCGGCAACCTGCCGTCCCTGGAGGTGCCTCCGGTCGAGCTCCTGCTGGCCATGATCGTCGCCTACATCCTGCTCATCGGTCCGATCAGCTACATCGTGCTCCGCCGGATCGACCGCCGCGAGCTTGCCTGGATCACGGCGCCGGCACTCGTCGTGATCTTCAGTGCGGGCTCCTTCGGCATCGGCAGCTCATTGAAGGGCAACAACGTCATCGTCAACCGGATCTCGGTGATTCGCACGAGCGGCATCGACGGATCGGCAACCGTCCAGACCTATGCCGGCATCTTCTCGCCGGATCGCACGACCTACGACGTGACCGCGGAAGCCGATGCGCTCATCTCGCGGCTCCAGCCGCCGGACTTCGGGGGACGACAGGACGCCGCGAACTCCGAGGTCGTGGTCGAGCAGGGCGATCCGGCGCATCTTCGCGGGCTGGCGATCGGGGTCTTCGGATTCGAGGCGGTCCGCGCCGACGCCATCGTCGATCACGATGCGATCCTCAGCGTGACGTGGCGCAGCGATGACGGCGACATCATCGGCACCGTCACGAACGTCGGCGACGAAGTCGTCGAGGACGTCGCGTACATCAGCGGAAGTGGGGGCGATCTCGTCGAGCGAGAGCTCGCACCCGGCGACAGCGCCGAATTCACCGTGAGGAGCGCGAACTTCAACGGCTCGTCGGCCTCAGACCAGGTCTATGGCTTCGGCGGCTTCGACAGCTCCTCCGACGAGCAGCGGCGCATCATCCTACGGCGCCAGGTCATCGATGCGCTCGTCGGCTTCGGCGGATTCGCGCCCGGCGTGGATCTCGGCGCCAGCGGCCGAGGCCGCGGACCCTTCGTGATCGGCTGGACGGACGACCCCGGACCGCTCCCGGTGGTGGTTGACGATCTCGTCGCCCAGGAGTACGCGCAATCGGTCGAGGTCGTCAGCGTGCGCCCGGCGATCGGAAGCGGCGAGATCGAGATCACCCCGGCACAGATGTCGGTGGCACTCCTCTCGACCGAGGGAACGGCGAGTGACAACGGCGGCGGCAGCGTCCTGCTCGGGGAAGGGTCCGCCATCTACGGCCTCGCGCTTCCGCTCGACGCGACCTCGATGGCCGTCTCCGAGCTCGAGATCCTCGTCGGACAGGATGCCTCGGTCATGCTCGGCGAGCAGGGTGGATTCGGCGGGTTCTGGCCCCCCGGCTTCACACTCGAGGTGCGCGACCCCGCCACCGGTGCGTGGTCGCTCCTCGGGTCTCTGGATCAGCAGACCTCATTCGACGTCGACGATCCGGCGTCCATGCTCAGTGACACCGGCCGCATCGAGGTCCGCGTCACCGGCGTTGCCGCCGATGCGAACTTCGGCCAGAACAGCGTGTTCGTCACCGCCCGCGCCAAGGGGGTAATCGGCGAATGATGACCTCGACCCCGGTCGTCGAGACACGTGGACTGGTGAAGCGCTATGGCGAGCACGTGGCCGTCGCCGGCGTCGACCTCCTGGTTGGCCCGGGCGAGATCTACGGCTTGGTCGGTCCGAATGGCGCCGGCAAGACGACGACGATGAAGATTCTCGCCACCCTGCTCGCGCCCACGGCGGGCCAGGCGTTCGTGACCGGCATTCCGGTGGACGCGGATCCGCTCGAGGTCCGGCGCCGCATCGGCTACATGCCCGACTTCTACGGCGTGTACGACGATCTGCGCGTGTGGGAGTACCTGGACTTCTTCGCGCGCTGCTATGGCGTGCCCGCCAACCGACGTCCGCACATGATCGACGAGCTGCTCGAGATCGTGGGGCTGACCGAGAAGCGCAACGGCTACGTGGAGACGATGTCGCGCGGGATGCGCCAGCGACTGTGCCTGGCCCACACCCTCGTCCACGATCCGGCGCTCCTCATCCTCGATGAGCCGGCTTCGGGCCTGGACCCGCGTGCGCGCGTCGAGATGCGGGAGATCCTCAGGGAGCTGCGCGGCATGGGAAAGACGATCCTCGTCAGCAGCCATATCCTGCCCGAGCTCGGCGAGATGTGCACCGGCGTGGCGATCATCGATCGTGGCCGGCTGCTCCGCTCGGGAAGCATCGGCGAGATCGAACGATCGTTGCGTGCGAGCGCGCTCCTGCGCGTTGACGTGCTGGGTGACGAGGCTGCGGTCGAGGCCGCCCGAGCATTCCTCGGAACCGATCACCGCATCGCGGACGTCCTCGGAGGAACGATGAATGCCGATGGAGCGACGCGGATCGAGGCGTCATTCGACGGGGAGCCGGACGGCCAGGCGGATCTGCTGCGTGCCATGATCGAGGACGGGCACCGGGTCGTCGGCTTCAACCAGGCGACGAGCGACCTCGAGGAAATCTTCTTGAAGGTCACCGGACAGCTGGACGAGGAGACCGCAGCATGACCGCGACCGGAGCGACCGTCGAGCGCGTACCGCACCCGTCCGCCGCGCGCGAGTTCGGCGCCTCCGTGATGACGATCATGGTCAAGGAGCTGCGCTCCCGGATGCGTGGCCGTCGCGCCTTCATCGTCCTGACGGTGTACCTCGCGATCCTCGCCCTCATCACGTACGGCGTCTACGTCATCGTGGCGCCGAACGTCGAGAACCTCGGCGGTGGGTTCGGGGGCTTCGGCGGGCAGGCGAACGCATCGGCGCTCATCGGCCAGTCCATCTTCACCCTGCTGTCGATCTTCCAGCTGATCCTCGTCTCGTTCATCGCGCCCGCGTTCACTGCCGGGCAGATCAGCATCGAGCGGGAGAAGCAGACGCTCGACCTCCTCATCAGCACGCCGATGCGTCCGGGGGCGATCGTGATCGGGAAGCTCGCGGCCGCCCTCGCCTTCGTCGTGCTCATGATCGTGGCCGCCATCCCGATCACGGCCATCGTGCTCATGTACGGCGGCGCCTCCGTCGAGGACATCGTGCGGCAGCAGATCGTCCTGCTGGCGACCGCGCTCATGCTCGGTGCCGTCGGGCTCTTCTTCTCGGCCCTGCTCAAGCGCACGCAGGCGGCCACCGTGCTGACCTACATCACGATGCTGGCCCTCACGCTGGGGACGACGATGCTCTTCATCTTCTGGAGCGTGGTGGCGAACCAGGGCGACCAGGCGGCGTTCGGGGCACCCAAACGCGCGCCAGAGCAGCTGATGTACGTCAATCCGGGGATCGCCATGCTCGACGTGGTCGCGAACACCGAGCCGGGCGGGTTCGGCGGGATCAGTGGCACCCTCGCCCAGTTGCGTGGCGACGCGCCGAACTTCGACGGTGGCGTCGAATGCATCGGCAACCAGTGCCGGCCGGTGGACCAGAACGGGAACGTCGTCGACGAAGCGGAGTTCTCGACCATCGGCTACTGGTGGCCACGCATCACGATCACCTTCCTGGTGATCTCGGCGGTGCTCACCTTCGCCGCCACCCGCTTCGTCGTGCCGCCGGGGATGCGCTGGGCGTTCCGCCGGAACCGCAGTATCACCGCGCCAAGGGTCGACGACGGCGCCGCCGACATCGCGGATCTCTCCCCCGAGACGCCGGGGCCGAAGCCCGAGCCGGAGCCGGAGCCGGAGCCGTGATCGATCGCATCGTTGCGGCGGCGATCAGCGAGCGGATGGGCCCCGATGCCCTCCGACGGATCCGCGGCCTGCGCCGACGGCTGTGGTGGCGCCGGTCCGTCCGCTCGGGGCTCGTCGTCGCGGCCGCTGCCGTCCTGCTCGTCGCCCTCGTCCAGCTCGTCGCCCGCGCGTTTCCCATCGAGGCGGTTCGGTGGATCCAGGGTGGGATCGGAGCCCTTGCGGCGCTGGCGTGGATCGCGGACAGCTGGCGGAGGCGGCCGACCCTCGTGGAGGCCGCCCGGCGCGCGGACGAGGAGCTCGGCATGCGGCAGCGGCTGGGGACCGCCCTCGAGCTGGCACAGCGCGATGCAGGAGACGACCTCGAACGTCGCCAGCTGGCCGATGCGCGATCTCGACTGAACGAACTCGACCTCCGCCGCGCATTCCGGCCGCGCCTGGCCCGCGCCCCGCTGACGGTCGTCGGTGTCGGCGTCGTGATGACGCTGCTGCTCGTCGCGTGGCCGAACCCACAGGACGATCTGCTCGCGCAGCGCCGTGCGGCACGCGCCGCCGCGGAGCGCGTGGCCGAACGCGTCGAGGAGATCGCGGATGAGGTCGGCGAGGAGAACGTAGAGAATCCCGATCCTCGCCGCGACGAGCTCGAGCGAGAGCTGCGAGAGCTGGTTCGGCAGCTGCGCGAGCAGGGCGACGATCGCGAGGCCGCGCTGGCCCGCATCGGGTCCGTCCAGGAGGAGCTCTCGCGGCAGACCGACCCGCAGGCGGCCGAGCGCGATGCCGCCCTGACGCAGTTGGCACGCGCCGTCTCGCAGGCTGCCACGGCTGATCCCGACGCGAACCCGGACGGCGACCCGGAGGAGGCGGCGCGCGACCTCGAGGACCTTGCCGATCGGACGGATTCGCTCACGCCGGAGGAGGCGGCCGCCCGGGCCGAGTCGCTCCGCCAGGCGGCGCAGGCCGGGGCCGCCTCTCAGGCCACGGCTGCGAGCGCGTTGGCCGAGGCTGCCGATGCCCTGGATCGCGCGGCGCGCACCGGCAACCAGGAGGACCGACAGGCCGCGACCGACGCCCTCGAGCGTGCGGCCGATGCCCTACGGGACGCCACCCGGGATCGCGAGCACCAGCGGGATCTGGCGCGAGCACAGTCCGCACTCCAGGACGGAGCGCGGCAGGTTGCCCGCGCGGGACAGCCCACCGGGTCGAACACCGGGCAGCCGGGCGCATCGGGACAGCCGGGTGGATCCGGGCAGGCTGGAGCATCGGGGCAGCCGGGCGCATCGGGGCAGCCGGGTGGATCCGGACAGCCTGGGGCATCGGGACAGCCCGGTTCGGGCAATCAACCGGGCAGCGGCAACCAGCCCGGCAGCGGCAATCAACCGGGCAGCGGCAATCAGCCCGGCAGCGGCAATCAGCCCGGCAGCGGCAATCAACCGGGCAGCGGCAACCAGGCCGGAAATGGCGGCGGCACGACGGTGCGCCGCATCCCCGGCGGCGGACTGCGGACGGGAGGGTTCAACGGACCGACGGCCGGCAACCAGGGATCGGAAACCGACGGCGAGGGCAGCGTGCTCTCCGATTTCGAACGGTTCGGACGGCCCGGCGACCCGGACTTCATCGCCGGGAGCGGTGGGAACGGCGGGACGGACCAGACCGGAAGCGGCTCCGGCATCGGCTTCGACAACGACAGCGTCGTGCCGTATGCATCGGTGTTCGACCTCTTCAACAACTACGCGCAATCGGCGCTCGATCGGCAGCACGTGCCGATCACCCTGAAGGACTTCGTGCGCGACTACTTCTCCCGCCTCGAACCGAGCGAGTAAGCAGAGGACCCATGACCGAGCCGATCGCCCCCACGACCTCCGAGCCGACCCAGCATCTCGCCCCGGAGCAGTTCGCCGAAATGGCGAGCCGTATCGAAACCGAAGTCGGCGGCTTCATCGTCGGGCAGCAGCAGCTGGTGCGCCAGACGGTCATCAGCCTGCTGGCCGGATCGCATGCCCTGCTCGAGGGCGTGCCCGGGCTGGGGAAGACGATGCTCGTCCGGACCATGGCCGATGCGCTGGACCTGGGGTTCAGCCGCATCCAGTTCACCCCGGACCTGATGCCCGCGGACATCATCGGGACGAACATCATCGTCGAGGAGGGCGGCGAACGACGCTTCCGCTTCCAGCAGGGGCCGATCTTCAGCAACCTCGTCCTCGCCGATGAGATCAATCGCGCCACGCCGAAGACGCAGAGCGCCCTCCTCGAGGCGATGCAGGAGCATCGCGTGACGGTCGCCAAGCAGCAGTACACCCTCTCCGAGCCATTCTTCGTGCTCGCCACCCAGAACCCGCTCGAGATGGAGGGGACCTATCCCCTGCCGGAGGCCCAGCTCGACCGCTTCTTCTTCAAGATCGACGTGCCGTTCCCCTCGGAGGAGGACCTGATCTCGATCATGGAACGGACGACCGGCACGGATCAGCCGACGGTCGGCAAGGCCGCCACCGGCGCCGATGTGATCGCCATGCAGCGACTCGCGCGCGACGTGCCGATCGCGTCCCACGTGGTGGCCTACGCGATCCGCATCCTGCGCGCGACGCATCCGGACACGGAGCGCGTTCCGGAGATCGTGAAGTCGTACGTCCGCTACGGCGGGTCGCCACGCGGTGCACAGGCGATGGTGCTCGGCGCGAAGATCCACGCGCTGCTGGACGGCCGGTTCAACGTGTCGTACAGCGACGTCCAGGCTGTCGCGCCTCCGGCGCTGCGGCACCGCGTCATCCTCAACTTCGAGGGCGAGGCGGAGGGCATCAGCACCGACTCCGTGGTCCGCGCGATCATCGCCGAGACGCCCACCGAACCAGCGGAGTAGCTGGTGGTCCACCGCGTATATCCGTATATACGCAGCGGCGCGAGCGACCGATGAGCATCACCGAGCGCGCCCCGTTCTTCGACGAATCTTTCCTGCGCCGTCTCGAGCAGTTGGAGCTCGCCTCGCGCCGGATGACGGCCGGGCGCATGAAAGGCGAGCGGCGAAGCGTTCGGAGGGGACAGAGCGTCGAGTTCGCCGACTACCGCAACTACGCGGCCGGCGACGACCTGCGGCAGCTCGACTGGAACGCGTATGCGCGCCTCGAGAAGCTGTTCGTCAAGCTCTTCGTGGAGGAGGAGGACGTCACCGTCCACATCCTGGTCGACGCGTCCCGATCGATGGACTACGGCGAGCCGAACAAGCTCGATGCCGCGCGCCGTGCGGCCGCCGCGCTCGGGTACCTCGGCCTGGCGAGCATGGACCGCGTCAGCGTCGCCTTCCTGGGCGACGGTGCGGCGAGTGGCATGCGCCCGATGCGCGGCAAGCGTCGGGCACTCGAGCTCTTCCGGTTCCTTGCCGAACCGCGCGCGGAGCGCATGACGGGCCTCACGTCGGCCGTCCGCTCCTACGCGTCGCGGATGCGGGGAACCGGCCCGCTCATCCTCATCAGCGATCTCATGGATCCGGGCTATCTCGACGCACTGCGCGACCTTGCCGGAACCCGGTGCCAGCTGTCGGTCCTCCACCTCCTGGCGCCCGATGAGCTCGAGCCTAACGTTCCCCCGGACGCGCGGCTGGTCGACAACGAAACGGGACACGCGGTCGAGGTGTCCGGCGACGACGACCTCGTCGACCGGTATCGCGCCCGCCTGGCCGAGTGGCAGGCCGAGATCGCCGGGTTCGTCGGCCGGCGCGGGGGCGCATACGTGCCGGTCCCGTCGGACCTCGACCTCGCCGACCTGCTGTTCGACGTCCTGCGCCGCCTGAGGGTGGTCGAGTGATCGCGCCGCTGGCCCTCATCGGCCTCATCAGCCTTCCGATCATCGTCGCCTTCTACATGCTGCGGCTGCGACGCCGCGACCTGCCGGTGGGATCGACGTTCCTGTGGCAGCAGCTGATCCGCGACGTCGAGGCCAACGCCCCGTGGCAGCGGCTGCGGTTCAGCTGGCTGCTGCTCCTCCAGCTGCTGATCGCGGGGATCGTGGTGCTGGCGGCCGCGCGTCCCTTCAGCGCCGTCGAGTCCGACCTGGCGGCGAACGTCGTGCTCATCGTCGACACGAGCGCCTCGATGGCGACGTCGACCGACGGCGAAGACCGGATGGCCCTCGCACGCGAGCGGGCCCGGGACGTCGTCGAACGGCTCCCGGTGGGCGGGCGGATCACCGTCGTCGCCGCCTCGAACTCCGCGGACGTGCTCGTCGGCGAGACCGATGACGCGAATGCCGCGCTCGAGGTGATCGACGGCATCACGGCGACGCAGCTTCCCGGTGACCTGACCGACGCCTTCGCGCTCGCATCGGCGCTGGCTCGACGGGACACGGACTCGAGCGTGGTCGTCGTGACCGACGCTTCGAGCGATCGCCTGCCCGAGCTCGGCGTGGGCGCACCGGTCCTCGTGGAGCGGGTCGGCGAGACCGATGCGAACCAGGCGATCGCAGCCCTCTCCGCCCTCCGTCGCTCGGGTGGAGCGCAGCTCGACCTGTTCGTAGCGGTCTCCAACCCGTCCTCCGCCGAGGCCACGCGGCGTCTCGAGGTCTATGCCGACGGCGCGCTGGTCGACGCCCGGGAGCTCACCATTCCGGCCGGCCAGCGCTCCGAGGCGCTGGTGAGCACCGTTCCCGGTTCCGCCCGGCTCATCGAGGCACGACTGGCCGGATCCGACGCGCTGGTCACCGACGACCGCGCGTTCGCCATGGCTCCGGCGGACGAGACCACGCGGACGCTGCTCGTCGGCGCGGGCAACACGTATCTCGAGAACGCGCTCGCCCTCCTGCCGCGGCTCGAGCTGTACGCGGTGGACGAGGACGGCTACGCCGATGCGCTCGCCGAAGCGGAGGAGGCGGGCACGCCCTACGGCCTCGTGGTGTTCGACGGGACGGTTCCCGCCGCGGTGCCGGCGCTGCCGGCACTGTACATCGACCCCGACGCCGATGGACCGTTCGGGACGGTGGCGGGACGGATCGAGAACCCGGTGATCGATCGGGCGGACCCCGACGAGCCGATCCTGCGCTTCGTCGACCTATCCACCGTCCACGTGGGACGCACCCGCGAGCTCGACCTGGGCGATGGCATGCGCCCAGCGGTGTCGTCAAGCGGCGGCACCCCGATGGTGGCGGTCGGTGAGACCGCGGGCCGCCGCGTGGGGGTCATCGGCTTCGACCTGGGCGAGTCCGACCTGCCGCTGCAGGTCGCGTTCCCGCTGCTGATGAGCAACCTCACCGAGTTCCTCCTTCCCGCCAGCGAGGGCATCCTCCCCTCGTCGATGCGACTCGGCGAGTCGGTGAGCGTGTCGATCGACCCGCGCATCGATCGAGTCCTCGTCGAATCGGCGGCGACCTCGGGATTGCCCGGCGGCGCGGAGCCGGAGACCATCGAGGTTCCGGTGGTCGGCGGACGCGCAACGATACCGGGCGCCGAGCAGGTCGGCGTGCGCGAGGTCCGGGGGATCAGCGAGGTGGCCGAGATGAATGACGCGTCGCTGGGGCAGACCGCGGTCAACCTCTTCAGCGCGGACGAGTCCGACGTCGTTCCCGGCGACCCAAAGCGCATCATCGAGATGGGACGCGTCACCGCCAGTGATGAGCCATCCTCCCAACCGACGCGAGCCGAGTGGTGGTGGCCGCTCGCGCTCGGGGCGCTCGCGCTCCTGCTGGTGGAGTGGGTCGTCTTT
Organism: Candidatus Limnocylindria bacterium; assembly: GCA_051000335.1. Lineage (GTDB taxonomy): Bacteria > Chloroflexota > Limnocylindria > QHBO01 > QHBO01 > JACDBZ01. The sequence goes on along the minus strand of JBPCOK010000037.1, from coordinate 8,709 downwards.
CATCGCCCGACCCGGCGGCGGTTCGAGCGGGCGACGCGCGCCCGACCCCAGCCGCTCGGCGGCCGCACCCGGTGACCTCCCCCATCGCCTTCAGCGATCCCGTCTGGCTATGGCTCACCCTTCCGGCCGTTGCCGTCGTCGTCGTCGGCTGGCTCGGGGCGTCGCGAACGCTGCCTCGCGCGCGTCGCATCGCGTCCCTCATCATTCGGCTTGTCCTCGTGACGGCCCTGGTGCTGGCCATCTCGGGCGTCCGTCTGGCGCTGCCTTCGGATCGGCTCAGCGTGGTCTTCCTCCTCGACGCCTCCGCCTCGATGCTCGATGCCACGCGGGAGGAGCTCGTCGACTGGGCGCGCGCGAGCGTGCGGCAGAAGCCGGAGGAGGACACCGCCGGCGTCGTGGTCTTCGGCGCGAACGCGCTCGTCGATCGGCTGCCATCGACCCTCGACGAGCTCTCCGAGCCGGCTTCCGAGCCGGTGACCGCCGCGACCGACGTGGCGGCCGCCGTCCGGCTGGCGGCCGCGATTCTGCCCACCGGGTTCCAGCAGCGGATCGTGCTGCTGTCGGACGGCAATGACACGTCGGGCCAGGCGGAGGACGCCATCGCCGCGGCGGCGGCGCGCGGCATTCGGCTCGACGTCGTGACGCCGGCCGAGGAGTCGGCGGCCGAGGTGCTGGTCGACGCGGTGGACGCGCCGCCGGGTGCGCGCGTCGGGGAGACGATCGAGCTGGTGGCGCGACTTCGCTCCACGATCACGACCGACGTGACGCTGCGCCTGCTCGCCGATGGAGCCACGGTCGCAACCCGCGAGCTCGCGCTCGAGCCGGGCATCACCACGATCCCCTTTTCGGTGACCGCCGCCGAGCCCGGGTTCCACGTCTTCCGCGCGGTCGTCGAGTCAGCCGTGGATCGGTTCGCGCAGAACAATGCGGCGGACGCCTACGTGCTCGTCACCGGCGAGCCGCAGGTCCTGGTGGCCACGGATGACGCCGAGCGCGCCGCCGATCTCGTGGCGTCGCTCTCCGATGGAAGCATCGAGGTCACCGTCGTCCCGGCGGGAGGCGTGCCGTCGTCGCTGGCCAAACTGGCCGGGTACGACGCCGTGGTGCTCGACAACGTGGAGGCCTCCGACCTCGGCGAGGCGACGATGGCCACCCTGCAGGTGTACGTCCGCGATCTCGGCAGGGGGCTCGTCATGCTCGGCGGCCGCGACAGCTTTGGGGCGGGCGGCTACATCGGCACGACGATCGAAGAGACGCTGCCCGTCTACATGACCGTGCGCGATCGTGAACGCTCTCCCGACGTCGCCATGGTCGCCGTCGTCGACAAGTCCGGCAGCATGGCCGACTGCCACTGCACCGGCGATTCGCGAGACAATGCGAACCCGTCCGGGCAGCGAGGATTCGAGAAGGTCGACATCGCACGCGAGGCCATCCTGCGCGCGGCCGAGGCCATGGCCCCGACCGACCAGCTCGGCGTCGTGGCCTTCGACCAGAATGCGCATTGGGCCGTCCGCACGGCGCCGATCGACTTCGGGGCGCTTGACGCCGGCATCGGCTTCCCGGCCGATGGAAACACGAACATCTACGCCGGGCTGAAGGCCGCCTACGACGACCTCGTCGACAACCCGGCGACGCTGCGGCACATCATCCTCATCACCGATGGGTGGTCGACGCACGGCGCCTACGACGACCTCATCGCCGACATGCGCGCCGCCGGCATCACCCTGTCGACCATCGGCACCGGCGGCGGGTCGGCGCAGGTCCTGCGCCGGCTGGCCGAGGAGTCGGGCGGCCGCTACTACGATGCGGCCGACGCGACCACGATCCCCGACATCTTCCTGCGCGAGACGATCCGCACGGCCGGCGAGCAGATCGTGGAGGAGGCCTTCCAGCCGATCCCATCGTCCTCGTCGGAGATCCTCGACGGGCTGGATGCCGGGCGGCTCCCCCAGCTGCTGGGCTACAACGCCACGACGGCCAAGGGCAGTGCGACCGTGGCGTTGCTGACCGGACGCGAGGACCCGCTGCTGGCCCAGTGGCAGTACGGCCTGGGTCGGGCCGTGGCATGGACATCCGACACGCGCCAGCAGTGGGCGACGCCGTGGATCGGGACACCGGAGTTCGGGACCCTCACCGCCCAGCTCGTGGCGTGGACCCTGCCGCCACAGGACGCGGAGGGCATCGACGTGCGATTCAGCCCCGGTGAGCGAGGGGAGCTCAACGTGGAGGTCACCTCGTTCGACGACGACGCGGGACCGCGCAACTTCTATCGCACCGTGCTGCGACTGGTCTCACCCGACCTGGAGCCGACCCAGACGGTGCTCGAGCAGGTGGGTCCCGGACGCTACGCCGGCACCGTGCGCGCCGATGCCCAGGGCGCGTATCTCGTCCGCGTGGCGCAGACGTTCGAGGACCAGGCCGGGACCGACGCCGCCAGCCGCACCCTGGGGGTCGTGTCGCCGGCCGCCGAGGAGTATCGCCGGCTCGGCGTCGACACCGAGTCCCTGGCCGCCTTCGCCGCGAGCGGGCGAGGCATCGAGCGCTCACTCGACGACGAGGAGGCACCGCTCGCGGTCTGGACTCACGACATCGAGGCCGATGCCTTCCCGACGCCGATCTGGCCCTGGCTGCTCCTGCTGGCCATCGTCCTCGTCCCGATCGATATCGGCGTGCGCCGGGTCGCGCTCAGCCGGTCCGACCTGCGGCGGGCGGGTGCCTGGGCTGCGCGTCGGGTCGGCCGCGGCCGCCCCGAGCCCGAGGTCGTGCCGGGTCTGTCCGAGCTCCGCGCCGCTCGCGAGCGCAGCGCGCGTCGCACGGAGCGACCCACGCCGCCTCCGGTGACCACCCCCAACGAGCCGGTCATCCGGCCGAGCGCCCCAGTGCCGACGCCGAGGCCAACCCCGCGCCCGGCGACCCCACCCGCGGCAGCGCCACCGGTCGCCGCGGACGCGCCATCCGAGGCCGAGGGCGAGACGCTCGCCGAGCGGCTGGCGCGCCGCCGCCGGGGTGGGTGAGGGCCGGATCAGTCGAGATCCAGCTCCTCGTACGCCGCGTCGTCATCGGGCCGTCGGGGGAGGGGGCTGGAGCGCGGGACGCGCAGTAAGAGCACGAGGCCGACGACCGCGACGAGGAACGCGGTGATCGGCACCCAGGGAAGACCGCGGTAGTCGAGCCACCCGACGCCGCTGACCACCCGACGCGCCTGATTGCCCAGGCCGTCATCGGCCTCGATGACCACGTCGGTCGGCCACGGAGGCAGATCCCGGCTGCCGCTGAACCGTCCGTCGTCGTCGACGTTCACCGGCCGGCCGTCGATGCGCACCTCGGTCCCTGGGGCCGTGCGTCCGCTGACCTCCACGGCGCTCGAGCCGATCGGGGTGACCGCCATGGCGCTGAGCTCCGGCGGCTCGTTGCGGACCCGAACGTTCCAATCGGCGAGGTAGGCACGACCGGCGGGCGTCTGCACGATGAGCGTCGCGCGGTAGCGCGGGTTGGACGCGCCGACGTTCGGCGGGACGAACGGAGCTGCCGCGAGGCCGTCGGCGGGAACGACGATCGGAGCGCGGAGGACCGACGGGTCGGCATCGCCCACGAAGATCCGCGACCCGGGCGGGGCGGCGATCTCGGCCACGAACCCGCCGGCGCCGACCGCGATGGTCCCGCGGCCGTCGAGGAGGCGAGCGTTTCGGACGGGCGGATCGAGCAGCCCGTCGTCCATCTCACGCTCGGCCACCGTGGTCAGGGGCGCGATGCTGGTCCAAGAGCCCTCGCGCGGCGGGGGCACGATCAGCGGGCCGCCGCCTGCAGACAGCCCTGCGCCGAGTCCACGCGGCGCGTGATCGAGGGCAACGAGGTCGCGTTCGCCGACGAGACCGACGGGCTGGGCGCCGGCAAGGCTGGAGATGACCGAAGTGGCGTCGAACTCGCTGCCGAACGGCGACGGGATGAGGCGGCCCTGGTGAATGACCGCCGGCTCACCATCGACCCCGCCGCCGGGAATCGGCCCGCTGAACGCGGACAGCGGCGTCTCCGACAGAGTCGCCGCGGCCGGGCTGCGGGTGACCGTCGTCGCGCGCGGAGCCGATCCGCCCGGCACGTCGAGCAGGTGCAGCGCTTCGGTGCGGGGATCGTGAATGACGATCCGGGACGCCGTGGGCGATACGGCGCCGACGATCCGCGCGCCGCGAACCCCAATGCCGGCAGTCGCGTCGGCGATCAACCCGCCCGCGGGCCATCGCGCGAGGACGAGGCCGTCGATCGGGTCGACAAAGGCGATGCCGCGCCCACCGTTCCGTTCGATGGCGATGGCCTCGTCTGCCGCCGCTCCACCCGCGTCCACGAGGAGGTCGTCCGACTCGCCCAGGCGCAGGCGGTACATCTGGCGCGGACCCGGCGGGCCGGAGAGAATGGCCGCCTCGTCGCCGGGAACGCCATCGCTGTCGCCGAGGAGGATCGGCGACAGCCCGGAGCCGATCGAGAGCCGCGTCTCCGTCGGGCGTCCGAAGGCGTCACCACTCCAGCGATGGACGCGGGCGAGCGTCGGGAACTCGAGATCGCCGAGCGGCGGCAGCGACTGCGTCGAGAGGAGCTCGTCCGTGCCGTCGCCGTCGAGGTCGATCACGAGCAGCGCATCGGCGAAGTTGCTCGGATCGGCAACGGTGAGGCGCACGAGCGCGCCGCCCCGCGCGTCGAGGTCGTGGAGCACGAGGCAGCACGGCGGACCGACGTCGATCTGCTCGAAATGCGGCTGGCTGGCGATCGTCACCCGTTCGGCGCCGTCGACATGCCGCACGAGGAGCTGGACGGGGGTGGCCAGGTACACCGGATCGATGCGGGCACCGATCCGGGATGGTGGTACCGCCTGGACCGGATCGCCCATGCGCGTCCACGTCCCCTGGCCCTGGGTCCATGCCTCGGCGAGGACCGAGTCGTCGGGTCCCCGGACGAGGCGCACGACCTCCCTTCGTCCGTCGCCATCGATGTCGGCGGCCACCGTTTGGAGGATCGGCGCATCCGGCAGGACGACGGTTCCCGGCTCATCGGGAACGGCGGCGATGGCCGTGGGGGCATCGGCCGGGGGCAGCGATCCTCCCACGAGGAGCACCAGGAGCGCGAGGGACACGAGCATCGGTCGCATGAGCATAGCGCTCGCTCTGGCATCATCGGCCTCATGAGCCAGCCGTCCGTTCTCTGGAGCCCCCCGCCCGACGTCCGCGAGCGCACCCGCATCGGCGCCTACCTCGGCTTCCTCGAGCGCGAGCACGGGCTGACGTTCGCCGACTACGACGAGCTCCTGCGCTGGTCACTCGACGACCCCGGCGCCTTCTGGTCGTCGGTGTGGAACTGCTTCGACGTCAGGTCCAGCACGGACCCGGGGCCGCCGCTGCCGGACGCATCCATGCCCGGCGCACGCTGGTTTCCCGATGCGAGGCTCAACTGGGCCGAGCACTGCCTGCGCCTCGCCGGCCGGGACGCCGACGATGTCGTGCTCGTGGCGCGGTCGCAGACGCGCGATCGGATCGTCCTCACCGCGGACGAGCTGCGTGATGCCGTCGCGAGATGCCGGTCGGGGCTCCGACGCCTCGGCGTGGAGCGCGGAGACCGGGTGGCCGCGTACCTGCCGAACGTGCCGGAGGCGGTGGTCGCGATGCTGGCCACCGCCACGCTCGGCGCCACCTGGTCGAGCTGTGCGCCCGAGTTCGGGACGCGCAGTGTCGTCGATCGCTTCAGCCAGATCGAGCCCAAGGTGCTCCTGACGATTGACGGCTATCGCTACGGCGATCGCGAGATCGATCGGACCGACGAGGTCGCAGCCATCCGGGACGCCCTGCCGGGTCTAGGCGCGACCGCGGTCCTCCGGTACCTGCACCCGGGGGAGGTGCGGATCCCGGACGCCATCGGCTGGGACGACCTCGTGGCGGAGCACGAGCCACTCGAGTTCGAGCCGGTCCCGTTCGACCATCCGCTGTTCGTGCTCTACAGCTCGGGCACCACCGGGCTGCCGAAGCCGATCATCCACGGCCACGGCGGGATCCTGCTCGAGCACCTGAAGATCCACGCGCTGCACCACGACCTCGGACCGGACGACCGGTTCTTCTGGTTCAGCACCACTGGCTGGATGATGTGGAACTACCTGGTCAGCGGCCTCGCGGTGGACGCCACCATCGTGCTGTACGACGGGTCACCGGCGCATCCCGACCTGGGCGCGCTGTGGCGGCTGGCGGAGGAAGAGCAGGTGACCTACTTCGGGACGAGCGCTCCGTACCTCATGGCCTGCCGCAAGGGCGGGCTGAAGCCCGGGCGAGACGCGGACCTCTCCCGCTTGCGCGGCATCGGCTCGACTGGCGCGCCGCTGCCGGTCGAGGGATTTCGCTACGTGTACGAGGGCATCTCGGCCACCGCCCAGCTGCAGTCGGTGTCCGGCGGGACCGACGTCTGCACCGCCTTCGTGGGGGCCTCCCCGCTCGTCCCGGTGTGGGAGGGCGAGCTCTCGTGCCGGCACCTCGGCTGCGCGGTCGAGGCGTACTCACCCGACGGCCAGCCGCTCGTCGGCGAGCAGGGCGAGCTGGTGATCACCGCACCGATGCCGTCGATGCCGGTCGGGTTCTGGAACGACCCGAGCGGCGAGCGCTATCGGGCCGCCTACTTCGAGGATTTCCCCGGGGTATGGCGCCATGGCGACTGGATCACGTTCAGCGATCGGGGATCGTGCGTGATCAGCGGGCGTTCGGATGCGACGCTCAACCGCGGCGGCGTCCGGATCGGCACGGCGGAGTTCTACGCCGTCGTGGAGGCCTTCGACGAGGTCGCCGACTCGTTGGTCATCCACCTCGACGCGGACGATCGACTCCTTCTGTTCGTGGTCGTGGTACCGGGCGCAATCCTCGACGATGGGCTGCGCGCGCGGCTGAACGACCAGCTGCGCTCCACGCTTTCGCCGCGTCATGTCCCCGATCTGATCGCGGCCGTGCCGGCCATCCCCCGCACCCTGTCGGGCAAGAAGCTCGAGGTGCCGGTGAAGCGCATCCTCACCGGCACGGGCCCGGCCGTGGCCGCCTCGCGCGGCTCACTCGCTGATCCGACCTCGCTCGACGCGTTCGTCGAGATGGCGCGCCGGGTTGACGGTCAGTCGGTGAAGTAGACCCCGTCGAGCGCACCCCAGGCCGCGGCGCTGAACAGCGCACAGGCCGTCTTCACCCGCGCGAACCCTTCGTCAGAGAGACCATCGATCAGACCGGCCAGCATCGCGGGCTCATCCGTCTCGACGGCGTGCTCCACGAAGTAGCGCTGCGCATCGGCGCCGACGGTCCCCGCGTAGTGCTCGCGCAGGCCGGCGAGCTTGCTCGAAGCGGTCGCCGGCTGCTGGACTTCGAAGCTGTACAGCGCACCGAGCGACTCGGGTACGGACGCAAAGGCGTTCTCACCGACGGCGAGCAGGGTCTTCGACTGCGGCCGGCTCATGTCCGATGACGCGCCGAGCGCCGAACGGAACTGCTGCCACAGCGCGTCGTGCTCGCGCTCCTCGGCCGCGTACTCCGCGTAGCCGAGGCGGTCCCAGCCCCGGTCGACGACGCCGATGAACGGCGCCCACTCGTCGGCGTACTCGGCCAGGCGCTCGACCGGCAGGGTTCCGGCTCGCCATTCGACGTAGAAGGGATGATCATTGAGATCGAACTGGCCGACGATCGCGTCGAGCTCGTCAATGCGGCTGCTCATGGTCCGGGGTACCTCGTGGAAATGGATGGACAGCGTATCGCACATGGACCTCAGTCGGCGTCGATCTCCTCGAGGGTGCCGTCGCCGTCGGTGCCGAGCTCCGGCGCGGAACGCCGCCGGGGCGTGCGAACGAAGAGGAAAGCACCGGCGACGATGGTGCCGAGCCCGACGATCGGAATCCACGGAAGCCCCCGGTAGTCGGCGAACCCGACGATCTGGCGCGTGACCGTTGTCTCGTGACCGAGGCCATCGGCGGCGACCACGATGACCTCGCGCGGCCAGATCGGAGCGTCCACCTGCACCTCGAACCGGCCGCCATCCGAGACCTGGGCCGGCTGGCCGTCGACGGTGACGGCCGATCCGTCGGAGGCGCGGCCGCTGATCGTGGCTCGTAGGCTGAACAGGCCGGTCGAGGCGCGGGCGGTCAGCGACGGATCCTGGCGCACGAACGTTCCCCGGACCCGCACGCTCCGGCTGCGCCCATCCGGCCCGATGATCGCGACCCAGCGGTCGAACTCGAGGTTGCGGGTCCCGCTCTCACCTCGCTGAGGCCGAACCTCCAGGACGACCGGTCGGTCGGCGACCTCCTTTGCCTGCAACGTGGCCCCAAGGGGGGCGATGACGAACGACCCGGGAGACGCCGCGACCTCGAGGGAGAATCCGTCACCCGGCGCGAGGACCGTGATCACGTCCTTCTCTCCCTGAACCTCCACGGCGTCGACGACATGGACCGTCGCCTGGGCTGGTCCCGCATCGAGCAGGGCATCGAGGTCGGCGATCACGAAGCGCCCGGCATCGGGCGGATTGGCACCGGTTGGGTACAGGTAGGCGTTCGTGGAAGTGAAGAAGGCGTCGCCCATTGCGACGTACGCATCCTCTGGGCCCACCCGCCCCGCCGGCTGCATGCCGATGAACGAGGCGATGTCTCGGCTGACGAAGCCGCCAGCGTCGTCGGGCTGGACGAGGACGCCGCTCGCCACGAACGCGGGCCGG
>JBPCOK010000201.1:0-24714 GCA_051000335.1 Candidatus Limnocylindria bacterium | reverse complement strand
AAGGCGCGCGCCGGGTCGCGGGGTCGCGGCAAGCAGGCACGGCGGCCGGGCGTACCGCTCCGCACGCGGATCGGGCGCCGGCTGCCCTCGATCCGACGCCTGCTGGCAGGGGTGGGGGCCGTGGTCGTGGCTGCCGCGTTCGTCACGCTGCTCAACGGGCCGTGGCTGCGCGTGACGGACGTCGCATGGGCCGGCGAGCAGTTCACGTCCGAGCGTGACCTGGGCCGGGTGCTGGATCAGCAGCGCGGCCGCAGCGTACTCGCCATCGACACCCGCGAGCTCGGCCGGCGGCTCGAGCGATTGCCAGCCGTGGCCGATGCGACGGTGAGTGCCTCGCTGCCCGGACGGATCGACGTCTCGATTGTCGAGCGCGAGGCGGCATTCGTCTGGACGACCTCGACGTCCCAGCTTCTCGGTGACGCGGACGGCGCGCTCTTCGCCGCCATGCCGGCCGATGTCGACCTCGATTCGCAAACGATCGAACTGCCACGCGTGACCGACGAGCGAACGACGGCCCGGCTCATGACCCCCGGGGACGAGATCCCGGACGCTTTGCTGGCCATCGCCCTCCGTCTCGCGGACGTGGATCCCGCGTCGCTCGGGTCGAAGGCGACGCAGCTCAGCGTGATGCTGGATGACGAGTTCGGGTTCCGGGTCACGGCCGCCGAGCCAGGGTGGGAGATGGCGCTCGGGGTCTTCGGCGTGGATCCCAACGAGACGGAAGCCGTCGCGATCGCCCGACTCGAGCGGCAGGTGACCGCGGTGCGAACGCTCTTTGCCAGCCATCCCGAGGCCGAGATCAGCTGGGTGGATGTCCGCAACCCCGGGAAGGTATATTTCCGTGCCAAGGGGTGACGCGATCGCCGGAGGGCGACGCCTCGATTACCGCGACTTCCGCTTCGGGACCTTCCCACATGTGGCTTCCGCTTGTCGGCCTTGCGCTCGGCATCGTGCTCGGGCTGGTGCTCAACGTCAACGTGAGCCCGGACCTGGCGCGCTACTCGGCCGTGGCGATCCTCGCGGGTCTCGATTCGGTGCTCGGAGCGATCCGCGCCGAGCTCGACGCGCACTACGACAATCGCATCTTCATGTCCGGGTTCATCACGAATGCCCTCGTCGCAGTTGCGCTCACCTTCGTGGGCGACCGACTGGGCATCGACCTGTACCTGGTCGCACTCTTTGCGTTCGGCCTGCGCATCTTCCAGAACGTGGCTCTGATCCGGCGTCACTTCCTGTAGGCTCGGACGGCACCGAAGGCGCGCTCCGGCGCGCCGCTAGCAGGAGGTAGCTTGGAACGCGAAGCGGTCCTCGTCGCGATCGACGCGGGGACGACGAAGGTCACCACCCTCATCGGCGAGGTGGGCAGGTCCGGTGACGTCAACGTCATCGGCTACGGCATTGCGCCGTCCGCCGGGATGAAGAAGGGCATGGTCGCCAACATCGACCAGACCGTGAACTCGATCGCCTCGAGCGTCGAGAAGGCGGAGCGGCTCTCCGGCTACAAGATCAGCTCGGCGTTCGTGAGCGTCGGGGGCAGCCACATCAGCAGCCAGAACTCGCGCGGCGTGGTCGCGGTCTCGGGGCACAAGCGCGAGGTGAGCCGGGAGGACGTGGCGCGCGCGACCGAGGCGGCCAAGGCGGTCCAGGTGCCGTCGAACCGCGAGATGCTGCACGTCGTACCGCGGGGGTACATCGTGGATGGCCAGGAGGGAATCAAGGATCCGCTCGGCATGAGCGCCGTGCGACTCGAGGTCGAGACGCACATCGTGGCCGGTGCTGCCACGTCGGTCCAGAACCTGAGCAAGTGCGTCGTCACCTCCGGCGTCCAGATCGACGAGATGGTGATCAGTTCGCTCGCGGCGGCCGAGGCGACGCTCACCGATACCGAGAAGGAGCTCGGTGTCCTCGTGGCCGATATCGGCGGCGGGACGACGGACATCGCGATCTTCGTGGACGGAGCCGTCTACCACACGGCGGTGCTGCCGGTCGGTGGCATCAACGTGACGAACGACGTCGCGATCGGGCTGCGCACCAGCCTCAACCTGGCCGAGGAGATCAAGATCAAGCACGGCACGGCGAACATGGCCGAGGTCGAGCCGGAGGAGTTGCTCAACGTGGCCGTCCTCGGCGAATCGGGCGGACAGACGATCCAGCGCCGCAAACTGTGCGAGATCATCGAGGCCCGCATGGGCGAGATCTACAGCCTGATCCGCGAAGAGGTGAAGCGCTCCGGCCATGCCGGAATGCTACCCGCGGGGGCGGTGCTCACCGGCGGCGGGGCCCGGCTCGGTGGAGCCGAGGTGCTGGCCCGCGAGACCCTGGAGATGCCGGTCCGGGTCGGTGCGCCGCAGGGCGTCGGCGGCCTCATGGACCAGATCGGGAACCCGGCTTTCAGCACGCCCATCGGCCTGCTCCTATGGGGCGCCAATCACGTGAACGAGGAGCCGATCGGCTACGGCAGCCCGAACGGCGTCAACCCGCTGTCGCGCGTCGGAGAGTGGATCCGCAACCTCTTCCCGGGCTGAGCCCTACGGAGGTCCCGCGAGCGGTAGCGCGTCGGTCAGGACGAGGCTGGCGCGGCACAGGAGCTGGCTGAGTCGAGGATCGAGCCTCACGACCCCGGCCCCATCCGAGGTTTCCGTGCGACACGTTACCGACGCGGGGTCGTCGAAGTGGCCCAGGAACCGATACCACCCCGCAGGGCCGCATCCTCCATGGACGGCGCCGGCCGGTGCCGCTCGAGCGTAGATGGCCAGTCCGACCTCGAAGTCGGGTGGTTGGGGCTCGGCATCACCGATCCCCAGCACGCTCCAGGTGCCGTTGAGCCATTCGGGCGTTCCGGTCCGGGGCGACCCCCCGGCGCCGCAGCCGAGCGGCGTGAATCCGATGAGCTCCACGGTGGTGTCGCCATAGCACGCCAGGCCCCCGAACCGACCGAGATGCTCGGCCTGGGCGACCGAGAGTGGCGGCCTTGGGCATTCGAGGTCAGCATTTGCCAGCGTCGGCTCGCTCGTCTGTCGTTCCGGAAGCCAGCCGAACGGCATGGCGAACTCGTCGAAATCTTGAGCCGCCGCTACGAGCAGCCAGGCATCGCCGCCTTCCTCGATGCGGTCGACGATCCAGACGAGCTCGCCGCGTCGCAGCTCGGCGGGCTGCAACCCGGTCGGGTCGTCCTCCTCTCCACGCGCTCCCACGCTCACCGATTCGACGGCGATGCTCGCAAGCCAGCCCGCCGTGGTCTGAGGTGACGGAGCTTCGGTGGACACCGACGGCGACTCGGATGCGACGGGAGACGCCGATGGGATGGTCACCGCGCATGCGCTGACGAGCGCGGCAGCGATGGATGTGGTGACCCAAACGTTCGACCAACCGCCGCCGATGCTCGCGCGTCTCGTGTTCCCGTCCACGCCGCTCCACCTCACTGTTGGGCGCAGTGTTCATCCGATCGACGTGTCTGGTCCATAAGGCCGGTTCGCACCGCGGGTGAGGTCATCCACAGCGAATCGTCACAAGTGTGGATAACTCCGGGTCAGATGTGGAAAACGCGCGACGCGCGGATCGGCGGATCGGTAGAATCGATCAAACCCGTCGAAGCCCTCGGGTTGACCAACTCCAGCCACACTGACGTGCCGAGGATCACCCGCATGCCGCTCCGGTCCGACTCCGAGAACTTCGCCCTCATCAAGGTCATCGGCGTTGGCGGTGGCGGAAGCAACGCCGTCAACCGGATGATCCGTGCCGAAATGATGGGCGTCGAGTTCATCAGCGTGAACACCGATGCCCAGGCGCTCCTGCAGAGCGATGCACCGCACAAGATCCGCATCGGCGACAAGATGACGCGCGGCCTCGGCGCCGGCGCCGACCCGGGAGTCGGGCAGCGCGCGGCCGAGGAGGACTCGGAGAAGATCTACGAGGCGCTCAAGGACGCCGACATGATCTTCATCACCGCCGGCATGGGCGGCGGCACCGGATCGGGCGCCGCGCCGGTGATCGCCGAGATCGCCAAGGACCTCGGCGCGCTGACAGTGGGCGTGGTGACCAAGCCGTTCAGCTTCGAGGGGATGCGCCGCAAGCTGGTGGCGGAGCAGTACACCGAGCTGCTCAAGGAGAAGGTCGACACCCTCATCACCATTCCGAACGATCGGCTACGCGAGGTCGTCGACAAGAAGACGAGCATCGTGGACGCCTTCCGCGTGGTCGACGACGTCCTGCGCCAGGGCGTGCAGGGCATCAGCGACCTGATCACCGTGCCCGGCCTCATCAACCTGGACTTCGCGGACGTCAAGACGATCATGCGCGAGGCCGGCAGCTCGATGATGGGCATCGGCATGGGCACCGGCGAGAACCGGGCGGTGGAGGCAGCGCGTGCGGCCGTCCAGAGCCCGCTGCTCGAGGTGAACATCACCGGCGCTCGGGGCATCCTGTTCAATGTCACGGGTGGCTCGGACCTCGGCCTCTTCGAGGTCAACGAGGCGGCCGAGGTGATCAAGGAAGCCGCCGATCCCGAGGCGAACATCATCTTCGGCACCGTCATCGACGATCGCATGCGGGACGAGGTCAAGGTGACCGTGATCGCCACCGGCTTCGACGCGAGCCGCAAGCCGAAGCAGCAGAGCCGATTCGCCGCCGATGCCGCGGGTGGAGTGGAGCAGAGCCTCGACGAGCGCAGCCGCGAGATCCTGGCCGAGATCGAGCGGGATCGGGAGCAGCGCCAGAATCTCGAGGACCAGATGGGGACCGAGTCGCCGTTCGCGCGGCCCTCGGAGCGTGAGGCCACCGAGATCAAGGCGCCCGAGCGCCAGGCGGTGCCGGTTCGTCCGGCGAACCTGGATCGTCCGTCCTACGGTGAGACCGACCTCGACATCCCCAGCTTCCTGCGCCGCAAGAACGACTGACCCGCCCGGGTCGCCGGGTCCGCGGAAGCCGCCCGGGTCCGTGGAAGCTGAGGCGCGGGGTGCACCCGCAGGGGCGCCTCCGAACCTATCACCGGTTGTCACGCACCGCTCGAGGTGCGAGCCGGCCTGACGCTGGCCGTCTGGCACCCGGACGGGTGCAGGAGGACGGCTGAGCTGTCCATGGGCACCCGACCGGGAGCGCCCATAGACGGACGCCGGCGGAGGAACGCCGGCGGTGGCACGATACGCGGATGGAGATCGTGGGCGCCGGCGCCCAAACCGCGGATCAGATCGCCGCACGGCACGGGCGCCTGCATCGCCGACTCCGGGACGTGGCGGAGGCGAATGGGCACAACCCGGCTCGACTGCGGGTCGTGGGTGTCACGAAGGGGTGGCCGCTCGAAATGACGCGGACTGCCGCCGAGGCCGGACTGGGGATGCTCGGGGAGAGCCGCGTCCAGGAGGCGGAGCCCAAGATCGCCGCCGTTCCCGGGGTCGAGTGGCATTTCATCGGCCGTCTGCAATCGAACAAGGCCCGGCGCGCCGTTCGGGGCTTCCACGTCATCCATTCCGTGGATTCGTTGGAGCTCCTGGGCCGCCTCCGGCAGATGGCCGAGGAGGAGAGCCGCTCGCCCAGAATGCTGCTCCAGCTCAACATCAGCGGCGAGGCGGCGAAGGCGGGGCTGACGCCTGATGCCCTACGCTCCGCCCCCGCGGAGCTCGGAACCGACATCGTGGGGCTGATGACCATGGCGCCCATGGGGGTTGGCTCGGAACTGGCGCGCGTCATCTTCCGGACGCTGCGCGAGCTTCGGGACGACCTCGAGCAGGCGTTCGGATCGCCGCTCCCCGAGCTGTCGATGGGCATGACCGCTGACGCCGAGGCCGCCGCGGCCGAAGGAGCCACGCTCATTCGCATCGGGACTGGCCTGTTCGGGCCGCGGCCGTAGACGCTGCTATTCTCCGACGATGACCGCCGTGCTCGTGAACTTCATCCAGCTCCTCGCGTTCGTGCTCTGGCTTCTGCTGATCGCGCGGGTCCTCATGAGCTGGACCAACCCGAGGGGCGGCGGGGGATTGGTGGCCTTCATCTACCAGGCCACCGAGCCGATCCTGGCGCCCATTCGGCGCGTGCTCCCTTCGACCGGCGGCATCGATTGGTCGCCCCTCGTGGCCATGCTGATCCTCGGCGTGATCGTGCGTGTCGCGATTCGGCTGTAGCCGGCATCGGCCTCGGGTGCCCGTTCGCCTGGGCGGCCGCTATACTGCGACATCCTCGATGGGCGATTGGCTCAGTCGGTTAGAGCGCACGGTTCACATCCGTGAGGTCACTGGTTCGAATCCAGTATCGCCCACCATTCCTTCACCCCCGGCACCCCGATGAGCACGCCCGCGCCCGCTGAACGCGCGAGCGGCAATGCGGTCGTCCCGGACGAGGTCCGCTCGATGTTCGACCGCATCGCGCCGATCTACGACGTCATGAACCGGCTGATGACCGCGGGCCTGGACGATCGTTGGCGACGGGATGCCGTGAATGTCTGCGAGCTGCATCCGGGAGAGTCGGTGATCGATGTCGCGTGCGGCAGCGGTGCGCTCAGTCGACCGCTGTCCCGGGCGGTCGGCGTCCGCGGCACCGTGGTGGGCGTCGACACCTCGTCGGGCATGCTGCGCGTGGCCCAGGGTCGGAAGTCCGTCCCCGGTGGCGCGCGGATCGACTACGTCAGGGCCGATGCGCTCGCTCTCCCCTTCGATGACGGCTCGTTCGATGCCTCGGTGATCGCCTTCGGCCTGCGCAACGTCGCGGACTATGCGGGTTGCCTCGCTGAGATGGGCCGGGTGACCCGCGAGGGCGGTCGCATCGTCGTGCTCGAGATCGCGCTGCCGGAACGCGGGGTGCGGGCCGCTGTCGCGCGGACCTGGTTCGAGCGGATCGTGCCGCGCGTGGGTCGACTGGCCGGAGGTGGCTCCGACTACGTGTATCTGCCGCGCTCCGTGCGGGGGTATCCCGATCCTCACGAGATCGCCAAGATCATGCGACACGTCGGCCTCGGCGATGTCGGATGGCGCCGACTGTCGAGCGGCATGGTGACGCTTCACCGGGGTTCGTCGCCGTGAGGCCGCTGCGCATCGTCCTCTTCGCCGAATCGTCCCTGCCGTACGTCTCGGGGGTGACGGTCTCGGTCGACGCCCTGGCGCGCGGGCTCGGTGCGTGCGGCCATGACGTCATGCTCGTCGCGCCACGACCGTCGGGCGGCGCGGCCGTGAGCGAGGTCGGCTCGCCGGGACCGGCCCCGAGGATGGCCTGGGCCCCGTCGTACGAGCTTCCTGTCATCGCGCCGCCGGGCTATCGCATGCCGTGGCCGACGCCGGTGAGCGCAGCCGTGCGCGCGGCCCGCGCATTCGATCCCGATGTGGTCCACGCACACTCCCCGTTCGTCAGCGGGGTCATGGCACTCCTTCTCGCGAGGGCCGCCCGCGCTCCCCTGATCTTCACCCACCACACGCGGTTCGACGACTACAGCCACTACCTCGGTCCGTTCTCCACGGTCGGGCGGGCGGCGACGAGCGCGTGGCTTCGCGCGTTCTGGCAGGCCTGCGACGCGGTGATCGCGCCATCGACCGATCTGGCGGAGTCGATTCGGACGCGTCTGGGACGCGAAGCGGCGCCGCGGGTCCACGTGATCCCGACCGGGGTGGACGCTGCCGCGATTCGTGCACTGGTGCGCGAGGACCTGCGGGCATCGGCCGGCTGGCCCCAGGACAGCGTCGTGCTGGTGTCGCTCGGCCGCCTCGCGCCCGAGAAGAGTCCCGAGCTGCTGATCGACGCCATGGCTCGTGCCGCGAACACGGAACCGGCACTGCGGATCGTGGTCATTGGAGGAGGTCCATCGCTCGTCCCGACCATGGGGCGGGCCGCCGCCGCGGGGCTCGGCGATCGGATCCTGTTCACCGGGTCGTTGCCACGCCTCCGCGCGCTGGCCACGCTCGCCGGCGGCGACCTGTTCGCCTTCACGTCGCGATCGGAGACGCAGGGGATCGTGCTGGCCGAGGCTCTGACGGCCGGCCTGCCAGCCGTGGCCGTCGACGGTCCGGGCGTCCGGGACTCGGTCCGCGACGGTGTCGACGGCCTCGTGGTCTCACCCACTCCTCCGGGCACCCTGGAGGTCCGCGTGGCGGACGCTTTCGCCGGGCTGGTGCGGGACCCGGAGCGACGCCGGGAGCTCGCGCACCGGGCATCGTCGGATGCCGGCCGGTTCGACGTCCACCGCCGGGTTGCCGAGGTGGAGGCGCTGTATCGCGGTGCCCTCGGATCACGGCCGCGGCGCGAATCGGAACCCTGAGATATCGTGCGTCGGTGCGTCATCGATTGCTGGCGATCATCGGCTACCCGGCTCACCTGCTGAACCGGGCATTCGCCGGCACGCTGTCGCGGATCGGCCTCGGTCGCCTGCCCGCAGCGCTGCCGATCGGCCTGGCCATCGGCGCGCTCGCCGTCAGCAACGCGGCGTCGACGGCGGAGGCGTATGCGCAACGACCGGAGCCGATCCTGACCACGGTGTCCGCGATCGAGAGCGGCGCCATCGACTCGGGCCTGTGGGTCGTCTTCGACGCGGTGCTCGTGGATGGCCCGCATCTCGCCGCGCTCGACGTCTTCTCGGGCAACCCGACGGCGACCCAGGTCCAGCGCACGTACTACCTGGTCGGCGATCCGGACGAGCCCGACCACGCGGTCGTGGTCCGAGCGCGCACGCCGATCGACGGCCTCGAGTCGCCGGGTTCACGACTGCGGATCGACGGGTCGATCGCCGAGGACGCGTTCGGCATGCGCCGCCTGCTCGAGTCGTGGGACCCCGGATCCCGCCACCCGGAGGTCGCCTTCGGTTCCTCGCGCGTCATCGCGTACGCGTTCGCCACGCCGTGGCAGGAACCGTCGTATCTCGTCGCCGGTCTGCTCGGCACGTTCGCCCTCATCGTGCTCGTCGGTGCCTTCATTCGCCATCCCGTCCTGCGGCGAACCCGCTCCGCGGCCGGCGCGCGAGGCCGAACGCCCATCGAGCTCGCTGTCCACGGCGAGCTCTCGACGCCGCGCGGCATGGTTCGCCTGGACGGCACGCCGGCCAGGCTGCAGTGGATGACGGTCGAGGAGATCGCCAAGGTGCGCTGGCGGTATTGGGGAGCCGCCCTGGGGGACATGCGCCGAGCCGTGGAGTCGGCGGTGGGGGAGCACGGCGCGCAACTGGAGCGCCTCGTGCTGCATGGCCCCGCGGGCTCCTTGATCTGGCCCATCGAGCGTCCGGGCGATCTGCGGATCGAGCCGGGCGAGGCATTCTTGGGGGTCAGGCGTCGCTCGGCGCTCGGCATTCGGGGAGATGGCGCCGCGGTGGTCCTGACCTTCAGCGACCCCGGGTCGCGGGATTCGGCGGCCGCGGAGCTGGGATCGCTCGATCGCGGTGACGCGACGCAGTGACGGCCTTGCGCCGGCAAGGACGGGGCGTACAATGCCGCCCATGCGAGTGAGTCTGGTGGCGCGCTACATCTCCCATCCAGCGATCGATTTCGGGGCGAGGCGTCGCACGGCGCATCGTCCGCGCTTCGGCATGTCCGCCTCGAGCACCGTCTATCACCGCCCACGGCGAGCGGCCATCTCGATGCCGACGATCCGCGCGCTCCGATCGCAGACGAGCCGATTCCGCTTCCCGGCGGTCGGTCGCGCCAACCGACTGCCGGCGCGCCGCCCCGCGTTGCCGTTCGGGGTACCGCGCGCTCGCCGCTCCTAGCAGGGCTGGTGGCGACCCTGCGCAGCGCACGAGCCACATCCGCCGGCGGGGTCGTCCATCGGCCATCACCAGCCGGAACCGAGGTCCTGATCGTTCATCGGCGACGGCCGTTGCTGTGGGCACTCCCAAAAGGGACGCCGGATTCGGGCGAGACCCTCGAGGAGACGGCAGTGCGCGAGACGCGGGAGGAGACCGGAATCGAGGTCGCCATCGAGGCCCCGATCAATGCGATCCGCTACGGCTTCAGCAGGGGATCGACCCGCTTCCACAAGACGGTGCACTTCTACCTCATGCGCCCGATCGGCGGGGCGCTCGACCTGCATGATGCCGAGTTTGACGAGGTCCGATGGGCGCCGGCTTCGGAAGCCCTGGCCCTGCTGACACATGCGACCGAACGGTCGGTGCTGGAGCGCGCGCTGGGCATGCTCGAGCCTGTGGGGATCACGGAGGCCGGCGGATGAGCGACGCACGTGGACCGGTCCTGAAGCGAACGACCCTCCACGACCTGCACCGCGAACTCGGGGCGCGGCTGGTGCCGTTCGCGGGCTACGAGATGCCGGTCCAGTACACCTCGATCATCGAGGAGCACCGGACCGTCCGCACCGCCGTCGGGCTGTTCGACCTGTCGCACATGGGCGAGATCGAGGTCGCCGGCACGGGAGCCGTCGCGTTCCTGCGTCAGGCGCTGGTCAGCGACCCCGGGGCCATGGAGATCGGCCAGGCGCAGTACTCGATGGCCTGTGACGAGGACGGCGGGATCATCGACGACCTCATCGTGTATCGGCGCGCGCCCGATCGCTTCCTCGTCGTCTGCAACGCGTCCAATCGGGGTGCCGTGGTCGAGCAGCTGACCGCGCTTCTCGAGCGTGGAGGCGATGCGGCCACCATCGCCGACCAGAGCGAGGCGGTCGCCCTGGTGGCGCCGCAGGGGCCGAATGCGTCCGGCGTGGTGGCGCGTCTCACCGATCTCGACCTGGGTGCCATCGGCAACTATCGCGCCGCCGAAGGAATCGTTGCCGGGATCGAGTGTCTCATCGCGCGGACCGGATACACCGGAGAGGATGGCTTCGAACTCTTCTGCGACGCCGCTCGCGCACGCGAGCTGTGGGAGTCGCTGGCGGCGGCTGGCGAGGAGGATGGGATCCGTCCGTGCGGCCTCGGCGCTCGGGACACGCTTCGTCTCGAGGCGGGGATGCCGCTCTATGGCAACGAGCTCGGACGAGACACGAACCCGTACGAGGTGAACCTGGGGCGCGTCGTGAAGCTCGACAAGGGGGAGTTCGTCGGTCGCCCGTCGCTGGCCGCCATCCACGAGGCGGGTCCCGAGCGCAAACTCATCGGGCTCCGCATGGTCGAGAACGCCATCCCGCGCAGTGGATACCCGGTGATGTCCGCCGGCGCGGAGGTCGGGCGCGTCACGAGCGGGACGCTCTCGCCAACCCTCGGCGAGAAGATCGCGATGGCCCTGGTCCCGGCCCACCTGGCCGGCGTCGGAAGCGCGTTCGACGTCGTGGTCCGAGACCGCCCGTATCGAGCCGAGCAGGTAAAGTTGCCGTTCTACCGGCGCCAACGGGACTGAGGCTCGAGCCGCGCCGACCACGAAGGAGGACCGCACAGCCCATGGCCTATCCCGACGATCTGCGCTACTCGAGGGAGCACGAGTGGGTCCGCGTCGAGGGTTCGCGCGCCACGATCGGGATCACGAGCTTCGCCGCCGATGAGCTCGGGGACATTGTCTTCGTGGAGCTCCCGGAGATCGGCACCGTTCTCAGCCAGTTCGCCACCTTCGGCGTGGTGGAGAGCGTCAAGGCCGTGAGCGACCTCTACTCGCCGATCTCCGGCGAGGTCGTCGAGATCAACGACGCCCTGCGGGACACGCCCGAGCTGCTCAACTCCGACGCGTACGGTGAGGGCTGGATCGCGCGGGTCGAGCTCGCCGACACCGGCCAGCTCGACGCGCTCATGGATGCCGCGGCGTACGCGGACGAGACCGCCTGACGGCGGCAACCCGATGACCTATTCCCCGCACACCGAGGCCGATCACAGGCGCATGCTCGACGCCATCGGGGTCGAGACGGTGGATGACCTCTTCGCCGATATCCCGCCCTCGGTGCGCGCCTCGGCGTGGCACCTACCGTCCCCGATGGCGGAGCAGGAGGTCCGCCGGGAGCTGGTTCGACTCGCGGAGCGGAACCGAATTCCCGAGGTCAGCTTCCTGGGGGCGGGTGCGTATCGGCACCTCGTCCCCGCGGTCGTGGGTGAGGTGATCGGCCGGCCGGAGTTCGCGACGGCGTACACCCCGTACCAGCCGGAGGTGAGCCAGGGAACGCTCCAGAGCATCTACGAGTTCCAGTCACTCATCTGCGAGCTCACCGGCATGGAGGTGGCCACCGCCTCCCACTACGACGGCGCCACGGCGACCGCCGAGGCTGCGCTCATGGCCTGCCGTCTGACCCGCCGCGAGCGTGTGGCGGTCTCGGCCGCGGTGAACCCCGATTATCGGCGGGTGCTCGAGACCTACTGCTCGGGTCCGGGCATCGAGGTGATCACGCTGCCGGTGGACCTCGACGACGGTGGTGAGGGCACCACGGATCCTGCCACCATTGCCGGGCTGGAGGGGATTGCCTGCGTCATCGCCGCGCAGCCGAACTTCTTCGGGCAGCTCGAGCCGATGTCCGATCTCGCGCAGGCCGCCCACGACTCAGGTGCCCAGCTCGTCGCGGTCGTCGAGCCGATGTCGCTCGCTGTGCTCGAGGCACCCGGTTCATACGGCGCCGACATCGTCACGGCGGAGGGCCAGCCGCTCGGCATCCCGGTGAATTTCGGCGGCCCCTACGTTGGGCTGATGGCAGCCCGGATGGCATCGGTCCGGCAGATGCCGGGTCGGCTCGTCGGGGCGACACGCGACGGGTCGGGTCGCAAGGGATACGTACTGACGCTCCAGGCTCGTGAGCAGCACATCCGCCGCGAGAAGGCGGCGAGCAACATCTGCACGAACCAGGCGCTCATGGCGCTGGCTGCCACGGCCTACCTGACCAGCGTGGGACCCGAAGGGCTGAAGGAGGTCGCCGAGTTGTCCATGCTCCAGGCGCGCCACCTCGTCGGTGAGCTGGAGGCGCGCGGACTTGGCGATCGGCGCTTCGCCGGGGTCTACCTCAACGAGGTCGCGGTCCGTGTGCCCGACGCGGCTCGTCGCCATGCGGCAATGGCCGAGCGGGGGATCGTCGCCGGTCTGCTGCTTGCGGACGTGGACGCGAGCCTGGGCGACACGCTGCTGCTCGCCACCACGGAGCTGACGACCGACGACGACATCGCCCGGTTAGTGGCCGGACTGGAGGGCACCAGGTGACCGCCGAGGCGCCCGAGCGTCGCGACGCGTCCGGTCGCGGCGCGGCGTTCTCCGGCACGGACCACGGGTCCACGGAGTCCATCGTCGAGCCGCTGATCTTCGACCGGTCGCGGGCGGAGCGTCGGGCCGTCCGCTTCCCCGCGGCGTCGGATGCCGCCCGACGAGCCGGGAGCGCGCAGCCGACGATTCCCGGATGGGCCGCGCGGAGCGCCGCGCCGCGGTTGCCGGAGGTCAGCGAGCTCGAGATGCTGCGCCACTTCAATCGCCTCGCCCATCTGAACCAGGCCATCGACCTCAACTTCTATCCCCTCGGGTCGTGCACGATGAAGTACAACCCGAAGGTCAACGAGTGGACCGCTCGCCTCCCCGGCCTGGCGGAGTCGCACCCGTTGGATCCGGAGGGCCTGAGCCAGGGAAGCCTCGAGCTCATGTGGCTGCTGTCTGAGCTCCTGAAGGAGATCAGCGGGTTCCCGGCCCTGAGCCTGCAGCCGGCCGCGGGGGCGCACGGCGAGCTCACCGGCATGCTCATGACCCGCGCGTTCCACCGGGCTCAGAGGGAGGGGGACCAGCGCACCAAGGTGCTGGTGCCCGACAGCTCGCACGGCACGAACCCCGCGACGGCCACGATGGTCGGCTACCAGGCCGTGACGATTCCGTCGAACCCCCGAGGAGGGATCGATCTCGAGGCGCTGCGCTCCGCGCTCGGCCCCGATGTGGCTGCACTCATGATCACGAACCCGAGCACGCTGGGCATCTTCGAGGACCAGATCGACCAGGTCCTCGATGCCGTGAAGTCGGCCGGTGCGATCGCCTACATGGACGGCGCCAACCTCAATGCCATCCTCGGACGGTTCCGACCGGGCGAGGCCGGGTTCGACGTCATGCACTTCAACCTCCACAAGACGTTCAGCACGCCGCACGGTGGCGGTGGCCCCGGGGCCGGCCCCGTCGGGGTGAGCGAGCGCCTCGAACCGTTCCTGCCGGTGCCGATGCCGGTCCTGGCCGAGGGCGACGCTGAGGAGGTTCGCGCCAACGCCTGGGAGGGCCGATCAACGGCTTCCGCGCGTTTCGCGCTCGAGTGGGACCGCCCGGCGAGCATCGGGAAGGTTCGATCCCTCTTTGGCAACTTCGGCATGTTCGTGCGGGCCTACACGTACATCCGCAGCAACGGCGACGCCGGTCTGCGAGGCATCAGTGAGGACGCCGTGATGGCCGCGAACTACCTGCGGGTCCGGCTGCACGACGCCTATGACCTGCCGTACGACCGCCTGAGCAAGCACGAGGTCGTGTTCAGCGGCCGACGGCAGAAGCGGGAGCACGGCGTGACGACGCTCGACATCGCGAAGACGATCCTGGACCACGGCATCCATCCGCCGACCATCTACTTCCCCCTTATCGTGGACGAGGCGCTGATGGTGGAGCCGACCGAGACGGAATCCCTCGAGACGCTGGACCACTTCATCGGCGTCATGCGTCAGATCGCGAGCCAGGCCGAGAGCGATCCGGAGTCGATGAAGCGTGCGCCGATCACGACGCCGGTCGGGCGGCTCGACGAGGCCGGGGCCGCGCGTCGCCCGGATCTCCGCTACGTCTTTTCGGACGAGGTCGACGCTCCGGATGCCCCGCCCGAGGAGCCCGTCCCCGACGCTCCGACAGCGTGAACGGCCGGTCTTCCGGATTCCCACACTGAACCAATCTGGACGCCGGGGCGTACTATGACAAACCGCCACGCCCATCGAGCGGGACAGGTGCCAGTGGAATCCAGAGATCCGGATACCCTCGTCGAAAGGATGCAGAGTGGGGACCTCGACGCCTTCGAGGAGTTCTTCACGACGTTCAAGCGCCCGGTGTATGCCACGGCGCTTGCCATCACGCGGGACCCGTTCCTGGCCGAGGAGGTCCTGCAGGACTGCTTCGTGAAGGCCTATCGCGTGCGCGAACGCCTCGACCCGGGCCGATCGCCCCTCCCGTGGCTGCAGCGCGTGACCATCAACATGTGCTACAGCCGCGTGAGCCGGCGCAAGACGCTGGCAGAGCCGATCACGAGCCTGATCACGAACCTCGTCGTCGACCTCGCGGCACGCCCCGACCAGGTGGTGGAGACGAGGGAGGTCCTCGAGGTCCTCCAGCGCGGAATCGACGCGTTGCCGCCGAAGCAGCAGACCGCCGTCATCCTCT
Source organism: Candidatus Limnocylindria bacterium (assembly GCA_051000335.1). GTDB lineage: Bacteria > Chloroflexota > Limnocylindria > QHBO01 > QHBO01 > JACDBZ01. Next base: position 9,514 of record JBPCOK010000201.1, on the reverse strand, counting down.
ACTACCTCCACGGGTACTCCCTGGCCGAATCGGCCGAGATCGCCGATTGCAACGTCGGGACCATGAAGTCGCGGCTTCACTACGCGCTCAAGGCGCTCCGCGTGCGCCTTCCGGTCGAGCGTCGCATTCCCGTCGGTTCGCCGGCCGCGATCCGGGTGCCGCGATGAGGTGCCGGCGAATCTGTCGCGAGCTCCTGTGGCTCGCGCGCTTCGGCGAATTCGGTCCCAGCTCCGCGCCGCATCTCGATCATCTCTCGCAGTGCGGTGGGTGCCGGGATGAAGTCGGGTTCGACCGAGCCTTGGTCCAGCAGCTGCGACGCGCGCTGGCGGAGCGGATCGCCATGGAGAAAGGCCCGTCGTCCACCGCCTGGGAGACGATCCTCGAGCGCGCGGTCGCCCCGGAACATGGACTGTGGGCATTCGTCCACCGGCACGCGGCCGGGTTCGCCATGAGGCTGCGAACGGCCACCGCGGTGACCGCCATGGCATTGGCGGGCATCATCGCCACCTCGACGCATGTGGCCATCACGCACCCCGAGGCCGGGTCGGCCGAGACCGAGGTCGCCATCAGTGCCGCAGGCGAGCTGTTCGAGCGCCAGGCGCTCGTCGCGCGCCCGCGGGACACGGGCGCCGATCGCGTGCCGGTCGCCTATGTTCCCACCGTCGCACAGTCGGATCCTGAGACCGCGTTCCTCGTGAGCGCAGCCTCGATCAGCCCCGGAAATGCAGCGTCCGTCGCATCGGCGGACTTCGAGCAGGAGCAGGCGGAGAGCACGATCGAGTCGTCCGTCGTCATCGGCCACACGCTCGGCCGGCAGACCCCGGCGGATCCCGCCAGCGACCCGGGGGCGCCGAGGTCGGCGGAACCGGTGAGCACCATTCCGGTCGGCACGGCGGCCGGCGAGCCCTTCTAACGAAACCAGGAGTGTGCAAGACTAGCGAGCCCCTCACCATCAGCACCTGAGGACTGGCGCTGGACCGTGGATGACCCATGCGGTGTCGTCATCGACGGATCGGAGGAAGATCACCGCGCGATTGATCACCACATTGTGGAGGAGAGTGGATGCGAACCTGGAGATGGCTCCCGGTCCTTGCCGCGCTCATGCTCGTGTTGGCCGCCTGCGGGCAGCAACCGGGCGAGAGCGCGAGTGCGGCACCGACGAGCGACAGCTCGGAGGCGCCTGCACCGTCCAGCGGCGGCGAGTTCACGGGCGTGTCATACCCGGTGGACGGCGCGGCCGAGTGCGGAGCCGACAACAACCCGACGAATATCAGCTCGATCGTTGCCGAGGATGAGCGGACGGTCGTCTTCAACCTGTGCGCCCCGGACGTGGCCTTCCTGCCGAAGATCGCCTTCAGCTCGTTCGCGATCGATGACAGCGACTACCTCGAGGCGCACGCCGCGGACGGCTCGATCGTCGATCAGCCCAACGGAACCGGGCCGCTCAAGCTGGACGCCTGGAACCGTGGATCCAACATCACCCTCAGCCGGTTCGATGACTACTGGGGCGATCCGTCGGTCGCGAGCAGCGTCATCTTCCGGTGGAGTGCCGAGGCCGCCCAGCGGCTGGTGGAGCTCCAGGCCGGCACCGTCGACGGCATCGACAATCCCGGCGCCGACGACTTCCAGACCATCGAGGATGATGCGAATCTCGCGCTCTATCCGCGCGAGGGTCTGAACGTCCTGTACTTCGGGTTCAACAACAACCCGCAGAACGAAGGTTTCGACAACTCGACGAACCCGCTTGCCGATGAGGCCGTGCGCCAGGCGATTGCCATGGGCATCGACCGCGAGCGGATCGTCGAAAGCTTCTACCCGCCAGGGTCGGAAGTCGCGACCCACTTCACGCCATGCGCCATCCCGTTCGGATGCGAGGGCGATGAGTGGTACGAGTTCGACCAGCAGGCGGCCATCGACGCGCTGGCGGCGGCCGGCTATCCCGACGGCTTCGAGACGACGATCCACCTCCGCGACGTGGTGCGCAGCTATCTGCCCGCGCCGCAGCAGGTGGCGGCGGACCTCCAGGCGCAGCTTGCTGGCCTGGGGATCACCGCATCGATCGACGTCCAGGAGTCGACAACGTTCATCGACAACACGGACCTCGGCGTGCTTCAGGGGATCCATCTCCTGGGCTGGGGTGCCGACTATCCGGATGTGACGAACTTCCTCGACTACCACTCCGGAAGTGGAGCGTCGCCTCAGTTCGGCGACAAGTTCGATGACATCACCGCGGCGCTCGCCGAGGGTGCCTCGAGCGTCGAGGATGCGGACCGCCAGGCCGCCTACGAGACGGCGAACAACGCGGTCAGGGAACATGTGCCGATGATCCCGGTCGTCCACGGCGGCTCGGGCGTCGCGTTCCAGGCCGACAACGAAGGCGCACATTCGTCGCCGCTCGGCAACGAGAGCATGTCGGTCATCGGCCCCGGCTCGGACGACCAGCTGGTCTGGATGCAGAACGGTGAGCCGGGTGGCCTCTACTGCGCGGACGAGTCCGACGGTGAGGCGCTCCGCGTCTGCGAGCAGATCAAGGAGTCGCTCTACGCCTACGAGGTCGGCGGAACGGCAACCCAGCCGGCGCTCGCCGAGGAGTGCGCGTCGAACGACGATCTGACCGTGTGGACATGCACCCTTCGCGAGGGCGTCAAGTTCCATGACGGGTCAACGCTGGATGCGAACGATGTGGTGATGAGCTTCGCGGTCCAGTGGGATGCGGAGAACCCGCTCCACGTCGGCCGCGACGGCAGCTTCACCTACTTCTCCGCCCTGTGGGGTGGATTCCTGAACCCGCCGCCGGCGAAAGAGCCCCGCGGAGGGGAGACCGGGGCGGGGGGCGCCGCCCTTCGGGCGGCCCCCCTCGCGTATCCATCGACCGCTAGGATGGCGCCCTAGATGCTGCAGTTCGTCCTTCGCCGGATCCTCCTGGCCATCCCGGTCCTCTTCGGGATCATCTTCTTGGTGTTCGCCATGGCCAGGCTGCTGCCGGGCGACCCGTGCATTGCCGCGCTCCAGGAGCGCGCCACGGAGGCGGCATGCGAGCTGTTCAACCAGCGCTATGGGCTGGATCAGCCCGTGCCGGTGCAGTTCGTGACGTACGTTGGGCAGCTGGCCACGGGCGATCTGGGCAATTCCATCCGCCAGGGGCGACCCGTTGCCACGATCCTGGTCGAGCGCATGCCGGTGACGCTTGAGCTGACCTTCTTCGCCCTCGCGTTTGCCGTGCTGGTCGGTGTCACACTCGGCCGGCTCTCGGCTCGCCGCCGCAATTCGGCGCTCGACGTCGCCACCATGTTCTTCGCGAACCTGGGGGTCTCGATCCCGGTCTTCGTGCTCGGCCTTCTGCTGGCCTACCTCTTCGCCGTCGTCCTCCGGGGCACGCCGATCGCGCTTCCACCCTCGGGCCTGCTGTCGGCGGGCATCCCGTTCCAGACGCTGTCTGTTGCCTGGGGCATGCAGGACCTCGAGGGCTTCCCGCGCGCGGTCCTCGATTTCATCTCGAACATGCGCATCACGTCGTCACTGATCAGCGGGCAATGGGAGGCATTCTTCGACGCCCTGAGCCACATGATCCTTCCCATGATCGCGCTGGGCACGATCCCCACGGCGATCATCGCGCGCATGACCCGCTCGAGCATGCTGGATGTGCTTGGCCTGGACTACGTCCGCACCGCGCGCGCCAAGGGAGCCTCGGAGCGGATCGTCAACGGACGGCACGCGTTCCGGAATGCCGTGCTGCCGGTCGTGACGGTCATCGGCCTGTCGTTGGGCGCGCTGCTCTCCGGTGCCGTCCTGACCGAGTCGATCTTCCTGCTGCCGGGCATGGGCCGCACCCTGTTCGAGGCCATCACCGGTCGCGACTACGTCGTCATCCAGGCCCTGACGCTCGTGACGGCCGTGCTGTACGTGGTCATCAACCTCATCGTCGATGTCTCGTACGCGTATCTGGATCCGAGGATCCGGCTGCAATGACGGCGACCACCGCAGCTGGCGCGCCAACACAGCCGAAGGCGACCAGCCTGTGGCGTGACACCCTCGCTCAGATCCTGCGGCAGCGGTCGGCGATCATCGGGCTCACGCTGCTGGGCATCATTCTGCTGGCAGCACTGTTGGCCGATGTCCTGACGCCATACGGCCCGACGGATCAGCTCTACAACGTGGAGGGCGCCCAGCGCCTCTCCGGTCCGTGCATCCACCTGCTGGGGTGCCCCGAGAGCCAGCCACAGTTCGTGATGGGCCTGGACCAGAACAACCGCGACGTCTTTGCGCGCGTTCTGCACGGTGCACGTCTGTCGCTGCAGGTCGGCCTCATCACCGTGAGCCTGGCGATCGTGATCGGTACGCTCATCGGCTCGGTCGCAGGCTTCTTCCGTGGCTGGGTGGACAACCTGCTGATGCGCACGATGGACGTTCTGCTCGCGTTTCCGGCCCTCATCCTCGCGATCTTCCTGACTACGGCATTCGCGACCTTGGACGTCCCTTTCTTCGAGAACAAGCTGTTCAACGCCATGCTGGCCATCGGCATCGTGGCCGTTCCGGTCTACGCGCGCGTCATGCGCGCCTCCGTCCTCTCGATTCGGGAGCGTGACTTCGTCACCGCGTCTCGCGCGCTCGGGGAGTCCGACGGCGGCATCCTGCTGCGACGCGTGCTTCCCAACGCGCTGACGCCGCTCATCGTGCAGGGGACCCTCGGCATTGCGACGGCCATTCTCGAGGTGGCGGCCCTCTCGTTCCTCGGACTCGGTGCCGAGCCGCCGTCCCCCGAATGGGGGGCCATGATCGGCGACGTTCGTAACCAGGTCTTCGCAGCTCCGCACCTGATGATCTTCCCCGGCGCGGCATTGGCGCTGAGCGTCCTCGCGTTCAACCTGCTCGGCGACGGAATTCGGGACGCCCTCGATCCGAGGCTCAATCGATGACCATCGCCGAGCTGAATGCAGCGCATGATCCCGTGGGACAGGCAGGAGACCGCCTGCTCGACGTCCGAGGCCTCGAGACCAGCTTTCACACCACCGATGGCGTGGTGCGAGCCGTGACGGGCGTCGACTTCCACGTCGATCGCGGCGAGGTCATGGGTCTCGTCGGCGAGTCGGGCTGTGGCAAGAGCGTGACGAGCCTCTCGATCCTGCGGCTGATCGTGCCGCCCGGGCGGATCGAGGCGGGGGAGGTGATGTTCGATGGCACCGACCTGCTGAAGGTCCCGGAGCGCGAGATGCGCGGCCTGCGCGGCGACCGGATCAGCATGATCTTCCAGCAGCCGACCAGCAGCCTGAACCCGGTGTACGACGTCGGGATGCAGACCGGCGAGGTCCTCGAGATCCATCGGGCCATGAAGCGCAAGGACGCGCGCGCCCGAGCCGAGGAGCTGCTCGCCATGGTCGGCATCCCCGATCCGCATCGGCGCATCGACGCGTTCCCGCACGAGCTGTCGGGTGGGATGGCGCAGCGCGTGATGATCGCCATGGCGCTGGCGCTCGAGCCCGAGCTGTTGATCGCCGACGAGCCGACCACCGCGCTGGATGTCACGATCCAGGCCCAGATCCTGGATCTCATGCGCACGCTGCAGCGCGAGACGAACACCGCCATGATCCTGATCACCCACGACCTGGGAGTGGTGGCCGAGATGTGCGACCGCGTGGCCGTGATGTATGCCGGAGAGATCGTCGAACAGACGGCGGTGAACGACCTCTTCGAAGCGCCGAAGCACCCCTACACCCAGGGTCTGATCGGGAGCGTTCCGGTGCTGGGGGAGACGCGAGACAGCCTGGTCACGATCCCCGGCAGCGTTCCCAACCTGATCGAGCTGCCAGTCGGATGCCGCTTCGCACCGCGCTGCACGGCCCGCGTCGAGCGGAACGTCACCGAGGCCGAGGAGTTCCATCCCGACCTGCTCCCCGTGGTCGAGGGCCATGCCGTCCGATGCTGGATTTACCACGATCGGGAAGGCCAGCTACGGCCTGAGCCGCTCGGCGAGACGGAGCAGCGCTCGTGACCATCGCCGGCAAGGCCAGCGGAACTCCGCTGGTCGAAGTCGAGAATCTCGGCAAGTTCTTCCCGCTGGTGGGCGGTGTCCTGCAGCGGACGATCGGCCAGGTCAAGGCGGTGGACGACGTGAGTTTCAGCATCCGTCGCGGCGAGACGCTGGGCCTGGTGGGGGAGTCGGGATGCGGCAAGACCACGGTCGGCCGGACGCTGCTGCGCCTGATCGAGCCCACCGGTGGCTCGATCCGGTTCGATGGCACCGACATCACGAAGCTCGCGGGCCGGAAGCTCACGCCGTACCGGCGCCAGATGCAGATCATCTTCCAGGATCCATATGCCTCGCTGGATCCTCGTGCCCAGATCGGCAGCAGCATCGCGGAGGGCCTGCGCATCCACGGACTCGGTAATGCGGCCGAGCGTCGCAGTCGTGTGGCCCGGATCATGGAGCTCGTCGGGCTTCAGCCGTATCACGCCCGCCGGTACCCGCACGAATTCTCCGGCGGCCAGCGGCAGCGGATCGGGATCGCGCGGGCCCTGGTGCTCGAACCGGACCTCGTGGTCTGCGACGAGCCGGTCAGCGCGCTCGACGTCAGCATCCAGGCCCAGGTTCTCAACCTGCTGCGCGGCCTGCAGCAGGACCTGGGCCTGACCTACCTCTTCGTGGCCCACAACATGGGGGTCGTCGAGCACATCAGCGACCGCGTGGCGGTCATGTACCTGGGCGGCATCGCGGAGCTGGCAGGATCGACCGAGATCTACCAGGCGCCGATGCACCCCTACACCATCGCGCTGCTGTCCGCCGTCCCGGTCTCATCGCCTCATGATCGGGACTCCCGGCGGCGCATCATCCTTCTCGGCGACGTGCCATCGCCGGTGAACCCGCCGTCGGGCTGCCGGTTCCATACCCGGTGCTGGCTGCGACGCCAGCTGGACGACCCGGAGCGCTGCATGACCGAGCGGCCCGAGCTCCGCGTGGTCGAGGGCTTCGCGGATCACGAGGTCGCCTGCCACTTCGCGGAGGAGCTGGTGCCAGGTCCGCGTCGGGACAAGCTGATCGATGATGCCGCCGCGGCGTCGTCGGCGTTGCGAACCGGTGTCGATGAGGCCGCCAGACCGAGCCGGCCTCCGGCCCCCGACCGTGCCGGCGTGTTCGGTGACCAGGAGGGTGGCGCACCCGACGAATAGGGCCAGGCGCGGGTCTGAGACCGGCTGCCTGCGCTACGCTGCGCGCGATGGAGTATCGGATCGCGCTGGCCCAGGTGGCGCCACGTCTCGGAGAGGTCGACGCTAATTTCGAGATGGCTGCTTCCACGCTGCGGGCTGCATCGGCGCAGGAGCCGCAGCTGGTGGTGTTTCCCGAACTGGCGCTGACCGGCTACCTCCTCCAGGACCTGGTACCCGAAGTCGCGATGCGGGCTGACGACTCGCGGCTGCGCGACCTAGGCATCGCGTACCCGTCGATGCTCGTCGCCATCGGCTTCGTCGAGGAGACCGACGATCATCGCTACGCGAACGCGGTCGCGCTGCTGCGAGGAGGCGAGCTGATCGGCCTGCATCGCAAGGTCTACCTGCCGACGTACGGCCTCTTCGACGAGGGTCGCTTCACGCGGCCCGGCGACCGGGTGCGCACGGTCGAGGCGGGGGAGCCGATCGGACGCATCGGCCTGTCGGTGTGCGAGGACTTCTGGCACACCAGCCTGCCGATGCTCCAGGCGCTGGACGGCGCCGACCTGCTCGTCAATGTTGCCGCCGGCCCCTCGCGAGCGCCGGGCAGCGCGGCCGGGATGGTGGCGATCGCGGGCTGGCACAAGATGCAGGACACCTACGCGCTGCTCGGGACCGTGCCGATCGCCTTCTGCAACCGCGTCGGCAACGAGGAGGGGCTGACGTTCTGGGGCGGGTCTCGCCTGCTGGGTCCGGACGGCGCGGTCATCGTTGAGGCGCCGCTGTGGGAGGAGGCGCTTGTGATCGGCACGCTCGAGACCGATGACCTCCGCATGCAGCGCTACGGTCTCCCGCTGCTGGCCGATGAGCGCCTGGAGCTGACGCGACGCGAACTCGACCGGATCATCGCCGAGCGCGCCGGCCTCCCCGAGCCGGAGGAGGCATGAGCGAGGCCAGGCTGCCGCCGCTGCCCGCCATCGAGCCGGCGCAGGCCGTCGAGGTCATCGTCGGCTTCATCCGCGCCCAGCTTGAGCAGACCGGCTTCGAGCGGATCGTGCTCGGGCTGTCGGGCGGGGTGGACTCCGCGACCGTCGCGTTCCTCTGCGCGCGGGCGGTGGCTCCGGAGAACCTGCTGGCCGTGCGGATGCCGTACCGCACGAGCTCCGAGGGCTCCGAGACCGATGCGATGCGCGTGGTGGAGGCCCTCGGCTGCCGGACCGAGCGCGTGGAGATCACCCCGATGGTGGATCCGATGCTCGAGCTGATCGGCTCGCCGGATGCCTCGGCGGGCGGTGACGAGCTCAACGTGCGGCGCGGGAACGTCATGGCCCGGCAGCGGATGATCGTGGTCTACGACCGCTCGGCCGCTTTCGACGCCCTGGTTGCCGGGACGAGCAACAAGACCGAGGCGCTGCTCGGCTACGGGACGCTGCACGGCGACATGGCGGCGGCCTTCGCGCCGATCGGGGACTTGTACAAGACGCAGCTGCGCGAAGTCGCCCGAGAGCTCGGCGTGCCCGAGTCGATCCTGGACAAGCCGCCGTCGGCTGACCTGTGGCCGGGCCAGACCGATGAGGAGGAGCTGGGGCGCTCGTACGACCTGCTGGACCGCACGCTGTTCGCGTTGGTGGACCGCCGGTGGTCGATCGATCGCTGCATGTCGGCTGGCCTCGATCGGGAGCTGGTGGAGTGGGTGGCGCGTCGCGTGGCCCGCACGGAGTTCAAGCGTCAGCAGCCGCCAGTGGCCAAGGTGTCGTTGCGCACGCCGGGGATCGACCATCTCTATCCGCGGCGGCGCCCGGGGTCTCGACGGTGAGGGCTGGGAGGCTCTCGGGTATATCGGTATATACGCTCGGCGCCAGAATGCGGCTGGCCGATCGGGTGCCGGCTCCTGGTAAGCGACCAGTGATTGCCCGGTAATCGCCCCTCCCTAGCCTGCTGATCAAGCGGCCGAACTCGCCCCCGGTGCGCTGTGAGATGGAAGGAGCCATCGGATGAACAAAGTGATGCTGGTGGGTCGCCTGACCCGGGATCCGGAGCTGCGGTCGCTGCCCTCCGGGAAACACGTCGCGACCTTCACCGTCGCCACGAACGAGTACCGCGGCGGGAACGGCGAGCGGACCGAGTACCACCCCTGCGTCGCGTGGGATCGCCTGGCCGAGATCTGCGGTCAGTTCCTGTCGAAGGGCCAGCTCGTCGACGTCGACGGCCGCCTGCAGACCCGCCAGTGGGACGACGACGCGGGCAAGCGACACTGGAAAACAGAGGTCGTCGTCGGGTCCCTCGAGATGCTGAGCGGCCGCTCGAAGAAGGAGTACGCCCGGGAAGCGGAGGCCGTGGCCGCCGCACCGGATGACTCGGCTCCGGTGGC
>JBPCOK010000160.1:0-4184 GCA_051000335.1 Candidatus Limnocylindria bacterium | reverse complement strand
GTGCGATCGCGGCCATGAACCTCGCGCGCGTGCGTCGGCCTGACTGAAACTCCCGCTCCGTTCGCGTCGGGCGATGATCTCGAAACCCCTCGACGATCATCGCCCGACTCACCCAACAATTCACCGGCAGTACCGTGGCCGCACCCGCTCCGGCGGCCAGGAGGAACCACCACAATGACCACCAAAGATCCCGACATCACCGCGGCCCGGGCAGACCTCGGGCAGTGGGCACGCAACGGGCTGATCGGCGGCGTCGTGGCGGGCATCACGTTCGTCCTGTTCGAGATGATCGCCGCGGCCCTCCTGGCGGGCATCCCCGCCTTCTTCATGCCGCTGCGCGCGATCAGCGGGATCATTCTCGGCATGCAGGCCTTGGATCCCTCGTTCTCGCTGGTCACAGCGGCGATCGTCGGCATGCTGACACACATGGCGCTGTCGATGATCTACGGCGTCGCCTTCGGCATGGCAGTGGCCATGATGCCGGCGCTGCGTAGCTCGAGCACCATCCTGATCGCGGCGGCAACCGCCGTGGGCCTGGGCCTATGGCTCGTGAACTTCTATCTGATCGCGCCCGCCGCAGGATGGGTGTGGTTCGCCGACGCCAACCCAGTGGTGCAGTTCTTGGCCCACACCTTCTTCTATGGCAGCGTGCTCGGCATCTATCTTGATCGGGTGGTCGCAGGTCCGATGCGTCGCGCCATGTAACTGCCGCATTCGCGTGGTCACGCTGTGGACGAATGACGCCCTCGTCCGTCGCACGCGAGATTCGCGGGCGACGACCGCCGAACTACCCATCGAGCGCGGCGCATCCCGGCGTCGTGGCATCCACGATGCCCGAACGCATCTCCGTCGGCGCCGCGTAGCGGTTGAGCAGCTCCTGGAGGTCGGTCAGCGCGGCGGCCACGTCCTCGGACGCTCGGTCGTGGTGACCCTCGACGGTCGCGAGCACCTCGGTCGTATCGGGCCTGGAGGCGCTCTGGGCTGATTGGCGCCAGCACCATCGACGCGCGCGAACCAGGCCCGCGTCGTCGATGAAGATGACCTCGCCAGGCTCTGGCATCTCCGTGGCTCCGGAACCAAGATCGGTGAACGCCTCGTCGCCCTTCGCAAACCGCACGGTCGTCAGGCCGGTCACCGCACGCTGGTCGAAGATTGCGACCGGCAGCGCGTGGCGAATGCTCACCAGGTTGCCGATGTCGACGAGGGCGTTGATCGAGGGGATCGAGCCCTGCTTCGTCAGGCGGCGAAGGAGTGCCTCGGCCGCGGAGCGATACGCGGTCGGATCCACGCCGAAACCACGGAACACGCGGCGCCACGCGGCCAGGCTCGGGATCTCCGAGAGCGGGGCGTCGCCGATCCGGGCCAATGTCGCGGACTGCTCGGCGCTGAATTCCTCGGCCAGAGCCGGCGACGCCGGGCCATTGGTGAGGCCGGTGGCATTGCACCACACCGCCGACGACGCCGGGGACTCGCCCGATGATCGGGCGGTCGTAGGCGAAGACGAGGGATGGTGCGGCGTGGATGTCAGCCACCCTTCGCGTCGAGTCGTTGGAGCAGGTCGTGGGCGGCCAACTCAACCTCCTTGTGCCGCCACTCAGCCGCACGGTATCGGCAGGCGATCAGCGCCGTTCGATGCACGCGCCGCAGGTCGCCGTACACGAACGCATAGCGCGCCTTCGTCTCGTCCGATGCACCCTCGGTGAGGCCGAGATGCCACGCGCCGAACTCATCCCACGAATGCCGTTCGAGGAACGCGTTCTCCCGCTCGGCGTCCGGCTGGACGGATCCCCAATCCGAGTTGAGCACGTACTGTCGCGCGTCGATCAGCTCCCTGCACCGCGCGACCCCTGCTTCGTTGACCGCGTACGGAGCCATGCGATCGAGGATAGCAATGCCCGGTCGAGCAGCTGGTTGATCACTGTCGTCCGTGCCGCGGGCGCGGCACCAGCCCTGCGCGTCGAGGCCTGAGCAGGAACGATCAAGCCTCGACGCTGATCGTTCCCATCATGCCGGCGGCATAGTGACCGTCGACGTGGCAACCGATCAGCAGCTCTCCCTCGTCGCCGAACGAGTACACGAGCTCCTTCGTCTCACCCGGCGCCAGGCTCACGGCGTTCTCCTCGTCGTGCATCATCGCGTCGCCGCCTATCATCGCGTCGCCGCCCATCATCTCCTCACCGTGGTGCTCCTGCTCGGTCTCGTCCCCGATGACGAAGTCGTGCTCGAGCGAGGTCGGATTGGTCACCTCAAACCGAACCGTCTCGCCGGCCGTTACCACCAGCTCCGCGGGGTCGAAGCGCAGCCCATCGGTCATCGTGACGCCGATGACTCTTGGCGCGCCTTCGGTTCCCGGATTGGTCGTGCCGCCGGCGCACGCGGCGAGGAGGAGCCCCAGCGATACGACGGCTGCGTAACCTGCCTTGGGGCCAGAGCTGATTCTCATATGCATCATCGTCTCAGCGTAGGTGTCGGTCCGATACCGCCAAGTGCCGAATGGCCCGGGTTGCCTGGGACCGAGAGCAACGATCGAGGGCGTCAGCGGAGCCGGTCAGTCACCGGATGAGGCCATCCGAACCGGGGGACCTCCAGGCCGTAGTCGACGCCGTTCTCGGCGAACGTGCAGGTGAACATGAGATCGGAGCCGTCCTGCTCGAGCTCCCCGCACTCGGCGCGACCGATGAGGTGATCGGCGTTCGCTGCGGCCTCACCGGTGAGGCCGAGCTCATCCGAACCGGACTCGGCGGCCGTGGGCGCAGGGATGACGGAGGCCGAGGCCTCCACGCCGGCTGAGGCGCTGACGGCCGGCGAGCTGCAGGCGGCCAGGGTCAGGGCCGTGGCGCCAACGAGCAGCGCGGGGCGAATCATCTTGGGCATTGGTACAGAAGCTCGGAGGCCGTGGGCGGCCGAGGAGAGACGGACACGAGGTTCCCCCTGAGTGGACTGAATGGGAGCGCTGGCTCCCGATGAGAGCCGATGCTGGTCGGGGCGAGAGGGGTAGCCCCGCCACCAATGACCTTCCGATCGTCATGCGCCTCGCCGAGCCTCCAGAGCCGTTCGCGCTGGTCCGCAGCGCATGAGGCGTCGGCCATCCCGCCGCCGCGCCGAGCGCGAACTTAAGGCTCGGGGGAGTGGAGCCGACACCCGGATTTGAACCGAGGACCTGCTGTTTACGAATCATGCGGGCGCCCCGGTCTCTTGTCCGACCCCGTCAGCATGATTGCGAGCGGCCAGACCGGCACATAGAGGTCGGTGCTCGAGGCTTGAGACCTCTCGCCCCGACCATTCCCCACGTCAGTTCGCGGGCTGTGTTCCGACCATTTTGCTGGTCACCTTGTGTATCGGGACGAGGTCACGCGGGGCCGATCACCGCCGGGCTATACTCCACGAACGCCGGACGCCCACGAGGGCCTGGTCAGCCCAGGAGGCCAACTTGCCGATCCAGCGTCTCGATGCCAGTCACGCCGACGCCGCGGCCGCCACGTTGGCCGAAGCCTTCTTCCTCGACCCGTTGCTGCAGCTTGTCGCCCCCGACGAGGAGAAGCGCCGCCGAGAGGCCCCCTGGTTCATGGGCCTGGTGTTGCACTACGGACTGCGCTGGGGAGAGGTCTGGGGCACCGACGACGCGTCGGCCGTCGCGGTCTGGGTTCCGCCTGACAGTGGCGAAATGAGCTTCGGCCGGATGCTTCGGCTCGGCTTGGCTCGCATGCCGTTCCGACTTGGTGTGTCGGGTAGCCGACAGTTCATGAGAGCGCTGTCGGCCACCGAACCCTTCCACAAGACCGTCCATGGACCGCATTGGTACCTGGTCTCGGTCGGTACGCGGGCAGAGCTCCGGGGCCAGGGCCTGGGGTCGGCACTCATCGAGGCGGGCACATCCCGCGCGGATGCTGCCGGCGTACCGTGCTATCTCGAGACAGCGACGCAGGAGAACATCGATTTCTACTCGAAGCGTGGATTCGAGGTCATCGGCCACACGGATCTCGCGGGCCATACGCTGACTGGCATGGTCCGAAAGCCGGTGCCTCAACCGTCGGACCAGTGATGTCAGTCGTGCTGACTAAGTGCTGTAGCACGGATATTCGGTGATGTATTCACGCCGCCTCACGCAACCGGGCGGAGTCTTTCAGTGCCAGACGCTCGAGAAGCTTGGCGAGGTCAGCGCGGGTGAAGCGCCACTCGAACGG
>JBPCOK010000146.1:0-4600 GCA_051000335.1 Candidatus Limnocylindria bacterium | reverse complement strand
GCCGGCGCGGCCGAGATGCTCGGCGCTGATGCGAAGCCCCTGGTCACCGTCCAGTTCGGCCGGGCGTCGGAGCCGACGATCGAGGCGCTCGGATCGGCCGGCCTGGCCGTCCAGGTGCCGCTCGAGTTCGTTCCCGCCCTTCGCGGCACGGCCGCATGGGCCGCGCAGCCGGAGCATGTGATCTCAGTCATGGACGGTCGCAGCGTGTGGCCGGACGATTTCGAGCGCGCCCGTTCCGTCCTGGGCGACGCCGACGACGGTGACGACAAGCCGATTCGACTGGTGCCCTCCACCAGCCTGATGTTCCTGCCGTACACCGTGGAGGGGGAGGACCTGCCGGCGGGGTTCCAGTTCGCCCGGGAGAAGGCGCGAGCGCTGGCTGAGTGGCCGGCGGCCCTGTCGGGCGGCACGGCACCGCAGGTGACGCACCCGCCGGCTGCGGACTGGCCTCACGTCGGCGAGCTCCGAACCCGCGCTGCTCGCGAGGAGCGGCGGGCCGCTCAGTCGGACCTGAATCTTCCGCCGTATCCCACCACCACCACCGGATCCCTGCCGCAGACCACGGAGGTCAGGCAGCTGCGCGTGAGCCTGGGTCGCGGCGAGCTGGACCACGACGGGTACGACGCCGCGATGGCGAAGCTCATCACCGACTCGGTGGCCTGGCAGGAGCGCATGGGCCTGGACGTCATCGTCCACGGCGAGTTCGAGCGCACCGACATGGTCGAGTACTTCGCCGAGCAGATGGACGGCTTCCACACCACGCACGACGGATGGGTCCTCTCCTATGGAAGCCGATGCGTCCGCGCGCCCATCCTGGCCGCGCCGCCGAGCATCAGCCAGCCGATGACGGTCGATGAGTGGCAGGTGGCCCAGTCCGCCACCGACAAGCCGGTGAAGGGCATGCTGACCGGTCCCGTCACGATCGTGAACTGGAGCTTCCGTCCGCCGGGCGTGCCGGACGACCTGCTGTTCTGGGCGGTTGGCCGGCCCATCGCGGAGGAGGTCGCCCACCTGGTGGAGGCCGGCGCACGCGTCATCCAGGTCGACGAGCCGGCGGTCCGCGAGCGATGGCCGCTGCCCACCGAGGACGCCCCGCAGCTGCGCGAGATCTACGCGCATGGTGTGCGGGCCGCCCTGAACCACGTCTTCAACCAGCCGGCCCGCGTCCAGATGCACACGCACATGTGCTACGGCGACTTCGGCGATATCGTGCCGCTGTGGTCGGACGCCGGCGTGGATGTTGCGTCCATTGAGTTCTCGCGCTCGAAGGACGACAGCTACATCCGCCAGTTCTACGGCCTCTTCAGCGACGGTCACCTCCAGATCGGCCCGGGCGTGTTCGACGTCCATTCGCCACACACTCCCGGTCGGAATGTCATGACGGAGCGGCTCCACCATTTCCGGGCCTACATGGACGAGGCCGACCTGTGGGTGAACCCCGACTGCGGCCTGAAGACGCGTCGCTGGGAGGAGATCGAGCAGCAGCTGGGCGACATGGTGTCCGCGGCGCGCGAGCTCCGGGCCGCCGGCCAGCTCTCGACGTGACGCGGTGCCCCGGATGATGGGCAGATGGCTCTGATCTGGCCGCCCCGCGCGGCTGTCAGCCGTTATATCACTACTGCTATAACTGCTGACAGAGCAGCAGCAGCAGCAGGCTGCCCAGCCATCCTCGTCACTACCGCTCCTGCCATCGCCGCTGGAGCGCGCTGATGCTGTCCGACGGAATCGAATGGCGGGAGATGGTGGAGGTCAACCCTCCGCGCCTGCCCAGCATGACCCACCTCGAGATGCGCGGCCGCTGGCGGGACGTGCTGATCACCGACAACCCGTTCAAGCAGGTCCGCGTCTCACCGTATTCGTTCGCGGCCCGAATCACGCACGACGTGCCCGAGGTGCGCCCGGTGGTGGTCTGCTCCACCCGCGACCGGAACATCCTGGCCATCGAGTCCGAGGTGCGCGGCGCCATCGCCAACGGGGTGGAGTCGTTCCTGGTGGTCCAGGGCGACATGCTCCCCGAGGTCGAGCACTGGAGCAACAGCTACGAGATCGTTGAATACCTGCGCGCGCTCCAGTCATCGCTGTCCTCCGTCAACTTCGAGGTCGGCATGAGCACCCGATCACGCCGATGGATGTTCCGGCGCCGTGTCGAGGTGGGGTCGCAGTTCTTCACCACGGGGCCGGTCATGGATCCGGCGAGCGTGCAGGGCGTGGCGGATCGGCTCGAGCTGCGCCCGGATGACCCGCCGGTCTACCTGGAGATCACGCCCCCGTTCACGGAGCGGTGGGTTCGCCGTCTCGAGTCAGTCGGCGCCATCCCGATCTCGGATGAGCTGCGGCGCCGGCTCCACGGGCTGACCGAGGAGGATGCGCGGGCGGAAGCGTGGCGCGTCGCGAAGGCGGCCTCGGTCTGTGCTCGAGAGGCCGGGTTCGCGGGCATCGTGCTCATGGGGCTGCGCTTCAGCACCGTGGTGGGCGAGGCATACGACATGTGGCACTCCTGATCCTGGGCTGCTCGGCTCGACGGCCGCCGCGTATATACCGATATACCCCCGGCCGCGCCAGCTCGCGGCACGCGATCGGCCTCGAGCTTTAGCCCCCTGGGGCAGCGTGCGACACGTCGTCCCAGGCTCCCGTCAATGCCTGGCGGGACGCGGGCGGCAGGCCTGGGAAGAGCTCGGCCGTCATGGCGTCGGCCACCGATTCCCACGCGCGCACGGCGGTGTCGGAGCTGATTCCGGCCCGGAGCGACGCCTCGGAGACCACGTCGCATAGCGTGCCGACCTGCGCCGGCAGCATGCCCCACGCCATCCCGAACGCGAAGTCGCTCGCGACCGGCGCGCGGAGCTCGCGGCTCTGCTGCTCGTCATAGCGCTCGGCCAGCGCGAGGAGCTCCTCCCGGGTGAGACGGCTGGAGCGCTCGATCATCGGCTCGAGAGGCGCCCCGTCGCTGATCCATCGCATGGGGTCATTCCGCGCCAGGGGCTTGTTCGCCGCCATGGTCCATTCGTACGGTAACCGGGCGGTAATCGCTGGGCCCTAGGCTGCAGTGTGCAAGAATCTTGCACACTCCGCGTCACCGCCTGCCCGGGCGCCCGGGCATCCGCCTGACGCCCAAGCCGCCAGCCCCACCCCGCCCTGCTTTGACGATCAGAGCGGTCGTGCCTAGCATCGGGCGGTGAACACCCCCGACCACGAGGGCGCCATCGCCGGCGCCGCCTACACCCGGCATCGGCGAATCCATCGGTCCCGAAGCCATCCCCGGCCGCGCATCCTCCAACTGCTGGCGACCGGCGGCAACGGCGGCGCGCAGGAGTCGTACACCGGGCTCATGCTGCGGCTGGATCGCTCGCGGTACGACGTTCGCGCCCTCTCGCTGTCCGCCGGCTCCGCCGTGCAGCGGCTGCGCGGCCTCGGGATTCCGGTGGAGATCCTGGATGCCGCCGATGACGACCGAGCCGTCGCCGACCTGACCGACTGGATGCGCCACCACGAGGTGGACCTCGTCCATGCCCACATGTACCGCGCCGAGGTGATCGGCACGCGGGCGGCCGTCGAGGCTGAGACACCGGTGATCATGGCCACCGTGCACTCGTCGCGGGTTCGCTCGCCGGAGGACACCGCGCTCCTTGCTTCGCTCACGCCACGGATGGATCGGCTGATCGTTCCGTCGGAGAGCATCGAGCGCAAGGTGCGTGCGGAGGGGCGAGATGGGGCGCCGTTCGCCGTCATCCCCAACGGCGTGGACCTCTCCCGCTTTGCCGCGCCGCCTCCGCCGTGTGGCATCCGCCGGGAGTTCTCCATCCCGGCCGATGCCCCGTTGATCGGCGTGGTCGGTCGGCTCGAGTCGGAGAAGGGGCAGCGCCACCTCATCGATGCCATGCCCGCCATTCTTCGCGCATCGCCCGATGCCAGGCTGGTCGTGGTGGGCGAAGGCTCCGAGGCGGATGCCCTCCGTTCCCAGGCGGCGTCGCTCGGGGCTGAGTTGCGAGGTCGGATCGTGTTCACCGGCCGCCGGTCCGATGTCGCGGCGATCATCGGCGAGCTCACCGTGGCCGTCATCCCCTCCCTGCGCGAGGCCCAGGGCATCTCGATCCTCGAGGCCATGGCCCGATGCCGGCCTGTTGTTGCGTCCGCCGTGGGCGGGATCCCCGAGGTCGTCACCGATGGCGTCGACGGTCTCCTGGTTCCCCCCGCCGACTCGCCGGCGCTTGCCGCTGCGGTTCAGCGCCTGCTGTCCGACCCGGATCTCCGGGCGCGGATCGAGCGCGCCGGATACCAGACCGTGGCCGAGCGCTTCAGCATCGATGCGCAGGTGCGCCGGATCCAGGAGGTCTACGACGAGGAGCTCCTGCGGGCGGGAGTTATCGGCGCCGCCAGACGCCCATCAGGGTCGGATGGGGCCGCCGGCACGTCGCAGGCACGGCCCACCCAGCGCGGCGCGCTCGAGCTGCCACCTCTCTAGGCGCCGGACTCAGGCCCGGTCGCGGTCTCCGAGGCGGAGGATCGCCATGATGAGCAGGTAGACGAGCAGCCAGCCGATGAGTGCCACGACGGCCGCGACATCCAGCGTGGCCGCGCCGGCCTGGACCTCGTTGAACTG
>JBPCOK010000083.1:0-9122 GCA_051000335.1 Candidatus Limnocylindria bacterium | reverse complement strand
CTCTCACGCGGCTGCGCCCTTCGGGAGTCAGCGTGGCGAACACGACGCGGTTGTCGTCGCCGCTTCGCTCACGCGCCACGAGACTGCCGGTCACCAGGCGATCCACCACGCGCGTCAGGCTGCTGGGCGACAGCATCGCCCGTCGGGACAGCTCGGTCATCTTCAGCCGGCGTCCCTCCGCGCGGGCCAGGCGGACGAGGACGTCGTAATCGCCGAGCCCGATGTTGTGGCCCGACCGCAGTTCGGCGTCGAGCGTCGCCGTCACGCGCTCGTGCGCGTGGAGCAGCGCCTGCCAGGCCTCGAGCTCGAGGTCGCTGAGCCTGGTCACAGCCGACCCGCCAGCCTGACGGCAAAGCCGATGAGCACGACGCCGGTGACGCGGGTGAGCAGAGGAGCGGCCCGCTCCCAGCGCCGGAGCCGAATCGCGGATGCGACGAGCGCGTACGCAGAGAACCAGGTCAGGGCAATGAGCGCGAAGATCGCGCCGAGGCCGAGTGCCTGGACCGTCGTGCCCTTCGTGGGATCGATGAATTGCGGCAGGATGCTGGTGTAGAAGACGACCTGGCCCGGATGGAGGAAATTCCCGACAAGGCCGGTCCGATAGGGGTCTCGCCACGTGCCGCGCGCCGCGCTCGCCGCGTCAGGTGGCGGCGAGGTCCGTCCGAGAAGTGCCCGGATACCGAGCCAGGCCAGATATCCGGCCCCGGCCCATCGGATGACGCCGAGGAGGTCGGGCGACGTCGCCAGCAGGGTGGCGAGCCCAGCGGCCGCGATCAGCGCCCACGTCCCCGAACCGGTCCCGATGCCGAGCGCGGTGAGGAGGCCGGCCCGGCGGCCCCCGGCCAACACGCTGCGCGTGACGAGCATGAGGTCGGGGCCGGGCGCCACGATGATCAGCAGAGAGACGCCGATGAAGGCCAAGATCGATTCCACCGTCAGGCCTCCAGCGCCACCAGATCAGGCGCCTGACCGACGACTCCGATCCAGCGCTCGAACCCGCAGAGGAGATCGACGAGGCGACGCTGCGTCTCGGGACTTGCCAGGCAACCATCGGGGTCGAAGGCGTCGCGCCCCTTGGCCAGGAAGAACATGGGCTGGGGCATCACGAGGGCCCCGGCCGCGGTGAGGGTGTGGCGCAGCTCCTTCTGCGCGTAGCGTGTTCCCCATGGTCCGTCGGTCGTTCCGAGGATGGCGACCGGCTTGCCGTCGAGCACCGCGTCGTCATCGGGGCGTGACAGCCAGTCCACGACGTTCTTCGTGACGGCCGGGATCGACTGGTTGTACTCCGGGGTCGCGATCACCAGGCCATCGGCCGCCCGCACGAGCCGACGGAGCGCCGCCACTGCGCCCGGACCGTCCGGCACGCGCGCCTCGTCGTCGGCGTCGAACAGGGGAATGCCCCGCACGTCGTCGAACACTGACACCGTAATGCCGGCAGGAGCGATCCGGGCGGCCTCGACGATGAGCATGCGGTTGAGCGATCCGGCCCGGAGGCTTCCGGCAAGACCGACAACGTCGTGCGAGGGCGAATGATTCGCAGCGGAATATTTCACATGCGTAAGATATTCGACTGCGGGGTTGGTGTCAAGCCCGGCGAACGCCGGCTTCAGCTGTCGTTATCTGCGGCAAGCAGCCAGTCGATGGCCTCCAGGTAGCCACGCCAGCCGTGGCCGATGATCTGGTGCCGGGTGGCGGGTGCGGTCACCGACACCCGGCGCCACGGCTCGCGCGCGGCGATGTCACTGATGTGGACCTCGACGGCCGGACGGCCCGAGCCACGGACCGCGTCGTGAAGCGCGTAGGATGTATGGGACAGCGCACCGAAGTTGCAGATCAGCGCATCGTAGTCGAGCCCCTCGATCCGGTCGATGAGCGCGCCTTCGTGGTTCGACTGGAAGCCGTCGAGGAGCGAGCCGCGCTCGAGAGCATGCGCGCGGGCGGCCTCGACGATCTCGTCGAGGGTCGTGCTGCCGTAGATGTCGGGCTCGCGCCGGCCCAGCGTTCCGAGATTGGGACCGTTGAGGAGCAGGATGCGCATGGTGCTCATTCTCCTCCGGCAACGCCGAAGGACCCGAGCACCCGCATCGAGCTGGTGTGCCGTCGGAGGCCGATGAGGGCACCGGCCAACGGCTCCGTCGAGGCGTCCCCGGCCACTTGGAGGAGGAATCGATAGCGCCACGGACCGCTGCCCGACGGCCGCGACTCGATCCGGCTGAGGTTGATCCCGGCATCGGCCAGGACGCCGAGCGCGTGGTAGAGGTCACCGGGCCGATGGCCGGTCTCGAAGGTGATGAGCGTCTCGCGACCGGCATCGGCCGGCGGCGCCAGGGGACCAGCCGACGTGAGCGGCGCACCACCCCCGCGTCGGAGCACGGCGAAGCGGGTCATGTTGTGCGCCGCGTCCTGGATGTCCGCCGCCGCGATCTCGAGCCCGTAGCGTTCGGCGGCACGCGCCGAGGCGATCGCGGACGCCGTCCGATCGCCGCCACCGGCGAGCTCGCGAGCCGCACCGGCGGTATCGGCAGCGGGCACGACCTGCCATGAGCGGCCCGAGAGGAAGCGTTCGCACTGGGCGAGCGCCTGCCAGTGGCTGCTCACGCGCCGAAGATCATCGATCGCGACGCCGGGCAGGACGAGGAGCTGGTGGCGGATCGGCAGGAGGAGCTCACCCACCACCTGGAGATCGCCGTCGGCCAGCGCGTCGAGGGCATCGCCGACCGTGCCCGCGAGCGAGTTCTCGAGGGGCAGCACGCCGGCATCGGCGCTACCGTCGTCAACGGCCGCGCACACGGCCGGGAAGCTTGCGAACGGCATCGGCGTCACGCCCTCGCCGAACCAGCCGATGACGGCCTCCTCTCCGAACGCGCCGGGCTCGCCCTGGTACGCGACCCCGGTCACGAGGCGATGACCTCGAGCGCGCGGTCCAGCTCCGCCTCGCTTACGTCATCGGCTTCGATGACGCGTCCGATCTCCATCGGCAGGATCCAGCGCTGCCGGCCGCCGTTCCGCTTCTTGTCGCCGAGCATGGCCGTGCGGACGTCCGCCGCAGCGAACGACCGGCGCAGGGCGAAGCCGAGCTGATCGAGCAGGGAGTCGAGCCGCTCACCGAGGTCGGGGTCCGCCCCACGGCCGGCGGCGATGGATGACACGGCGCGGAGACCCAGCGCCACGGCGGCGCCGTGCGCGAGCCCGTATCCCGACTCGATCTCGAGCGCGTGCCCGATCGTGTGCCCGAGGTTGAGACTGCGCCGCTCGCCGGACTCGAACGGATCGCGATCGCAGACTCCGAGCTTCAGCCGAGCGCTGCGCTCGATGATCGCGTAGCGCGCCGCCTCATCGGAGCGCAGGGCCGCGGCGCCGCGATCCTCGAGCAGGCGCCACAGCTTAGGATCGCCGATCATCGCCGACTTGATCGACTCGGCCATGCCGTCTCGGCGCTGCCCGATCGGGAGCGATCGCAGGGCGGCGACGTCGGAGATCACCGCGGACGGAGGCCAGAACGCGCCGACCGCGTTCTTCGCCTTCCCGAGGTCCACCGCCACCTTGCCGCCGATCGCGCTGTCGGCCTGTGCCAGCCAGGTCGTCGGAACCTGGACCAGCGGGATGCCGCGAGCGTACAGCGCGGCCGCGGTGCCGGCGAGATCGCCGATCGTTCCGCCCCCGACCGCTACGAGCGGGGTCGAGCGCTCCACCGCATGCGACGCGAGCCACTCGAGAATTCGCTCGAGCGACCCGATTCGCTTCGCGCGCTCGCCACCACGGATCGGGAGCATCGCCCGCGTGCCGAGTCGCCGGATGAGGTCCGGGGCCGCATCGAGCAGGCGCCGATCGACGACCGCGATGCCGCCATGCGGCGCCTCGGAAAGTTCGGCGCCCATGACGATGCGCGCCACCGGTGGCCCCATCGGGTGATGGCGGGTGACCTCGGCGTCGAACAGCCGACGGGCGCCGGTCGCCTGCAGGCCGCTGATGATCTCGTTCGCAATCGATTCCGGCGCCGCATCGGCATTGACCCGCAGATCGGCGGCCCGATAGATGGGCGCCCGATCGGCCATCACCTCGGCGGTGCGCTCCATGCCGTAGGGCTGCAGGGTCGGCCGGTCGACGGCATCGGCGCGCAGGCGCTCGAGGAGCCGGCCGGCGTCGAGGTCGAGCCACACGACGACCCCGTGATGCCACAGCTGCCAACGGGTGAGCGGGTCGAGTGCGGCCCCGCCGCCGGTCGAGATCACCGCACCGCGCGTCGCGCAGGCTTCCGCGACCGCCTCGGCCTCCTCCGCGCGATACGCTTCCTCGCCGTGGCCCGCGATGTACGCGGGAACGGTTGTGCCGATGCGCCGTGCCGCGAGCTCATCGGTATCGAGGTAGGGGAGCTCGAGCCGATCCGCCAGCAGCCTGCCGACCGTCGACTTTCCGCTGCCCGGCATCCCGACCAGGACGACGCCCGAGCGGTCGTTGTCAGACATCGGCTCCGGGTCCGAGCTCGGTGCGGAGGGCAGCACGCATGGCCTCGATCGGTGCTTCGCGATTCGCCCAGACCGCGAAGCTCAGCGCGGCCTGTCGCAGGAGCATGCCCGCGCCTCCCCGCGCGCGTGCACCGGCGGCTCGGGCATCGCGAACGAGCCGCGAGGGGCTCGGCCGGTAGACGAGGTCCAGCACCGCCATCTCGCGACGCAGGAGGTTCGCGGGGACCGGGGTGTCATCGGCGTCGGTGCCGATGGGCGTGGCGTTGACCATGAGGTCGGCCGTCATGAGCGCCCCGGAAAGGTTCGCCCATCGAGCGCGGTCGATGACGAGCACGGCCTCGCAGCCGGCCGCGTCGAGCGCATCCACCACGGCACGCGACGCGCCGCCCGAGCCCAGCACGACCGCGCGCCGAATCCCCGGGGGCAGCTCGGCTCGCAGGGCTGGGAGGTCGGTGTTGTGGGCCACCAGCCGATCCCCGTATCGCACGATCGTGTTCGCCGCACCCAGCCGCTTCACCTCGGGGCCGAGCTCGTCCACGAGCGCGCAGATGGTCGTCTTGTACGGCTTCGTGACGTTGGCCCCGATGCGATCGCCGGCGCGCAGGGCGGCGACCTCGTTGGCGAGCTCATGCGGCTCGACGTCGCGCAGCTCGTAGCGGGCATCGGCCGCGAGGGCCGCGAAGGCCGCATTGTGCATGGCCGGTGACGCCGAATAGCCGATGCCGTGGCCGAGGAGCACGGCCAGCGCGGTCACGCCGCGCCTCCCGGTCCCCGCGTGCGTCGCCTGCGACGCGTCACCGCGGCTCGCAGGTCGCCGATCGTGTCGCCTCCGAACGAATGGAGGAGCTCATCGGCGAGCACCAGCGCAACCATGGCCTCGCCGACGATGGCGGCCCGGGCCAGGACCGTGACGTCGCTGCGCTCGATGTGCGCGCGGCCGCTCTCGCCCGTCGTCATGTCGAGCGAGGGGAGCGGGCTGCGCAGCGTCGAGACCGGCTTCTGGGCGACGCGCACCACGATCGGCTCGCCGTTGCTGATTCCGCCCTCGATGCCGCCGGCGTGGTTCGTCCGACGATCCCATCCGGCCGCGTCGGGATCCACCACGTCGTGCACGGCGCTCCCGCGTCGCTCGACCGTCCCGAATCCCATCCCGATCTCCACGCCCTTCACTCCCGGAATCGCCATCGTGGCGCCGGCCAGCTGGCCGTCGAGCCGAGTGTCCCACTCCGACGACGAGCCCAGGCCGATGGGCGTGCCTTCGGCGACCACCACGAACGAGCCGCCGATGGAGTCCCCGGCCTCCTTCACTGCATCCACCTCGGCCAGCATGGCGCGCTCGGCGTCCGGATCGGGACAGCGCAGCGGGGAGGGATCGGCCAGGTCATGCTCCGGCCAGCCATCAGGGATGGCCGACAGGAGGTCGTCGGCATCGGGGAAGGCGCGGACCGGACCGAGCTGGTCGACGAAGCTCCAGATCCGCACGCCGCACGTGGCGAGCAGCTGCCGAGCCAGCGAGCCCGCAACGACGCGCGGCGTGGTGGAGCGTGCCGACGCCCGCTCGAGCACGTTGCGCACGTCATCGGTATCGTACTTCAGCGCGCCGGCGAGGTCGATATGGCCCGGTCGTGCCCGCGTGATGGCCTTCGGCCGCCGATCAGCCGGGATCGGCTCGACCGACATGCGGTCGGTCCAGTTCTTCCAGTCTCGGTTCTCGATGGAGAAGCCGACCGGTGAGCCGAGGGTGCGTCCGTAGCGGATGCCCGCGGTCCACTGCACCCGGTCGCGCTCGATCTGCATGCGCTTGCCGCTGCCGTAGCCGTGCTGGCGCCGCTTGAGGTCCAGGTCGACCAGCCGCGTCGAGACCCGCATGCCGGCGGGCATGCCTTCGAGAATCCCCGAGAGCCCCGGACCGTGGGACTCGCCGGCGGTCAGCAGCCTGAGGCGTCGCATCAGGCGGTCACCGCGGCGAGATCGCTCCAGAAGGTCGGGTAGGAGACCGCGGTGCAGTCGGGGTCGTCCAACTCCACGGCGGTCGCGACGCCCGAGATAGCCGCGATCGCGAACGCGATGGCGATGCGATGATCCCCGTGCGTCTGGATGGTGGCGTCTCGCGGCGTTCCGCGACTGACGCGCCAACCATCCGCTCGTTCTTCGACGCGTGCGCCGATGGCCTCCAGCCCCCGCACGACGGCGCCGATGCGATCCGTCTCCTTCACACGCAGCTCGGATGCGTCCCACAGCTCGGACGGCTCGTCCACCGATGCCATCGCCACCGCGACGAGGGGCAGCTCGTCGATGAGCTCCGCGACCTCGCCGCCGCCGATCTCGACGGCGTGCAGCGCAGCCCCGCCGCGGACGCTGATCTCGCCGATCGGCTCGGGGCCGGCAACGTCGGTGATCCGTGTCTCGACCTCCACGCCCATCCGCTGGAGCAGCCCCACCAGGGCCAGTCGCGTGGGATTGAGGCCAACCTGCTCCATGCGGATTTCGGCGTTCGGATGGAGCGCCGCCGCGACGAGCCACGCCGAGGCCGCCGAGGGATCGCCCGGCACCTCGAGCTCGAACGGCCGCGGTCGGGCGGGGCCGGTCAGCGTGGTCACGAATCCCGCCCGGCCGATGGGCACCCCCATCCACGCCAGCATGCGCTCGGTGTGGTCGCGGGTCGGCCCCGAGGCCTCGATACGCGTTTCGCCTTTCGCGGCCAGGCCGGTCAGGACCGTGGCGCCGATGAGCTGTGCGCTCGCTACCGGCAGCCGGTGCGTCGTTGGGGCCGGCGATGCCCTGCCCGATATCGTGATCGGGGCGTGACCGTCCGTGGTGGTCACCTCGGCCCCGGTCGCGCGAAGCAGGGTCGCGACCCGCTCCATGGGCCGCGCGCGGAGTGACGCGTCGCCGTCCAGCGTCGCTCGCAGGGGGAGTCCTGCGAGCACCCCGGCCATGAGCCGCATGCTGGTCCCGGAGTTCCCGCAGTCGAGCGTCGCGTGCCGCATCGGCCTCCCGCTGATCTTCCATTGGCCGCTCGTTTCGTCGATCTCGACTCCGAGCTCGCGCAGGCAGGAGACCGTGCTCAGGACATCGTGTCCGGGACGTTCCATGACCACCGTCGACGGGCCGCCCGATAGCGCGGCGAAGATCAGCGCCCGATGAGCGATCGACTTGTCTGGAGGCAGGGTCAGCGTGCCCCGGAGGCGCGCCGCGGGTCGAAGTGGTGCCGTCAGCTGGGCCGGCGTCACCGTCCCGATCCGGTGGCGGCGGCTTCGGCCTCGGTCACGGACTGGGCGTGGCGCCGCTGCACGGATCGCGAGGCGCGGAGCAGTGCATCGAAGACGAGGGTCAGCTCGACCGGGGACATCGGGCCGTTCGTTCCGCTCGCGGCGCGCTCGAGCAGTGCGCGCTCGCGTCGGGGATCGTGGCCGTGGGCGCCCGGCGCGCGGCGGCGCTGGACCTCGAGCGCCAGGGTGGCCCGCTCCTGGACCATCTCGGCCAGTCGGGCATCGAGGTCGTCGATGCGGTCGCGCACGTCGTCGATGCCATCGGTGGCCGTGGATGTCGTCGCGGCCGGCTGGGTCTCCGGCGCGCGCACGAACTGGAGGCGTCGCAGCTCGTCCATCAGGCCGCCGAACTCGTCGAATCCAAGGCTCTGGTCGCCATCGGACCGGGCGTTCGCCGGGTCGGGGTGGACCTCGATGATCAGGCCATCGGCGCCGACGGCCGCGCCGGCCAGGGCCATCGGCCCGACCAGGGCGCGGTGCCCGGTGCCGTGGCTCGGGTCGACGATGATCGGCAGGTGGGTGAGGCTCCGCAGCACCGGCACGGCCGATAGGTCGAGCGTGTTGCGCGTCGCGGTCTCGAACGTGCGGATGCCGCGCTCGCACAGGATCACGTTCGGGTTGCCGGCCGAGAGGATGTACTCGGCGGCGAGGAGCCACTCCTCGATGGTCGCCGACAGGCCCCGCTTGAGAAGGACCGGGCGGCGGCTCTGCCCCACGGCCTTCAGCAGGACGAAGTTGTGCATGTTGCGGGCGCCGACCTGGAGGATGTCGACGTGCTCCTCGAAGATCGGCACGTCGGCGGGGTCGACGACCTCGCTGATGATCGGCAGGCCGGTGGCCTCGTGTGCCTCGGCGAGGAGCTTCAGGGCCGGGAGGCCGAGGCCCTGGAACGAGTAGGGCGAGGTGCGCGGCTTGAAGGCGCCTCCGCGCAGCACGCGGGCACCCTCACGGGCGACGCATCGGGCCGTCTCGAGCAGCTGGTCGCGCGACTCGACGGCGCAGGGACCGGCCATGACGACGAGCTCCTGGCCAAGGCCGATCTCGACCCCGTTGGCCCTGACCCGTGTCCGTTCGCCGGGCTCCTGCATGCTGGCGAGCTTGTACGGGGAGCTGACCCGGATGACTTGGTCCACGCCGGGCAGCGTGCCGAGGTGGCTGATCCGCTCGACGTCGCCCACCACGCCGATCACGGTCCGCTCCTCGCCCTCGCTCAGGAAGGCTTCGAGCCCGTTCTCCTCGACCGTGCGTTTCACACCGTCGATCTCTTCGCGCGTCGCCGTCGGACGCATCACCACGATCATTCGATTGCCGCCTCTCGTTCGTTCGCGCCCCGGCCCGCATCGGGGAAACAAAAAACGCAGGAGCTTTCGCTTCCTGCGTCTGC
>JBPCOK010000017.1:0-5041 GCA_051000335.1 Candidatus Limnocylindria bacterium | reverse complement strand
GGGATCAACCCGTTCGCGAAGCTGCCGCAGCCATCGGCGTCGGCGCCGGGGGGACGCGGCCCGCACGCAGGCGCATTCCTGTACGGGCTCCTGTTCGCGCCGATCGCGATCCCGTACAGCGGACCATTCCTGGCCGGGATCAACCCGTTCGCGAAGATGCCGCAGCCATCGGCGTCGGCGCTGGGGGGACGCGGCCCGCATGCCGGGGCGTTCCTCTACGGGCTCCTGTTCGCGCCGATCGCGATTCCGTGCAGCGGGCCGTTCCTGGTCGGGATCTTTGCCTTCAGCCTGACGATCGGCGACGCCGTGGGCCGCATCCTGTTCTTCGGGGTCTTCGGGATCGGGTTCGGGCTCCCGCTCTTCCTGCTGGGAACGGTGGGCCAGGCACGTGGCGCGCAGTTGGCCCGCGCGCTCGTCCAGTACGAGCGACCCCTGCAGCTCATCCTCGGTGTCGTGCTCATCGGCGTCGGGATCTGGGACCTGTCCGTCAACCTGCCGCAGATCCTCGCCTGACTCGCGGTAACCCGTGTGACTCACACCACAGCATCGGGTCGATGGTCGGGCCACGATCGCGGGAGTCACCCCAAGGAGTTGCCATGAGAGCCGATATCGTTCCCGGAGCCCGCTTTCCGGACACTGAGCTGACCGATCATGCCCGCCAGCGCCGCAAGCTGAGCGAGATCCAGGGGCGCGATCCGATGATCGTGGTCCTGTCACGCGGCCACTTCTGCCCGAAGGACCACCAGCAGCACCTCGAGCTGGCGTCGTTCTACCCGAAGATCGCGGTCGGATACGCGAAGATCGTGACGATCACCACCGACAACCTCCTCGAGCTCAACGAGTTCCGTCAGTCGGTCGGTGCCCAGTGGACGTTCCTGTCGGACGCTCGCCGGACCATCCAGAAGGACCTCGACATCGCCGAGTACACGGATCCCACCCACGATCCGATGATTCCGCACACCCTGGTTCTCGAGCCAGGCCTCGTCATTCACCGCATCTACAACGGCTACTGGTACTGGGGCCGCCCATCCACCGACGACCTGCGTCGCGATCTGCGGGAGGTCTTCAGAAAGGTTCGGCCAGATTGGGACCTCGGCGCACCCGGCATGCGCGAGGCATGGGACGGGGGCGATCGGTCCCTCTTCTATCCGTATCCGGCGGAGACCGCGATCGGGCAGAAGGGCGCGTGACTTCGACCGTTGCGTCCTCGGGCGCGCATCATTCGACGGTGACGGATCGTCGGCTGCTTGACGCGGCGAAAGAGGTGCTGGAGGCCAACTGGGTCGGATCGTCCCGTCCTCGAGCCTCTACCCGCATCAATGGAGCTGGGACTCGGCGTTCATCACCATCGGGCGGTCCTGGTACGACCAGGGTCGTGCCCAAGGCGAGCTCGAGCAGCTGCTTCAGGGCCAGTGGGCGGACGGCCGGATCCCGCACATCGTCTTCAACCCCAGCGTGCCCGACGACGCGTACTTCCCCGGTCCGGCGTTCTGGCGCAGCAGCGAGACTCCGCGGGCCCCGCGGAACATTGAGACGTCGGGGATCGTTCAGCCGCCGCTGCATGCGGCCGCCGCGCTCGAGGTCCACGACCATGCGCAGGACGCGATCGAGGCCCGCGCCTTCCTCGAGCGCGTCTATCCGCGGCTGGTGTCGTGGCATGCGTACCTCGCGGGGAGCCGGGATCCCGACGGCATCGGCATGTCTGCCATCCTCCACCCGTGGGAATCCGGCCTGGACAACTCACCAGCGTGGGATGAGGCGTTGGAGGACCTCGAGGTCCAGGACGACCTCCTCCCGGCCTATGAGCGTCGCGATCTCGTCGCATCCGAGGCGGAGGACCGGCCGACGGATGACGCGTACCGGCGCTTCGTGCACCTCGCCGCCGCCTACCGTGAGGTGGACTACGACGACGAGCGTCTCTGCCGCTCCAGCCCATTCGTCGTCGCGGGTCCGCTGTTCAACGCCATCCTCATCTGGTCAAGCCTTGCGCTGGCGCGCATCGCGCATCTCGTCGGCGACGATTCGCAGCCGCACGTTGCCCGTGCCGCCACCGTCCGCGCCGGCATCCAGTTCTCCCTGTGGCATGCCGAAGATGCCCGGTACTACAGCCGGAACCTGCGAACCGATCGGCTCCTGCGCGATCCATCCATTCTCAGCTTCATGCCGCTGCTCGACCCCGAGCTACCGATGGAGGGCCGGAACGCCATCATCCGGGACCTCTCCGCGCCGTGCTTCCACCCGCCGGAGAGCGAGGAGCACTACCTGATCCCAAGCTACGACCTGACCGGCGAGCTATTCGATCCCCGCCGCTACTGGCGCGGTCCTGTGTGGCTCAACACCGACTGGCTCGTGTGGCGCGGACTGCTGCAGCACGGGCAGTACGAGCTCGCCGGCCACGTGGCGGACAGCATGCTTGGCCTCGTGCACCGCTCCGGCTTCCGCGAGTACTTCAACCCGTTCACGGGCGAGGGTCACGGCAGCGAGGGGTTCGCCTGGAGCGCCGCACTCGCCATCGATGTGATCGAGCGTCGGGCGCGCATGGCACTCGCGACGTGATGCCGTTGAAGACTCTCGGAGTTGGACTTGCGGGTTCGCTCGGCGCCGCCGCTGTCTGGATGGCGCTCGCCTCGCTCACCGGGCTGATCTTCCATTTCATGCCCGCCGCGCCGCCGATGGCTGGCGCCGCGTTGGTGGCCTGGCGGCTCGGGACTCCGACGCTCGTGTCGGGCGCCCTCGTCGTCGCCTTCGGTGCGCTGGTTGCCCTGGTCGCATCGTCGCTGATCGCCCGATTGGGTCGTCCGCTCGACGACCCGCTCTGGACCGGAGCGGCAATCGTCGCGGGGGCGGTGATCGGATCGATCGTGGCGTGGAGAGCCGGTGGAGCTCCAGGCTCTATTGCGACGACGGACGACGGCTGACTGATCCGGACGATCAGCCCGCTGGCGTGCGCGGATGGCGGCGGGAGCGAAGAGCGCGGCGCTCGGCCGCAGCCTTCAGTGCGGAGAGCGTACGCCGCATGTACCAGCGGTAGGCGGGCACGGCGATGAAGCGCGCGACGAGCGGGACGCGATGCCCGACTTCGCCCGCGTACGTCACCGTCGTCACGCCGCCGGCTTCGTCGAAGTCCAGCCACTCCACGACATGGTCGAGCGGCCCTTCCAGGACGCGATAGTCGATTCGGCCGGGCGCGCTGAGTGTCACTTCCTCGAGAAAGCCGAAGAATCGGAACGGCGCGGGCGCGCTGAAGCGCACGACGAGGACGTCTCCGTCCCGTCGGATGAGCTCGCTGGCGTGCGGCGGACCATCGGGCAGTGAGCCTCCCACGGCCGCCGCCATCTCGAACACCAGCTCGCGCGGCGCGTTGATCTCGATGCGGACCGGATGGATCGGTTCGGTCATTTCGCCATGCTGACCCAGCGAATGGGAGTCTGGCCGTGAGGACGCTTACGCCGTCACGCCGGCCGGCCACGACCCGGATGGGACGAGGAGCCAACCGAGGAGCATGGCGACGATCAGCCCGACCATGGTCGCCACCGACCACAGCGGGGACTCGGTGCTCGTGATCCGCATCGTCGCGATCAGGGCCGTGGGCACGACGACCAGGCTTGCCAGTGCAACCGTCGACGGGATCGCTCGTCCGGTGGCGACCGCCATGACCACAGTGGCCGCCGCCAGGGATGCGGCATGGATCACGCGCGACAGTTTCGGCGAGATCCGTGTGACAAGCGTGCGCTTGCCGCTGGCGTCATCCGCCTTACGATCCGGCCAAGCCGTGGCGAGAACGCTGGCGAGATCAACGAGTGCAAACGGCAGGAAGGCGGCGATAACCCATGCCGGCATTGAGCCCGAGGCGGCCGCGAAGCCATAGACCGGGAGGAGCAGGCCCCCCAGGATGGCGTTGCCGATCTCCCCGAGTCCGTGGCGATTGAGCGCGACCGAGCGCGGGAGCGAGTACGCCCATCCACCAACGGTGCCCGCAACGAGGAGCCCGAAAGCGATCGGTGGCAGCGCGCCGGAGAGCGCGCCGAGGACCCCGAGTGACAGCCCGGCCACCGCCGATGCGAGAGCTGCATGCAGGGCAACCCGCCGGTCCAGGCCGGTACGCGACAGCGCCCCGCTCCCCCCGGAGAATGCCGTGCGGCGCGTCGCGGCATCGGTCTCCGCGTCGGCGTACTCGTTCACAAAGTGGACGCTGGCCGATACGAGGGACAAGGCGGCAAGGCCGATGACGATCGCCTGGAGATCGATCGCGCCGCTGGCTCGCGCGGCCGCAACGCCGGCGAAGTAGACGACGACGATGAGGAGGACCTGCGAAGGCCGGCTCATCGAGATGAGCGCGCCCGCCAGGACGCGCCGGTCGCGGTCAGCCAATCCGGAGGAGCGGCCCAGCGTCGAAAATGCCGTCGGCCGACACCCCGAGCTCCGTGAACACGGATGCAGGGATCCCGATGTCGGCGAGGAATTGCGCGCCAGCGTGGCGAGCACCGTCTCCGATCGACATGCCTCGCTTGGGCATCGCCAGCGCGAGCGTGGCGTCGGCCGAGATGGCGGCTCCGGGTCGCGCGCCCGTCGTCGCATCGATGCCCGACGGGATGTCGAGGCTCAGGACCGCCCCGGCACCCGCATCGGCCATTTCGATCAGCGGGCGATGCACGTCGTCCGGCGCCCCGCGCAGGCTGTAGCCGATCAGCGCGTCGATCACGGCGTCCGCATGCTCGATCTCGCCGCGCAGCTCGGCGTGCGACCGATCATGTCCGGCCACGGCCGCACGGACGCCCGCCGCGAGCAGTGGCTCGACCTGGGCGCACGGGGCGGGGCGGAGCCGAAGGATGGGATGGGCGAACGCGACACAGACATCGGCGCCCCAGCCGGCGAGTCGGCGCGCGGCGACCAGCCCGCCGCCGGCGTTGTTGCCGGTGCCAGCCAGGATGACGATGCTGCGCCCCGCCACCGACGACCCGAGCGTGAGACGCGTCAGCTCGGCGAGCTGGTGGCCGGCGTTCTCCATCATCTGGAGCAGGCTGAAGCCGATGCGGTCGGT
>JBPCOK010000005.1:0-3854 GCA_051000335.1 Candidatus Limnocylindria bacterium | reverse complement strand
CACCACCGCGTCCGACGTTGAGAGTCGGGTCCCGCGCAGCGGAGGTCCGTGAACCCCGTCAGGTCCGGAAGGAAGCAGCGGTAAGCGATCGCCTTCGGGTGCCGCGGGAGAACCTGGCTGGAGCCGGGTGCGTGGGTGAGTGCGAGCGTGTGCTGATCGACACCGGGTGCACGACCTTTTTCAACCTTCCCCCCGGGACCGCGCCGATCGGTCGCCCTCCGCGAATCGGTGTACGGTAGGTCGAGCCATGCCGCCAGCCCAGCCCATGCCCAGCCCATCCGCGGAATCCACGGACCATCGCGCGTTGTATCGACGCTTCCGCGCCCAGCGGTTCGTCGAGCTCGTCGGGCAGGACCCCATCGTCGCCACGCTGCGTCGCGCCGTGAGCGGCGATCGGCTCGCGCACGCCTATCTGTTCGTCGGTCCGCGCGGCACCGGGAAGACGTCGACGGCCCGGATCCTCGCCAAGGCGATCAACTGCACGGCGCTCGGCGCGGACGGCGAGCCGTGCGACGCGTGCCCCGCCTGCGTCTCGATCCGCGAGGGACGCGCACTGGACGTCATCGAGATCGACGCGGCCAGCCACGGCCTGGTGGAGGATGCCCGCGACCTCGTGATGCGTGCGCTGACGGCGCCCTCCGAGCTGCGCAAGCGGGTCTACATCATCGACGAGGTGCACATGCTGAGCACGCATGCGTTCAATGCGCTGCTCAAGCTGATCGAGGAGCCACCGGACCACGTGGTCTTCATCCTCGCCACCACCGACACCCACAAGGTCCCGGCAACCGTGATCAGCCGTACCCAGCGCCACGATTTCCGACGCATGACCGAGCCGACCATCGTGGCCAAGCTGACACGGATCATCGCCAGCGAGGGACTCGAAGCCGATGACGACGCCCTGGCCCTCATCGCCCGCCTGGCCGACGGTGGGATGCGCGACGCCGAATCACTGCTCGATCAGGTCCTCGCCTTCACCGCGGGACGGCTCACGAGCGCCGAGGTTCGCGAAGCGGTCGGCCTGGCCGACGATGCCATCGTCTCCGCGCTGGTCGACGCGTACGTGGCCGCGGATGCCGGGACCGCCCTCGATCGCGTGGCCGAGATGGCGGATGCGGGTCGCGACATGGCCCAGATCGCCGCGCAGGCGGAGGGCGAGACCCGGCGGCGCCTCCTCGCATCGGCTTCGGATCCCGGTGCGGCGCGACGGCTCGCCACGATCCTGCGCACCCTCGCCGAGGCGGCGGGTGCGGGGGCTCGCGAGGGCCGCGCGCGGCTCATGCTCGAGCTGCTCGGCTTCGATCTCGCGCCCGGAGGCGAGCCGGAGCCGGCCGTGCGCAGCGCGCCCCTGCAGACCGCGAGGGCTGAGGCCGCCCCGACCCGGCCAGCGCCCGTGGCGAAGCCCGTCCCGACAGCTCGACCCGCCCCATCCGGGCCGGCGCACCCCGTCGAAGCCGAGGAACCGACGGCGGTGCCCGTCGCCCACCTGGCTGCCGATGATGTCACCGAGCTCCGTGCTCGCTGGGCGGACGTAGTTGCCCGTGCGACGCCGGTCATCAAGCCATTGCTCAGCGAATGTCGCCCGGTGGCCAGAGACGGTGCGCGCCTCACCCTGGCCTTCCCCGAAGGGAGGGACTTCATGCGGTCGCGGATCGCGCAACGCGCCGGTGCCATCGAGTCGCTCCTCGCCGAGATGTTCGGCGGCCCGTTCGCGATCGAATGCGTCGCAAGCAACCTCGAGCTCGAGCCGCTGACCGTTGAGCAGGCCATCGCCCCGACGGGGGAAGACCCCGAGGCCCAGGCGTTGCTCGATGGTGTGCTCAAGATCACCGGTGGCGAGCTCGTCGACGCACCCGAGGTGCGCTGATCGGCGACCTTGCCATGGATCCGGGTGGAATCCTGCTCGTCGGCGCCTTCTTCTCGTTCCTGACCTTCATCCTTGGCTGGCTGCTGTTCGGCGTCGCCAGTTTCCGCGCCGCGGTCTTTCCGCGTGTCGCAAGCGTCGTCCTGATCGGAGGAACGCTCATCCTGTTCCCTTCGCCGCTGTTTCCCCCCAGCTCGTCGTCTTCGCCATCGCCGTCGGGTGGATGGGGTTATGGCTGTACCGCTCCAGAGGGCGACCGGTACCGGACCACGCGGTTTGACAAGATAGGAGCGCGCACCAGCCATGCTGTCTGGTGCTGTGGGATGTCTAGACTGGCCGGCCAGTGAAGTCACAAGGCAGGAGGACGCGTGAATATTTCGAGCATCGCCAAGATGGCGCAACAGATGCAGACCCAGATGGCTCAGGCGCAGCAGGAGCTCGCCGAGACGACGCTCGAGGCGACGGCCGGTGGCGGCGCCGTCCGCGTGGTCATCAGCGGCGCGCAGGAGATCCGGAGCATCGAGATCGACCCATCCGCCATCGACCCCGCCGAGGCGGAGATGCTCCAGGACCTCGTGGTGTCGGCGGTCAACGAGGCGATCGGCCGCAGCAAGGAGCTCGAGCGCGAGCGAATGGGCTCGATCGCGGGCGGGATGGGCCTCCCGGGGATGCCCGGCCTGCCCGGCATGGGCTGAGCGTCGATTGGCGGGGCTGATCGCGCCGGTCGCCCGACTGATCGAGGAGTTCAGCAAGCTCCCCGGTATCGGGACGAAGACCGCACAGCGCCTCACGTACCACGTCCTCCGCGCATCGACCGACGACGCCCGGTCGCTGGCGGCCGCCCTCGTGTCGATCAAGGAGGACGTCGACTACTGCAGCGTGTGCTGCAACATCACCGAGGCCGGGGTCGACCCGTGCCTGATCTGCGCCGATCCACGCCGGGATGCTGCCCATATCTGCGTCGTCGAAGAGCCACTCGACGTCCTGGCCATCGAGCGGACCGGGGAGTTCCGTGGGCGATACCACGTCCTCCACGGCGCCATCAGTCCGATCGACGGCATCGGTCCCGAGCGCCTGCGCGTGCGCGAGCTCGTGGTGCGCGCCAGCGAGGGCGGCGTGGACGAGGTGATCCTCGCGACGAACCCGAATCTCGAGGGCGAGGCCACGGCCATGTACCTCGCGGATCTGCTCAGGCCCCACGTTGCGAGCGTGACGAGGATCGCGCGCGGCCTCCCGGTCGGTGGCGACCTCGAGTATGCGGATGACGTTACCCTCATCCGTTCGCTGCAGGGCCGGCGCGCCGTCGAGCGCTGAGCGTGGCCCGTCCCTCGCCGCCTCGCTTGACGGCCCGGGTGCGGTGGCCTATAGTCCATCTTCGCGCCGGCGGAAGCCGGTCGATGAGCCACGAACGGCGGACCACACTGGACCGCGCCGCGTGACCCATCGCGAGTAGACCTCCAGACAGGGAGTACTCGAATCGAACGAAGCCGAGCGATCGGCAACGTGGCTTACCAGCTGAAGAGTGACAGGAATCCACACGAGTCAGCGGGACAACGTCGAACTCTTAACCGGTGGAGGAGCCCTCGGGCAAGGCCACTGGTTTCGTTTTGTACGGAGAGTTTGATCCTGGCTCAGGACAAACGCTGGCGGGGTGCATGAGACATGCAAGTCGAACGAGGTGCCATCGGGCTTGCTCGATGGTTACCGAGTGGCGAACGGCTGAGTAACGCGTAGATGACCTGCCCGGAAGTGGGGAATAACTGCCCGAAAGGGTGGCTAATACCGCATGTGGTCGACGATTCGATTCGTCGTCTAAAGGAGTAATCCGCTTCCGGAGGGGTCTGCGTCCGATTAGCTAGTTGGTGGGGTAACGGCTCACCAAGGCGACGATCGGTAGCTGGTCTGAGAGGATGATCAGCCAGACTGGGACTGAGAACGGCCCAGACTCCTACGGGAGGCAGCAGTCGGGAATTTTGCCCAATGGACGAAAGTC
>JBPCOK010000107.1:0-49223 GCA_051000335.1 Candidatus Limnocylindria bacterium | reverse complement strand
ATCACGTCATGCTGCGACTCGCGCTCGATCTCCCGGGCGCGTCCGGGATCCACCGAGGTGGCGGCGTTGCGGATGCGCTCCCAGTCGGCGGTCGGCACCACGCCGGCCTCGTGCAGCGCCTCGACGGTCAGCAGCTCGATGCGCAGCCAGAGCTCGAGCTTGCGCGTCTCGCCGAAGATCTCGAGCAGCTCGGGAAGCGCGTAGCGATCGATCACGGGCCGAGCATACCGGCGACGGCGTCCGGTCGCAGGGATGCCCTACGATGCCGCCACCCACGGCTGATGAGGAGCGACATGGCGGACGAATTTCGGCATCCGGTGAATCGTGAGCTCGTGGTCGACGCGCCACTCGGCGCCCGCATCGCCGACCGCGTGACCGGCTTCATGGGCAGCTGGACGTTCATCGTCATCCAGACGGTGATCGTGCTGATGTGGGTCGGCACGAACGTCTATCACCTGCTGAACGTGAGCTTCGACCCGTTCCCGTTCATCCTCCTCAACCTCGCGTTCTCCACCCAGGCGGCCTACGCGGCGCCGCTCATCCTGCTGGCCGGGAACCGCGCGGCGCGACGCGATCGGATGACGCTGGAACACGCAGCGACGCAATCCGATGTCGAGGAGCGTCAGAACGAGGAGCTGCTGCTCGGGAACCGGGCGATTCTCGAGCACGTCGCGAAGCTCGAGGAACGGATCCTGGAGCTCGACCGGCGCATCGTGGGACTGCTCGAGGCCGGCGCGCGCCCCTAAAGATCAGTCAGGCGCGGGGATCGATCCGGAGCTCCGCCTTCGCGGCCTGCTCGCTGCGAAATGCATTCACCCGCTCCGCGATCGGACCATCGGCCAGGGCAAGGATTCGTGCCGCCAAGTGCGCCGCATTCTTGGCACCGGCGCTCCCGATCGCCACGGTCGCCACCGGGACGCCGGGTGGCATCTGCACCACCGCGTACAGCGCGTCGGCGCCACCGAGGGAGCCACCATCCAGCGGCACGCCGATGACCGGTTTGGCCGTCAGGCTGGCCAGCACGCCGGGCAGGTGAGCCGCAAGCCCCGCGGCCCCGATGAAGAGCCGGACGCCGGCCGCTTCGGCCTCGGCGACGTAGGCGTGGAGCGCATCGGCCTGGCGATGGGCGCTGATGACCGAGGCCTCCCACGTGATCGCGTAGTCATCGAGCACGTCGAAGCACCCCTTCAGGGTGGCGAGATCGGATCGGGAGCCGCACACGACGGCGATGGATGGCACGTGCGGAAGGATAGCCTCGGTCGCGCGGGTGGCCGCGGGTATGGTGCAATGTGCGCCATCTCCACAGCGAGGCTGCAATGACCACCTCCCACGCGATGCACCCCACCCGTCGGACCGCCGCGCTCCTGCTGGCGGCTGTGCTGGGCCTGACAAGTCTGCTGGTCGCGCCGACCGTCGAGGGCAAGGGCCCACCGGAGCCGATCCGCTTCGCGACGTTCAACGCGTCGCTCAATCGCAACGCGCCGGGGCAGGCGTTGAGCGACCTGTCCGCCCCATTCGATCCCGCCGAGCCCGACGCAGCCCTCCGCGGTCGGCGCGCGCAGGCTGCGGCCGTGGCCGAGATCATCCAGCGCACCCGCCCCGAGGTCTTGCTCGTCAACGAGTTCGACTACGTGGAGGGTCCGGTGACAGGCAACGCGTTGACGGCGGCGTTCCAGGCCAACTACCTGGGCGTCAGCCACAACGGCCAGGCGCCGATCCAGTACCCGTACATCTTCGTCGCGCCATCGAACACCGGGATCGCATCCGGATTCGACCTCAACAACAACGGCGCGGTGGTGACGACCCCGCTGGCGAACGGCTACGGCGACGACTCGCTCGGCTTCGGCCAGTTCCCCGGCCAGTTCGGCATGGCCGTCTTCAGCCAGCACCCGATCGCCTACGACGACGCCCGCACGTTCAAGGACTTCAAGTGGGCTGACATGCCGGGGGCGCTCCTGCCGGACGATTCAACCACCGGCGCGCCGAGCGATTGGTACAGCCCCGAGGAGCTCGCCGTCCTGCCGCTTTCGAGCAAGAGCCATTGGGACGTGCCGATCGATGTGAGCGGCACGACGGTCCACTTCCTGGTCAGCCATCCGACTCCGCCGGTCTTCGACGGAGCCGAGGACCGCAACGGCCGGCGCAACTCCGACGAGATCCGGCTCTGGGCCGACTACGTGACGCCCGGCGCCGGCGCGTATCTGTACGACGATGCCGCCACCTTCGGAGGGCTCAAGCCGGGCTCGAAGTTCGTGATCGCCGGGGATCAGAACTCCGACCCACTCGACGGCGACAGCATCCCCGGCTCGATCCAGCAGCTGCTGGACAACCCACGGATCAACACGACGGTGACGCCATCGAGCATAGGTGGCACTGAGTGGGCCGCGGTCCAGGATGCCCTCAACGACTCGCATCGGAGCGATCCGGCGTTCGATACCGCGGACTTCTGCGACACGCCGGCGTTCCCGCCGTGCAGTGGGCCCGGCAATCTGCGCGCGGACTACGTGCTGCCGAGTCGAAACCTGCGGATCGTCGACGCCGCGGTCTTCTGGCCGGAGCCAGGCAACGACCTCGTGTACCTGACCGGAACCGGCTTCCCGGTGCCGAGCAGCGACCATCGACTGGTGTGGGTCGACCTCATGGTGCCGGGCAGCGCCCGACGCTGACCAGCATGGCGCGCGGGCTCAGCCGTTGAGCTCGCGCGCCGCAACATCCGCGCGGAACTGCCCGCCCTCGAGCTCGACGTCCGCCACTCCGCGGTAGGCCGCGTCGCGTGCTGCCGCAATCGTCGAGCCTCGTCCGACCATGGTCAACACGCGTCCTCCGCGCGCCTCATACGATCCGTCGGGCCTGCGCGCCACGCCGCCGTGGAAGCACAGCACGTCACCGTCGTCCGACGCCGATGATGGCTCGGCTCCGACAAGCGGTCGGCCCGTCTCCGGGTTCCCCGGGTAGCCCTCCGACGCCACGACGACGCCGACGGCAGCGCCGGAGCGGGAGCCAACCGAACCCTCCATCAGTCCACGATCGGCGGTCGCGCAGCCCATCAGCGCGCCGGCCAGGTCGCCCTCGAGCATCGGCAGCAGGACCTGGGCCTCCGGGTCGCCGAACCGTGCGTTGAATTCGATGACCATCGGCCCGTCGTCGGTGATCATGAGGCCCGCGTACAGCACGCCCCGGTACGGAAAGCCGTCGCGTGCCATGCGCCAGGCGATCGGCTCGAAGACCTCGGCGGCGATTCCCTCGAGCTCGCGCGATCCGAACCACGGGACCGGGGTATAGGCGCCCATCCCGCCGGTGATCGGTCCGGTATCGCCGCCACCCAGGCGCTTGTAGTCGCACGCCACGGCCAACGGCACGACCGTCTCGTCGCCGACGAGCGCGAACGCGCTCGCCTCCGGACCGGTCAGCCGCTCCTCGAGAAGCACCCGCGCCCCGGAGGCCACGCTGTCGAACAGCGCGCGCACGGCGTCGGCCGCCTCCTCGGTCG
The DNA here is from genome assembly GCA_051000335.1 of Candidatus Limnocylindria bacterium. GTDB lineage: Bacteria > Chloroflexota > Limnocylindria > QHBO01 > QHBO01 > JACDBZ01. Next base: position 45,733 of record JBPCOK010000107.1, on the reverse strand, counting down.
TCTCGGGAACCACGACCCCCTTGCCGGCCGCAAGCCAGTCGGCCTTGACGACCGGCGGGCGCTCGGCGGCCGCCACGTGGGCGAGTGCCGCATCGGGATCGGTGAAGCCGCGAGCCGTGGCGGTCGGGACGCCCGCGCGCCGCATCTGCTCCTTGGCGAATGCCTTGCTCGACTCGAGGCGCGCGGCCGCGCGGCCGGGTCCGAACGTCGGAATGCCCGCGGCAGCCAGCTCGTCGGCCAACCCCGCGGCCAACGGGCCCTCCGGGCCGATCACCACCAGCCCGTAGCGCTCCCGCACGACGTGGCGGGCAACCGCCGTCACATCGGTCGGGTCGAGGTCGACGTTTTCCCCGACCGCCATGGTCCCCGCATTGCCCGGGGCGGTCCGCACCGATCGAACGCCCTCGTCGCGCGCCAGGCGCCATGCGAGAGCGTGTTCGCGTCCGCCCGACCCGATGACGAGGACATCCATGTCCCGGAGTCTACGGACCCTGGCCGAAGACCACCGATGAATCGGTGATCGGGATCGCTACTCCGACAACGCCTCGAGGGCGTCGAGCACCTCGGCAAGCTCGTCGATGCGCTGCTGGTAGGTGCCGAGATCGCCCCGGTCGAGCGCCGACTGTGCGGCGTCGTACAGGCGCTGGGCCTCGGCGATGAGCCCGGCCACGTCGCCGGGCAACGGCCCCGGCGACTCCCCGGGCGACGGCGAGGGCTCGACCGGGCCGGGGTCCTCGGGCGGCGGCGGTTCGGCCTCGCCCAGGAGCTGGCGCAGGCCCTCCTCCACCGTCTCGGCGAAGGCGACCCGTCGCTGGTCGACCATGATCACCCGGACGAACTCGGGGAACGGAGCGCCCTCGGCCTGGAGGAAAATCGGCTCGATGTAGATCAACCCGTCGTCGCCGATCGGCAGCACGAGCAGGTTGCCACGCACCACGCGCGATCCGGCGTTCGACCACAGGGTGAACTGCTCGCTGATCGTGTCGTTCTGGTTGATGCGCGCCTCGACCTGGGCCGGCCCGAGGGTCGTCGTGTCCGAGGGGAAGCGGAAGATGATGCGGTCGCCGTAGAAGCCCGGATCCGATCGGGCAGCGGACCAGGCGATCATGTTCGGCCGACTCTCGGCGACGAGCGGCTGGATCAGCACGAACTCCGGCTCGTCCTCGCCGGGAATGCGCATCGTGACGTAATACGGCTCCATCGGCGCCGCCTCGCTGGTCGAGACGTCCGCCGGGATCGCCCACCGGTCCTCCTGGTTGTAGAAGGTCGCCGCTCCGGTGTCGGTCGCGGGCAGGTGGTAGACGAGCGACGCCTGGTTCTGGGCCGTGAACAGGTCCTCGGGATAGCGCAGGTGGGCCCGCAGCTCGTCGGAGAGCGCGTCGATCGGCTGGAAGAGCGTCGGGAAGATTCGCGCGTAGGCCGCGATGATCGGGTCCTCGGCATCGGCGATGTAGAAGTCCACGCTGCCGTCGTAGGCATCCACCACGACCTTGACGCTGTTGCGCACGTAGTTGGCGCCGGTGAACGGGCCGGTCCCGAGCGGCTGCGCGTTCGGGTACCGATTGCTGACGGTGTACGCGTCCCAGATCCAGACCAGGCGGTCATCGGCGCTGACGAGGTACGGATCGGCGTCGTAGGCCAGGAATGGGGCAAGCTCGGGCACCCGCTCGCGAATGTCGCGCTTGAACAGGACCTGCGAGTTGTCGGTCAGCTGGTTGCTGATCAGCAGGTTGAGGTCGCTGAAGCGCAGGGCGAAGAGCGCCCGGGTCAGCGGGTTGCCGATCCCGACGCCCGAGGTCCCGTCCCAGGTCGTGACGGCACCCGCCTCGCGGTCATCGAGCGGGAAGTCGAACTCGTCGGTGGTCGTCCCGGTGACGACGTACGTGTCGGTCTCCTCGCCGAAGTAGATGCGAGGCTGCGTCACCGGCAGCTGGGGATCCTGGTTGATGCCGCTGACCAGGTAATCGGGCTGGCCCTGCGGCGTGACGGCGTCGACGGGAACGGCCGTGATGCCGTAGCCGTGGGTGAAGACGAGCTTCTCGTTCGTCCACGTCCGCGCCTGGTCGGCCAGCCGATCGATGTCGAGCTCTCGTGCGCTGAGCATGATCTGACGCTGCTCGTCGTTGATCTGGTAGCGGTCGATGTCGACATCGCGGAACGTGTAGTACTGCCGCAGGATCTGCTGCTGCCCGAACGTCGTGAGCAATGGGCGGTAGTCCCACAGGCGCAGGTTGTTGACCGTGGCCTCGTCCTGCTCGAAGACCTCGCGGGTCAGCTCCTGCTCACCGGTGAAGGTCCGGGTCTCGACATCGAGATCGAACGCGGCGCGGGTGGCCTCGAGGTGGTTGCGCAGGAACGGTCGCTCGACGGTCAGCTCGTTGGGCTCGACCTGGACGCGCTGTACGAAGCCTGGATAGAGGCTTCCCACGAGGATCGAGAGCACGAACCACGCGCCGGCGGCCAGCCCGAGCAGCCAGAGGGTGCGGAAGAACGTGTTCGCCAGCAGCAGCCCCGCCGAGACGAGCGCGACAACGGTCAGGATCACGTAGGCGGGGTACTGGGCGTTCATGTCGGTGAAGGTTGCTGCCTGGACCGCGCCGCCGATGCCGCGCGTCGAGTACGCGAGCTCGGAGATGTCGAGCTGGTACCCCGCGGCGATGACGACGAGCAGCAGCGCGCCGATGACCGACAGGTGCGCCCGCACCGGCGCCGTCAGGTGGAACTGCCAGCGCAGGGCCCGCGCGGCATACGTCCCCAGGGTCAACAGGCCGATGACGATGAGCGTGGTCGAGGCCCATCCCAGGATGAAGCGCCAGAACGGCAGGTCGAAGATGTAGAAGCCGATGTCGCGTCCCAGCGTCGGATCGGTCGCGCCCCAGTCGCCGCCGTTGAAGAACAGCAGGACGGTCTCCCAGCTGCCGCTCCACGCGGCGCCCGAGCCGAGGGCCAGCAGGACCGCGATCACCACCAACCCGATACCGATGAGGCGCGACGCATCCGGCAGCTCGATCCCGCCCAGCTGGCGCACCGGGGCCTGGGGCGCGATGCGCCCGGCCAGCCAGACGCTGAGCAGCACCGGGATGAGCATGGCCACGAATCCGATCCCGAACAGCCCGAGCTGCGCCCAGAACCGGGTGAACAGCACGTCGCGCCGGTCGAGCGCTCCGTACCACATGATGTCGGTGATCAGGTTGACGACACCGCCCAGCAGACCGAGCACGAACAGCAGGGCGATGAGACCGCCGCCGATGAACACCCAGCGGCGCCACGGCAGATCCGCGCCGGCTACGGGCGGAAAGGTCGGGCCGTTGCCGCCGCCGTTCGTCGGTCCCGATCGGCGCTGCTTGCGCTCCTCGTCGATCGGCGTGACATTGCGCTCCGAGCGCGCGTCGCGGCTGCGGCGCTCGAAGGGTCGCCCCTCGCTGCGCGCGTCGGCCTCTTCCTGGCGGCGTTGCAGCTCCTCGAGGAGCTTGTCGAACCAAGATGACATGTAGCGACCCATGCTACCCGGTCCTGCTCTGGACCGGATTCGGCACGCTGAGGCGTCGCGGAACGTGCCGTTTGCGGCAGGCGCAACTAACTACGAGGAACGGGGCTTCGGGGCTTGATCCTTGACCGTGAATTGCGGTCTCCCGCATCTAACCGCCGCGATCCCGCCCAACCTCGTAGTTGCTTGCGCTGGCCGCAATCGGGCACATCAGGGCTGCCCGACGCCGAGCCCGATGCCACACTCGACCATGGCGACGATCGCGATCAGGCCGACCGGCGCTCTCCGCATCGGCTCACTCCCACTCGATGGTGGCGGGAGGCTTCGAGCTGATGTCGTAGACCACGCGGTTCACGCCGGAGACCTCGTTCACGATCCGGCTGCTGATCTTCGCGAGCACGTCGTACGGCAACCGCGCCCAATCCGCGGTCATGCCGTCATCCGAGGTGACCGCGCGGATGGCGACGACGTTGGCATAGGTCCGACCGTCCCCCATGACTCCGACTGAGCGGACCGGCGTGAGGATCGCGAACGACTGCCAGAGCGACCGATACAGCCCCGCGCCCTTGATCTCGTCGATCACGATCCAGTCGGCCTCGCGCAGGGTGTCGAGCCGCTCGGCCGTGGCCTCGCCGATGATCCGGATCGCCAGGCCCGGTCCGGGGAACGGCTGGCGCTGGACCATCGCATCCGGCAGCCCGAGCTCGAGCCCCACCCGCCGTACCTCGTCCTTGAACAGGTAGCGCAGCGGCTCGATGAGCTTGAAGCGCAGGTCGGACGGCAGCCCCCCGACGTTATGGTGAGTCTTGATCTTCTGCGAGGTCTTCGTCTCCGACGTCTTCGACTCGATGACATCGGGATAGAGCGTGCCCTGGGTCAGGAAGTCGATCTGGCCGAGCTTCGCGGCCTCCTCCTCGAAGACGCGGATGAACTCGTCGCCGATGATCCGGCGCTTCTCCTCCGGGTCCTCCACGCCCGCGAGTCGCGCCAGGAAGCGTTCGCGCGCGTCCACCATCACGAGCTGCATGCCGAGGTCGCGCTCGAACGTGACCCGCAGCAGCTCGGACTCCCGCTTGCGCATGAGCCCATGGTCGACGTAGATGCACGTCAGCTGGTCGCCGATGGCCCGATGCACGAGCGTCGCCGCCACGGCCGAGTCCACGCCGCCTGACAGGGCGCAGATGACGTGGCCATCGCCCACCCGCTCGCGGATCTCCGCGACCGTCGTGTCGACGAGGTTCGCGGCGGTCCAGTTGTCACGCACCCCGGCGATCCCGACCACGAAGTTGCGCAGCACGCCGCGGCCAATGGGCGTATGGACCACCTCGGGATGGAACTGGATGCCGTAGAGGTTGCGACCCGCATCGGCGAGGCCCGCGTACGGGGTCGAGTCAGTCTGCGCCGTGGAGGCGAAGCCCTCCGGAGGGCGAAGGATGGAGTCGCCGTGGCTCATCCAGACCGGCTGCTCGCGCTCGATCCCGGCGAACAGGCCCGCGGAATCGGTCACGCTCACGGTCGCCGGCCCATACTCGCGCTTGGTGGAAGGAACGACCTCGCCGCCGAGCTCATGAGCCATGAGCTGGAGGCCGTAGCAGATGCCGAGCACCGGGATCCGGCCGGACCACAGCGCGGGGTCGGCGCGCGGCGCATCGGCGTCATACACCGAGGACGGCCCGCCGGAAAGGATCACGGCCTTCACGCCGCGCCGCTCGAGCTCGGCCATCGGCGTGTCGTGCGGCAGGAGCTCGGAGTACACGTTCAGCTCGCGCACCCGCCGCGCGATCAGTTGGGCGAACTGGCTTCCGAAGTCGAGCACCGCAACGGTCTCGGGGGGCTCGGGCGCCTCGGTCTCGACGCGGAGGCCCGGTGGCGCGTTGAGCGCCTGCTCGAGATACGCCTCGACCTCGGCGTCATCGGGGGCGAGAACGCGGTGACCCGCGTTTGCCGGCTCGCCATGGACGGTCCGCCCGCGGTCGCGGGGCGGCGGCTTCTCGTGATCGTCGGATGGTTGCTGGCGCTCGCTCAATGCCGCTCCGTCGGCGATGATGACTGTCCGCTGAGTCTAGCGACACGGCTGGCCGATCGACTAGGATCTGCCGCCGAATGCGCGGACCAGGTCGTCGCTGGTCATGGCGACGTCCTGGTACGCCGACGTTCCGGGGCCGAGGAGCTCCTCGGCAGCGCGCCGCAGCGCGCCGTACGCGGCACGTGCCAGCGGGCCGCCGATCGACACCCGTCGCACGCCGAGCTCAGCCAGCTCCGGGATCGAGGGGCCGTGGCGCATCGCCAGGACGTTCACCGGCGCGTCGGTCTCCTGGACCACGCGCAGGATCTGGTCCGGATCGGTCAGGCGCGGGGCATAGACCACGTCGGCACCGGCATCGCGGTAGGCGCGGAGGCGGGAAAGCGTGTCGTCGATGTCATCGATCCCGTACAGGGCGTTCTCGGCCCGTCCCGTGAGCAGCATGCCGTGTCGGTGCGCGGCGTCCGCCGCCGCGGCGACGCGTTCGGCTGCGACCTCGATGGAGTCGATCCGCCCCATCGCCGGGTCGTAGTCCTCGATCGAGCAGCCGGCCGCACCGGCCTCGGCGACGAGCGACACGGTCTCGGCGACGCCGGAGGGGTCGTCGGCGAAGCAGCGCTCGGCATCGACGTTGAGCGGAAGATCGACGGCCGCCACGATCGTCGCGACGTGGGACAGCAGCTCGTCGCGCGTGACCGACTGGTCCACCTTGCCGAGCGACGCGGCATGCCCGAGGCTCGTGGTGGCCAGGGCAGGAAAGCCCATCGAGGCCAGGAGTCGTGCCGAGCCGATGTCCCACGGGTTGGGCATGACGAACATGCCCCGTTCGTGGAGCTGGCGGAACCGATTACGGCGTCCGGTCGGGTCGGCGGCGTCCATCGGGATCAGCGTACCCCACGGTCGCCCCATCGAGCGACGAGCTCGGCGCGCGCCGCGTCGGCGAGGCGCTGTCGGTCGACATCGCTAGGCGTCCAGCCACTCGCGCGGGTGGCTGGACAGGAAGGCCTCGAGGTCGATGCCTCCGGCGCCGACGATCAGTGATCGCGAGCCCCGGTGCGAATGGGTGAAGGCCACCGTGCCGGGCGTTCCGCGCGGATGGCCGGTCCTCACCTCGATGGCCAGCGGGGCATCGCGACCGCGCAGCAGCTTGCCGGGACGGATCACCCAGTCGACCTCCGCGTTGCCCTCGCGCCAATAGCCGAGCTCGTCGGGGTCCGCGTGCGCCCAGAGGTGAGCCCCGACCGCCGTCTCGACCAGCCGGCCCCAGGCCTCATGATCGGCCCTCGCTCGCGCGAAGGTGGTGCGCGCCGTGGCGTTGACGAGCGCCGTGTTGAGGGCGAGGAGCTTCGGCGACGAAGCGCGGCGCCGGACCGCCGACCCCGAGTACTTGCCGATGCCGGTGACCATGCCGGCGCCGCCGAGCAGCTCGAGGTAGTGGGACAGCGTCACGGTGTTGCCCGCATCGGTCAGCGTGCCGAGCATCTTCGTGTAGCTGAGGACCTGGCCCGAGTAGGAGCAGGCCAGCCGGAATAGCTGCCGGAGCAGTGCCGGCTTCTCGACCCGGTTGAGCATGAGGATGTCGCGCGACAGGTTCGTCTCGACGATCGAGTCGAGGATGTACTCCTCCCATCGCTCGTGCCGCTTGATCAGCGGCGCGGCGCCAGGGTACCCACCGTAGAAAAGGTAAGTGTCGAGGTCCCAGCCGAAGGCATCGCGCATCTCGGCAAGGGTCCAGTGCGTGACGCGGATCACCTCGAAGCGCCCGGCCAGACTGTCGGAGAGCCCCTGCCGCACGAGCAGCGGGGCCGATCCGAGCAGCATCACGCGCAGCGGCGTCCCGGCCGCGCTGTCCTCGTCCCAGAGCTCCTTGACGACGTCGGACCAGGCACGCACCTTCTGGACCTCGTCCAGGATGAGCAGCCCGCCGGCCCGGCCACCCATGGCCGCCTGCTGGCGCCCGATGGCCCACTGCGTGTAGATCCAGCCGATGTCCTCGGGGTCGGGGGCATCCGCCGAGGCGAAGTGACCGGGGATGCCGATGGCGTCCATGACCTGTCGCGCCACGGTCGTCTTGCCCACCTGCCGCGGGCCGGCCAGGACCTGGATGAACTGTCGCGGCTCGTGCGCTCGCTCGAGGATCTCGTTGTAGATCGGGCGCCGATAGACCTTCGGGGCGCGACTCATGCACTCACTCTCCCGAGTAGTTTTACTCAGTAGTCTGAGTGATATTACTCACTGAGTTCGAGCCTGGCGCGCACAAGCGCCTCGCGGGTCGGTTCGGGCGGGAACGGCGATTCGCGAAGCATGCGATCGACGTCGATCGCACCGCCCACGACGTCCCGACACAGCTCGGCGAGCGCCCCGAGGGCGGCCACCTGGTCCTCCGCAAATGGCCCATCGAACGGATCGCCGTGGCCCGGTACGACGGTGCCGCCCACGAGATCCAGGAGGCGCCGCCCGGTGGCGGGCCAGGACATCGGGTAGCTGTCGCCGAACCCCGGTGCGGGGGCATTCTCCAGCAGGTCGCCGGCGAACAGGACCGATGCTTCGGGCACCAGCACGATGACGTCGTTGTCGGTATGTCCGAGCCCGAGATGGCGCAGCTCGATCCGGCGGTCCCCGAGCTCCAGGGTCGCCGATTCCTCGATGAGGTCGGATGGTGGCGTGAGCTCTACCTCGTCGAACGGCTCGCCGGGGTACTGGCCGAGCAGGCGCGTTCGCGTCTCCTCGCCTCCCTCGGTGATCATCGCCGCGGATCTGCTGTGACCCCAGATCGGCGTCGTCGCGAAGCGGGCGTTGCCGAAGGCATGGTCCCAGTGCCCGTGGGTGTTCACCGCGGCCACCACCGATCCCGGGAGCTGCTTCAGGTCGTCGCGCAGCTCATCGGCGGCTCGGTGGTGCGCCCGCGTGTCGATGACCACCAGTCCATCCGTTCCACTGATGACGCCGATGGTCTGATCCAGCGACGCGTAGCGCCGGATCCAGACCCGGTCGCCGACCTCGCGCCAGACCGATGGCATCGGCTCAGGTTCCCTCGAGCATGTAGTACTCGCGGAATTCGGCACATCGGCCGTCGTCCGTGAATCGGAGCAGGTACGCGTTGTGATACGTCTGCTCGGGCTTGTCGCCGGTCGGTGCGTACCGGCTCCAGCCGACCGCAACGGCACGATCTCCCTCGACGGCGAATGGCTCGTACTTCGCGTCCCAGCTGCCGGGCGCGTCGGGCTCCTCGAGCCAGCTCGCCACGATCGCCCCGCGTCCACGGATCGTGTGGTCCTCGCTGTTCCACGGTCGGTAGCTGTACACCGCGTCCTCGGAGAAGAGGTCCTCGACCTTGTCGGAGGCATTCGTGCGCCAGGCGTCGATGTATCGGTCCAGCCAGGCCTGGACGTCGGATCGGTTCATCGGCGAATCGTACGCCGGTCAGTCCGCGTGGAGTGCGGCGAGCCGGTCGGCCTCCGTCTCGATCTCGCGCTGCTCGTCGGCGTTCATCCGGCGCAGCGGCTCGACATGGATCCGGTCGTCGGCGTGTCGCCACGTCGCGGCCACCTGGCCGTCGACGAGGATCGTGTTCACCGAGTGCGGCGTCTTCGTGTTGAAGATGAGCGGCCGCAGCACCTCGGGCAGAACCTCGGTGCGCCGCGCGTGGACGAGGAGCATGGCATCCCAGACCGCGAGGAAGCGGACCGGCGCCGGCGTCTCGGGATCCGGCAGCGTCGCATCCGGCAGGTCGAGCAATGGCCTTCCATCCAGATCCCGGTAAGGACGCAGGTCCATGCGCTCGGCCACCGGCCGGACGGCGCCAACCTTGAGGCCCATCCAGGTCGCGATGTCGCGCAGCGGCGACGGGCCGAAGGCGCCGAGATAGCGGCGCACGAGGAGCTCGATCCCCTCGCCCTCGCTCGTCTCCACGCGAGTCAGCCACCGCTCGGCCAGGCCGTAGATGTCCGCGCGTCGACGCTCCCAGGTGCCCGAGGGAGGGATGCGAACGAGCTCGATGAGCTGCGTGGCCCACGCGACGGCCCGTGCCGGATGGCCACGGCCTTCCACGCGCGACACCAGCTCGGGCATGCGAAGAGGGCCGTCCGCCAGCTCCTTTCGGATGTCTGCCGCCACGATCTCGAGATCCACTCCGCCCAGCTCGGAGCGATGACTTCGCGCCAGCCATGCCCGGGTCGCGGGGAGGATTCCGGCCATCATCGGCCAGTAGTCAGCGGCCGAGACGGTGTGAATGGTGACCCGCATCATCGTCGCCTGGACGGCCCGGCGATCCTCCAGCGCCGCCGTCAGCATCGGCCGTTCGAAGTCGCGCATGCGCGACCACAGGCCAATCGAGCCCGCCGGCGCGTACTGCGTCTGGATTCCGCCCATCTGCTCGATGACCCGGGTCAGGGGTTGGTCGGATCGCTCGAGCAGCAGCTGCCGATCCAGGAGCGCGCGGTTCAGGGTTTGGGGCGACAGCATCGGCTCCGCCATCACGGCCGTGCGGTGCTTGACCGGCGGTGCGGCGCCGGGTCGCGCCGCGTGCCACTCGCAATTTCGAGCATTGTTGACACGACGGGCCTGCGGCGTGCGGCGCTCGCGATATATCGAGCGCTCCGAAGCGTGAGGATCACGCGGGCGGGCCCTTCACGTCTGCCGGCGCTCGGAATTTCGAGCAGCCGACACGCGGAAGTGCGTTCATGGGATATCCGCTCGATCCATCGAGCGCGAGGCGTGGAACGGCCTCGGCTACTCGCGGCCGGCGAGCTGCCAGGACTTGCCCTCGGTGGCGATGGACGGCGCGATGACCATCTCCACCTCGTGCATGTCGCGGATCGTCCGGGCGCCGAGCGCGGCCATCGACTGACGGAGGGCGCCGGCCAGGTTCTGCGTGCCGTGGGTCGTCTCGGCCGGGCCGAACAGGATCTGCTCGAGCGGCAGCCGCTCGCCGATGCGGATGCGGGTCCCACGCGGCAGCGTCGGTGACGGAGCGGCCATGCCCCAGTTGAATCCACGGCCAGGCGCCTCGAGCGCGCCGGCGAAGGGGGAGCCCAGCATCACGGCATCCGCCCCGGACGCGACCGCCTTCGCGATGTCGCCGCCGGTCTTCATGCCGCCGTCGGTCACGATCGGAACGTAGCGTCCCGTTTCGCGCTCGAACCGGTCGCGAGCCGCCGCCACCTCGAGCGTGGCACTCACCTGCGGCACGCCGATCCCGAGCACCTCGCGCGTCGTGCAGGCCGCTCCGGGGCCGACACCCACGAAGATGCCGGCAGCGCCCTGGTGCATGAGCTGGTACGCGGCCTCGCCACTCACGGTGTTTCCCACCAGCACCGGCAGCTTGAGCCCGCCGGTGAGATCCGCGAGAGAGAGCACCCGCGTCGAGGTCGAGATGTGGCGTGCCGATGAGACCTGCGATTGGACGAGGAGGAGGTCCGCGCCGGCATCCGCGGCGACCTCCGCCTGGTGCCACGCCGATGCGGGCGTCGTGGCCACCGCGGCGATGCCGCCCTGCGACTTCACGCGGGTGATGAGCGCCGTGATGAGGTCGTCGCGGATCGGCTGCTCGTAAGCCTCCGCCAGGACATGTGCCGCGGCCCGGCCGTCGTTGGCGGCGATGACCCGCTCGATGATCGGGGACGCATCCTCGTAGCGCGTGTAAAGGCCCTCGAGGTTGATGACGGCCAGACCGCCATGCCGGCTCATGCGGACGGCGAAGTCCGCATCGGCGACCGCGTCCATGGCCGCCGCCAGGAACGGAATCTCCAGACGGAATCCGGCGAGATCCACGCTGAGATCGACCTCCGCCGGATCAGCCGTCACCGCTCCGGGGACGAGGGCGACCTCCTCGAATCCGTAGGCGCGGCGCAGGCGTGACTCCGTTGCGTTCCGAACCGGATTGTGCTCGATCAACCGCGACCTCGGCCACATGCGATGCTGGTGGAGAAAGTATACGGGCGTCAGCGTTCGCTGATGGCCCGATATCGAGCCAGCGTTCGCTCTCGTGCCTCGGCATGGTCGACGATCGGCGGCGGATAGCCCTGCGCTTGCGAGCCGGCTTTCCATGGCTCGTGGATGTGCTCGTCATCGATGCCCTCGAGCTCCGGGACCCAGCGCCGAATGTATGTTCCCTCGGGATCGAACTTCTTCGCCTGCAGCGTCGGGTTGAAGATGCGAAAGAACGGTGCGGCATCCATCCCCACGCCGGCGACCCATTGCCAGTTGCCATCGTTCTGCTGGACGTCGGCGTCGAGCAGGTGGGCGGCGAAGACGGCTGCCCCGCGACGCCAGTCGAGGCCGAGATCCTTGACGAGGAAGCTGGCAGTGACGAGTCGCGCTCGGTTGTGCATCCAGCCAGCGGCGACGAGCTGGCGCATGCCCGCATCCACGAGCGGATAGCCCGTGTGTCCGGTGCGCCAGGCCTCCAGGAGCTCATCAGCGCCGGAACCCGTCGCCCACTCGATCGCGTCGTACTCGGCGCGAAAGCTTTCGCTCGCAATGCGAGGGTGTGCCGCCAGGACGTGGCCGAAGAACTCGCGCCAGGCGAGCTCGCCCCGCCACGACGCCACGCCCCGGCGCAGGTTGGCGTCACCACGGTCGTGCGCTCGCTGCCCGGCCCCGGCCGCCGCCCGCCAAGCGGCCCGGACGCTGAGCGATCCCACGCGAAGGTGCGGCGAGAGACGCGACGTTGCGTCCCGATCGGGCCGGTCCCGGTCCTCGCGGTAGGCCCCGACGTCGGACCGGAAGAAGTTGCGCAGCGCATGGGATGCCGCACCCTCGCCGGCCGGCGGCAGGTCGTGCGGAGCAGCAGGCCACCCGAGCGACACTTCGCGATCATCCGCGGGCGGCGACAGATTGGCCAGCAGGGGTTGGGCCGGAGCGAAGGCCGAGTCCGGGTCCGCGTCGATCCGGGCTTCCAGCGCGCGACGGAACGGGGTGTACACCGCGTAGGGCCCACCGTCCGCCGTGCGCACCTCTGCCGGTGCCACCACTCGCTGGTCGTCGACGAGCTGGAGGTCGACGGCGCCTGCGACCCGTTCATCACGCCCGATCGCGCGCGGATCTTCATCGGCCGAGGCCACCACCCGGTCGGCACCGACCGACTGCGCGAAGTCACGCAGCACCGCTTCAGGCTGTCCGTGCAGGACCGTGAGGCCGGACCCATGCTCCCGGAGTCGCGCGTCGAGGTCTTGTGCCGAAGCGTCGAACCAAGCCCGCCGACCGAGCGCGGCCGCGTGCTCCTCGACCAAAGCGGGATCGATGACGAAGACTGGCCACGCCAGCGCATTGCGCGTCGCGGCCTCGAGCATCCGGTTGTCGGTGAGCCGCAGGTCGCGCCGGAACCAGGCGATCGAGCGGCGATGGCGCGTCACGCCCCGCACTACGGGGCGGAGGCGCCGTCACATGTCGCGAGGAGGATCTACTCCTCGGCCAGCTCGACGCCCGCGGCGCGCGCATCATCGACCAGCCGGTCAACCTCCCCATCGTCATCGGCGGCGGCGCGGAGCAGCCCCATCACCCGCGAGACGCCGCGCTCGGCGTAGTCCGCCAGCAACTTCTGACGAGCCGATCCGGACGTCCGCCACGCGTCCGTCCCCCACCAGATGTGGACCGAGACGTCGAGCGAATCGGGATCTCGGCCGATCTCTTCGCAGCGAGCACGAATGACGGGGAGCGCCTCGCGAACCTCGTCCGGTGACATGCCGTCGAGGTTCAGCTCATCCGCGTAGCGAGCCGCCAGCCGCCAGGTCACCTTCGGCCCGTTGCCGCCGACCATGATCGGCATGCCGGTGGCCTGGATCGGCTTCGGGAGGTTGCGGGCGTCGTCCACGTGATGATGCTTGCCGTCGAACGTCGCGTGGGCGGTCCGTCCGGGCTCGAGCATGCGGGTGATGACCTCGAGCGCATCGTGGAGCATGGCGAGCCGCTCGCGTGTCTCGGGGAAGCCGTACCCATACGCAAGCCACTCGTCCTTCTTCCAGCCGGCGCCGATACCAAGCTCGAATCGGCCGCCCGAGATCGTGTCGAGCGTCGACGCCATCTTCGCGGTGAGTGCCGGATTGCGGAATCCGTTGCAGATGACGATGTGTCCGAGCCTCACCCGCTCGGTCAGCGCGGCGAGCGCGGCCAGGGACGTGAAGGACTCGAAGGTCAGCTCGTCCGTCGGCTTCGGGACGGTGTGGAAGTGGTCGAACAGCCAGAGCGAGTCGACCCCGAGCCGATCCGCCTGCTGCGCCACCTCGATGGTGCGCTGCCACGCGCGCGCTGGCTCCCAGCCGTCGTACTCTCCCGTCCATCCCTGTGGGACGATGACGCCCAGCTTCATTCGTCGTGTCCTCCGATTCGCGCTGCGATTGTCCTCAACGAACGATCATCTGGGCACGTTCGGGGCCAACGCTCACGTGGCTGATCGGCACAGCGGCGAGCTCCTCCAACCGTTCGACGTACGCACGGGCGGCGTCGGGGAGATCGGCCCAGACGCGGCATCCGGTGGTGTCGACGTGCCATCCCGGCAGGTCCTCGTAGACCGGCTCGAGCCGCTCGTAGACCGAGGTCGAGGCCGGGACCGTCGTCCACTCGCGTCCGTCCAGCGGATCGCGATAGGCGCGGGCGATGCGGATCCGATCGAATCCATCAAGGACGTCGACCTTCGTCAGCGCGATGCTGGAGTATCCGGCCAGCCGAACGCTGAAGCGGACGGCGACCGCGTCATACCAGCCGCATCGGCGGGGGCGGCCGGTCGAGGTCCCGTACTCCTGGCCGCGTTCGCGGAGGAGCTCCCCCTCGGCATCCTCGAGCTCCGTCGGCAACGGCCCGGCCCCGACGGCGGTGGTATAGGCCTTGGCAATGCCCAGGACTCGATCGATGGCGACCGCCGGGAGACCGGCGCCGAGGCTGGCCCCGCCGGGGATCGGCGACGAGCTCGTCACGTACGGATAGATTCCCCAGTCGAGGTCCCGCATCGTGCCCAGCTGGCCCTCGAGCAGGATGCGGTCGCCTCGCGTCAGCGCGTCGTCCACGAGGGCCTGACCGTCGGTCACGTGCCGGCGCAGCCGATCGCCTGCGGCGAGGTACGAATCCAGGATGCGGGTCTCGTCGGTCGCCTCGGCGATCTCGGCCGCCAGCTCGTCCTGCGCGTCGGCGTAGCCCGCAACCACGCGCCGCACCCGGGGAAGAGCGTCGGCGAGCCGGGCGCGGAAGACGTCCGGCTCCACGAGGTCGATGATGCGCAGGCCGCGTCGCGCCACCTTATCGACGTACGCCGGCCCGATGCCCCGTGACGTCGTCCCCAGGCGGCCGGTGCCGCGCTCGCGATCCTCGAGCTGATCGAGCAGCACGTGGTAGGGCATGACGAGGTGCGCGCGATCGCTGATGAACAGGTTGGTGCCGTCGAAGCCGGCCGTGCGCAGGCCGTCGAGCTCGCTGACGAGGGCCGGTGGGTTGATCACGACGCCGTTTCCGAGCAGGTTGCGCGCGCCCGGATGGAAGATGCCGGAGGGAATCAGGTGCAGCTTGAAGTGGCCGTGCGGATTGACCACGGTGTGCCCTGCGTTGTTGCCGCCCCCGTACCGGACGACGAGGTCGGCGTCATCGGCCAGGTAGTCGACCACACGTCCCTTGCCCTCATCTCCCCACTGGGCACCAACGACAGCGGTGACGGACATGGCGTGAAGACGACGACCTCTCGGCTAGTGGGAACCGCGACATCCTACCGTGGTCGTCGAAATGCGAAAGCGCCGCCTCGGCGGCGGCGCTTCATCGGGATGGATGCGTCGAGCGTCAGACCCTGGCACGCACCTTGTCGAAGCAGTTGGAGCAATAGACCGGTCGATCGTTCCGTGGAAGAAACGGCACGAGCGCCTGTCCTCCACATTCGGCGCAGACGGCCGCGTGCATCTCGCGCTGGCCCCCGTTCCCGTTTCCTCCCCCTCCAACGATGCCAAGCGCTCGATTCTGCTTGGCAATGGCTCGACAGCTCTGGCAGCGCTGAGGTTCGTTCACCAGACCCTTGCTGGCGTAGAACTCCTGCTCGCCCGCTGAGAACACGAAGTCCATGCCGCAATCGCGACAGCGGATCGTCTTGTCGGCGTACACCCTTCTCCAGTGCCTCCTGCTCTCGCACGTCCGGCCCGAACTTGGACGGTCGCGGTCTGAAGAGAGGCCAGGATCTGCCGTGAAGAAAGGCGCGGATCGGAGCGAACTCGGGTCAGACGTTGATGAGGCCGGTCGTTACAGCGCCCGAGTGTACACCCCGATTTCAACCCTCCCGTCTCTACGCTCGACCGCTTGGCCGCTGCCGCGTCAGTACGCGGCAATCTCCTCGCGCGCAGCGACCGTGTAGAAGCGCGTGTTCTCCTTGCGGAACTGCAGCGGGACCTCGCCGATCGGCCCATTGCGATGCTTCGCCACCTTCGCCTTGACGAGCTCGACTTCGGCGTCCGGATTCTGCTCGCCGTCCCGGTACAGGAAGATGACGACATCCGCGTCCTGCTCGATGCTGCCCGACTCGCGCAGGTCGGAGAGGCGCGGTTCGGCGGTGCCGCGCTGCTCGACGCCACGTGACAGCTGTGAGAGCGCGACCACCGGAACCTTGAGCTCGCGCGCGAGCTGCTTCAGACCGCGGCTGATCTCGGAGACCTCCTGGACCCGATTCGCGTCCCTGCTCGGGCTGGACGCCTGCATCAGCTGGAGGTAATCCACGATGACGAGGTCCAGCCCGCGCTGCTCGAGTTCGAGACGCCGGGCCTTGGTGCGCAGCTCCATCACCGACAGGGCCGGCGAGTCGTCGATCCACATCGGCGCCGAGGCCATGTCGTTCATGACCGTCGCGATCTTCGTCCAGTCCGTCTCGTCCACGAACCCGGTCTGCAGCGGGCGCGGATTGATGCCGCTCTCGGCGGAGAGCAGGCGCAGCGCGAGCTGCTCCTTGCTCATCTCCAGGCTGAACACGGCGACCTTCTTGCCCTCGCGCACGGCGGCATGCTGAGCAACGTTGAGCGCCAGGGAGGTCTTTCCGACCGAGGGGCGCGCCGCAAGGATCACGAGGTCGGACTGCTGGAATCCACCGAGCAGGGCGTCAAGCTGGCTGAGCCCGGTCGGCACGCCGAGGATCTGGCCGCGGTGCTCGTGGAGGTACTCGAGCCGATCGTAGGCCTGCCCGAGCAGGATGGAGAGTGACTCGAAGCCGCCGTCGGTCCGCCGCTGGCTGATCTCGAACAGGATCGACTCCGCGCGATCGATGGCTGCCTCCGCATCGTTCGCCTCCTCGTAGCCGACGGCGGCGATCTTTCCAGCGGCGCCGATGAGGTTGCGCAGCACGGACTTGCGCTCCACGATCCGGCCGTAGTGCTCGGCGTGGACGGCGGTCGGCACGGCGTTCATGAGCGACGTCAGGTACGCCGGTCCGCCGATGTTCTCGAACCGATCCCGACGACGGAGCTCGTCCCCGAGCGTGACGAGGTCGATCGGCTCTCGCTGCCCATGGAGGGCGAGCATCGCCTCGTAGATATCGGCGTGCTGCGCGCGGTAGAAGTCCGATGGCTTCAGGAAGTCGCCGACCTTCAGGACGGCATCCGCGTCGATGAGGATCGAGCCGAGCACGCTCTGCTCGGCCTCGACCGCCTGGGGAGCCAGCTTGTCGATGCTCACGTTCTATCGATCTCGCACGGGGTGTGGCGCGCATGAAGCGCGCCCGGCCGGTCCGTTGAGGGGACCCGTGACCACCGAGCGCTCCTTCATGGTCGCAGGCCACTCAACGGACTTATCCCCGCGGGTGGGGATAACGGGCTCACAGGTGTGGACGGCATGTGGAAGGGTATCCCGCGGTGACGTACCGGCCGATTACCGCACGCTGATCCGACAGCTCACGTGTCACCGTCGCGATCGGCGCTCAGGCCTCGGCGGCCACCACGCTCACGCTCAGCACGGCCTCCACGCCGGCCATGATCTTCACATCGATCCGGTAGTCGCCCAGGGCCTTGATCGGCTCGCGAAGATGGAGGGCGTGCCGGTCGAGCTCGATGCCCTCGCGGTTGATGAGCTCGCCGATCTGGTGGCCAGTGACCGCGCCGAAGAGGCGCCCCCGCTCACCGGCCTTGACCGGGATCTCGAGCTTCATCTCGCGGATCTTCTCGGCGGTCGCCTCGGCCTCGGCCCGGATGCTGCGATCTCGCTCCTCGCGCTGATCGCGATGCCGCTCCCAGTTCGCAACGGCCCCCTTGTCCGCCACGACGGCGGCCGCCGTCGGAAGCAGGAAGTTGCGGGCATAGCCGTCCTTGACGTCCTTGAGGTCGCCCTCGCGGCCGAGTCCCTTCACGTCCCGCTTGAGAATGACCTTCATTCCAACTCCTTCATCGATGTCGTGGTGAGTGATCGCTGCCGGCGCCACGAGGCAAGTGCGCGCTTCACCTCGTCGGGGTCGCGCATGCGTCCGTATCGGTCCAGCAGCTCCGGGAGGTCGTCCCTGATGCGATCGAATCGATCGCCCATCAGGTTGCGCAGTCGCGCCAGGTCCCGATCGAGATCGGCCGTCCCGTTGCGAGCGCGGGCCGAGTGCTCGGCGCGGACCTCGGGCGGCGCATTCTGGATGAAGAGATCCAGGACCAGCAGCAGCACGGTGAGATCATCGGCCTGGCCGAGGATCGGGATGACGTCCGGGATCAGGTCGACCGGCATCACGACGTACGCCAGCGCCGCCAGCAGCATCCCCTTGAGACCGAGCGGCGTGCGGGGATCGCGCACGAGTCCCCACACCATGCGGGCATAGGTGGGGAGCTTCACGATGAGACGGCCCATGCGCAGATAGCGCGAGGACGAGGACAGGTTCACGCCGAACTCCGGAGGTCTGGATGGGTTGGGCATGATAGCAGGGCCGGTGTCGCCTGCCGGTTTGACATTAGAACAAGCGTTCTGGTAAGGTCGTGGGACGTCGGTGCAGCGCAGCCCGACCTGGAGGAACGCAGATGACCCGGCATGACGCGGAGCGACGCCAGCGAATCCTGGATTGCATCGCAGGCACCGTAGAGGAGCGCGGCTATCCGCCCTCCGTCCGCGAGATCGCCGATGCCGTCGGCCTTGCGTCCACCAGCGCGGTCCATCATCACCTCATTGCCCTCGAGCGAGACGGCCTGCTCGAGCGTGGCACGCACGCTTCGCGAGCGCTGCGCGTCACCCGTCCGCGGGACCGCGCCGCGGACCCGGCCAAGGTCACGCCGTTCCGGATGCCGGTCGAGCGTGAGACGTTGACGCTGCCCGTCCTGGGCGAGATCGCCGCCGGCCAGCCGATCGAAGCATACGCGGACGCCGCCGAGACGCTCGCAGTCCCGCGGTCGATGGAGGCGCGCGAGGACTCGTACGTGCTGCGCGTCCGAGGCAAGAGCATGATCGACGCCCTGATCGACGATGGTGACTTCGTGATCGTGCAGCCACAGGCCACGGCGCGTGACGGCGACATCGTCGTCGCCCTGCTCGAGGACAACGGCGTCACGCTCAAGCGCTACTTCCGCGAGAAGGATCGGATCAGGCTGCAGCCGGCCAATGCCGAGATGGAGCCGATCTACGCGGCCGAGGTCCAGATCCAGGGCAAGGTCGTCGGCGTCATTCGCCGCCTCACCTAGACCCGTACCGCGGTGGCGCCCGTGACGGTGCGCGAGTTGAATCGCGCGACCTTGGCTCGGCAAGGGCTCCTCGACCCGATGATCGGCGTCTCCGCACGCGACACGGTCGAACGCGTCGGATCTCTCCAGGCTCAGCATCCGGAGTGGCCTCCGGTGGCGCTCGCTGCGCGGTCCACGGACGACCGGACCTCCGACCTCGCCGGCGCGCTCGACCGTCGTGAGGTGGTGCGCAGCTCGCTCATGCGGATCACGATCCACGTCGTCACCGCCGACGACCTCTGGCCGATGTTCACGGTGTGCCAGCCACTTCGCCTCGCCCAATGGCGTCTCCTGGCGAAGGAGGACCCGATCGATTCCGACCTCGGCCGCCGCCTGATCGCCGCCCATCGAGCGGCCATGGCTGTCCTCTCCGAAGGCCCGCGCAGCTCGACCGAGCTGGACCGTCTGCTCGAGGCGGAGGCGGGACCGATCACAACCGCGGCCCAGCGCATTCACTGGCGGCATCTCGCGGCGCTGGTGCCGATGGTGCACGTCCCGCATGCCGGAGAGGGATACGGCCGATCCCGGTACGCGGTCGCGGCGGACTGGCTGCAGATGGAGCCGCCGCACGTCGACATCGGCACGGCGCGGGTCCATATCGCCCGGCGGTACCTGGCGGCCTTCGGACCGGCCAGCGTCGAGGACCTCGCGGCATACGTCGGTCGGGGCCGCGGCGGCATCGGCGTCTGGCGCCAGGCCGTCGAATCGATCGCCGATGAGCTGCGCACCTTCAGCGATGAGAAGGGCCGGACGCTGCTCGACCTCGAGTCCGCACCTCGGCCGGACGCGGCGATCGAGGCGCCGCCGCGACTGCTGGCCCGATGGGACAGCCTCCTCCTGTCGCACGAGCCGAAGCACCGCGATCGGGTCATCACGGACGATCATCGAGCGGCGGTCTTCAGCCGGAACGCGGACGTGCGGCCGACATTCCTCGTCGAGGGCATGGTGGCCGGAACGTGGGACTTCATCCGAGACACTGACGCCACGCTGCTCGAGCTGCGGCCGTTCGGCCCCATCCCACCCCGCGAGCTGGACCTGTTGATTGCCGAGGCCGAGCGCGTCCTCGCGGTGCTTGCCCCGGCTGCCGCCGACCGCCGCGTGGCGATCAGCGTCTGAGCCCACGATGCCGACGATCCTGCACGCGGATCTCGACGCGTTCTACGCCAGCGTCGAGCAGCTCGACAACCCAGCCCTGCGCGGCCGGCCGGTGATCGTGGGGGGACGTCCCGATGAGCGCGGCGTCGTGAGCGCGTCGTCCTACGAGGCGCGGGCCTTCGGCGTCGTTTCGGCCATGCCGCTCCGCACCGCGGCGCGCCGCTGTCCGCAGGGTGTCTTCCTTCCGGGTCGGCCCGAGCGCTACCGCGAGCTGTCGCAGCGCGTCATGGCGATCTTCGCCTCGTACACGCCCATCGTCGAGCCGATCAGCCTGGATGAGGCATTCCTCGACGTCTCGAACAGCGTGGCCGCGTTCGGTGACGGACCGACCATCGCACGACATCTCAAGCGGCGCGTCCTTGAGGAGGTCGGTCTCGTCGTGTCCGTCGGGGTGGCGACGAACAAGCTGTGCGCGAAGGTCGCATCCGACCTTCGCAAGCCGGACGCGCTCGTCGTCGTTCCGCCGGGCACTGAGGCCGCATTCCTGGCCCCGCTTCCGATCCGTCGCCTCTGGGGGGTTGGGCCGAAGGCGCAGCGGGCACTCTCCGACTACGGTGTCTCGACGATCGGGCAGCTCGCCGCGCTGGGGACCGCGACGCTCGAGCGGCGCTTCGGACGCCACGGCGCGGAGCTGGCGGCGCGGGCCCGTGGCCTCGACCCCGGCCGAGTCGCGACCACGCACGCGCCGAAGAGTGTGGGGCACGAGCACACGTTCGACACCGACAGCGCCGACGCAGGCCGGCTCGAGGCCACGCTGCTCGACCTTGCCGAGTCCGTGGCCAGCCGGCTGCGGCGGCATGACCTCGCGACCCGGGCCGTCCAGCTCAAGCTGAGATACGAGGGATTCGAAACCCTGACCCGGCAGGCGCCACTGCCGCACCCGACGCGCGACAGCCATCCCCTGTACGAAGCGGCGCTGGCCCTCCTGCGTCGGACGCAGGTGCCGGGACGCGGCGTCCGCCTCATCGGCCTGACGGCCATCTCGCTGACGGACGCCCAGCAGCTGACGCTGTTCGGGACGCCCGCTCGAGAAGACCGACTCTCCCAGTCGATCGACGCGGTCCGCGAGCGCTTCGGGGAGGCGGCGATCACCCGCGCCCGGCTCCTGGCCGAGCGTCCGAGACGCAGATTCGACTTCGGGGAGCGGGCCGACGGCGTGGATCCTGAGGTCGAAGACGATGCTTGACGTTCCGAACACCTGTTCGGTATGATGACGTCCCTGAATAGAACGCCTGTTCGCGTGCCCGCGCAGGCCGCATCGTGAGGAGCACCTGCACCATGGCACTCGTCAACATCACGCCCATCGAGGCACGCGTTCGCTGGGACCGCCAGGCGGCACGCCCGTCCGAGATCCGCTGGAACGGCCATTCACTCCGGATCACGAATCTCGACGCCGTGCGCGACGAGCGCTCGGCCTATCCGGCCGAACGCGGACCGCGCGTGACCTACGTTCTGTCGGGCGCAGACGGCAGCCGCGCATCGGTGTCGTTCGACGGGCGTCGCCGACGTTGGTTCCTCGAGGCCGTCGAGCACGCCGCCTGACGACCCCGCCGACCCGCCTACAATCGGCTCGGCGTCGTCCGGGCCGATTCTCGTCCCCGGGGCAGCCGCACCCGAGGAGCTGTGAGCGATGGACGAGCGCCTCGTCGATCAGCCGATGCGCTACCTGGTCCACCGGATGGCCACCAGCGATCCCGTGCCGGGCGGGGGAAGCGCGGCCGCGATGGCCGGAGCAATGGGCGCGGCGCTGATCCACATGGTCGTGGAACTCAGCGTGGGCCGGCCCGACACCGAGAATTTCGCCGTGCCACTCACCGAGATCGGCGTGGCCTCGGCGCAGTTCCAGTCGGAGCTCATGGGCCTGGTTGATGCCGATGCCGTCGCGTATGCCGCTGTCGTCCATTCGCGGCGCCTGCCCAGGACCACGGAACGGGAGCGCGAGGCGCGCCGGGTGCAGTTCGATGCCGCCATTCGCGAAGCCGTCCGAGCACCCTTGGCGGTGGCCCGTGCTGCGTCCGAGGTGCTCGATCTGGCCGCGCGGCTGGCACCGATCGGCAATCGCAAAGCGATCAGCGACGTCGGGGTTGGCGCAATGCTTGCGAGCACCGCTCTGCGCGGTGCGGCGCTCAACGTCGAGATCAACCTCCCGATGGTGAAGGGCGACGAGACCCTGCGCGATGACGCCGCGGCCGAGATCCGCACGTTGCTGGACAGCGTCGGCGAGCGCGAGGCCGCCGTGCGCTCCACAGTCGCGGACCGCATGCCGTGACGGCCCGACTCCTCGACGGACGCGGGGTCGCGTCGGATCTCCGGATCGAGTTGGCCGACCGGGTCGCTCGCCTGGACGGAGATTCCAGCGGGCCGCCGCGGCTCGCCATCCTGCGCTCCGGCTCCAGCCAAGCGTCCGCGCTCTACGCGTCGAGCCTCGAACGAGCCGCGCGACGGGTCGGGGTCGAACCGCTCGCGTTGACCGACGACTCGGGTCCATTGATCGAGACCATCGACCGTCTGAACGGCGACCCGCGGGTCGCCGGCATCGTCGTGGCGCAGCCGTTATCCGACCCGGAGCTCGGGCGACGCCTTGTCGAACGCATCGATCCGGCGAAGGACGTCGACGGCGCGACGCCGGCGAACGCTGGATGGCTGGCACGCGGCGAACCCGCATTCGTCCCGGCGACCGCGCTGGCGGTCATCGCGCTGCTCGAGGCTCATGGCATCTCGGTTGCCGGCCGGCGCGCGGTCATCATCGGCAGGTCGGCCGTAGTGGGCCGTCCGGTCGCGTCGCTGCTCGTGGCGAGAGATGCGACCGTCGTCATCTGCCACCGGGCCACCGTTGATCTGGCGGGCGAGGCGCAGCGCGCGGAGCTCCTGGTGGTGGCCGCCGGATCGCCGGGCCTCGTGGGGCCCGAGATGGTCAACTCGTCCACCATCGTCATCGACTGTGGCATCAACGCCACTCCGAGAGGCGTCGTTGGCGACGTCGACGCTCCGTCGGTCGCCCCCCTGGTCACCGCCATCAGCCCGGTCCCCGGGGGCGTCGGGCCCGTCACGCCGATGATGGTCCTGCGGCAGACCGTCGAGGCGGCGGAGCGCGCCGCGTCCGCGAACCGACCCGGCTAGGGCCCGGGCTCGCCGATCATCTCCGCCAACGGCACGCTGCCGTCGATGAATCCGAGACGCACCATCGTGTCGTAGCCCGCCGACCACGCCATCTGGTCGATCGCGCCTTCGTCGAATCCGTCGCCGGTCCACAGCTCCACGGTCGCGTCGAGGATCGACCGCGCGACCTCCGGGTCCTCGGCGACGCTCGGCACAGTCGCCTCCGCGGCGGCGAAGCCCAGATCCGGATCGGCGATGACCGCGGCCTGTGCCGCGGCCGTGGCCTCGGTGAACGCGCGGACCAGCGCCGGATCCGAGGCGAGGAGATCATCCCCCACGATGACCCCGGGTCCGGGCAATGGGGCGATCTCGTCGACGGTCAGCAGTCCGAGGTCCATGCCCCGCGCCTCCAGACGCAGCGGTTCGTTGTTGCGGAACCCGGTGATCAGGTCGACGTCGCCATTCGAGAGGCCATCGACCTGGTTGAACTGCGGGTACTCCCGGATCGTGACGTCGTCCTCAGTCAGGCCCCCGGCCTCCAGTAGGGCGAGCAAAGCGTGCCACGAGGAACCGAACCGCCCGGGCGTGCCGATCGACGCCCCCGCCAGCCCCGCGGGATCCGTCGGCACGTCGCTCGACTTGCCGATTAACGCGACGGGGAAGCCCTGGTACAGCGTGCTGACGTAACGGATCGGGATGCCCGACGTGCGGGCGATCATCACGTCGGTGGCGTCGGCGACGCCGAACTCGGCCTCGCCACTGGCGACCAGGCGCTGAACGTCCGGCGCCTGCTGGTGCTCGATCTCGACGTCCAGTCCGGCATCGGCGTAGAACCCCTCGCGCTGCGCGACATAGAACGGCGCGAACTGCACGTCAGGCCGATACCCGAGCAGCAACGTCACCTGACGCAGCTCGCCCGAGCTGGCCGTCGAGTCGCCCGAGCTCGTGGGTTGGCACGCCGCAAGAACCAGCATCGTGGCCAGGCTTGCGACGAGAAGGCGGGATGGAGACATCGGTCGTCCTTTCATTGGCTGATCAGTTGTCGCTCGACGAGCACCACGGCGCCGTAGAAGGCGAGGCCGATGGTGGCGAGCGTGGCGAGCGCGACGAACATGAGTGGCGTGTCGAACAAACCCTGGTTCGCGATGTTGATGAGGACGCCGAGCCCGACCGATGCTCCCGCCCACTCGGCCACGACGGCACCGATCACGGCGAGCGTCACGCCGACGCGGAGCCCGCCGAAGATCACGGGAAGCGCCGATGGAATGTCGAGCAGGCGAACCCGCTGTGCCGGCCCGGCACCGATGCCGCGCAGCATCTCGGCGAGCTGCGGATCCGTGGATCGGATGCCGACCATGGTGGCGATGGCGATCGGAAAGAAGACGATGAGCGCGCAGATCGCAACACGGGCCAGCAGGCCGCCGCCGAACCAGATGTCGAGCAGCGGCGCGAGTGCCAGGATCGGCACGGCCTGCGCCGCCACGATGTACGGCGACAGGACGCGCTCGACCAGGACGCTCTTGCCGAGTGCCACGCCGGTGGCGATGGCCGCCGTCGCGCCGGCGGCGAACCCGAGCACGATCTCGAGCACGGTGACCGCGGTGTGCTGCCACAGGATGCCGGAGCCCACGGCCCGCCATCCGCGCGCCGCCACGACGTCCGGGGCCGGCAGGATGTATTCGGGATAGCCGCCGATGACGACGGCCACCTTCCAGATCACCAGGAACGCGGCGAGGCTCACGAGCGCGGCGACGACCCGGCTCATGCCACGCCCTCCGCAGCGCTGCCCGCCCATGGACGCAGCTCGTTCGCGTGACCCGAGACGAGGGCGCTCCGCACTTCGGCCGCGACCGCCGCCGCCGTGGGGTTCCCGATCAGATCCGCGTCCCGGGGTCGCGGCAGCGGGACCTCCACCATGCGGGCGACGTGACCCGGCCGCGGCGTCATGACGACCACGCGGTCGGCGAGCTGGACCGCTTCGGCGACGCTGTGGGTCACGAGGACAACCGTCCGCCGGCGGTCCATCCACAGGCGCTGAAGCTCCGCGTCGAAGGTCTCACGGGTCAGCGCGTCCAGTGCGCTGAATGGCTCGTCCAGCAGGAGGACGGGCGGATCGCTGATGAGGGCTCGGGCCAGCCCCGCGCGCTGGGCCATGCCTCCCGACAGCTCGCGCGGCCGAAGCTGGGTCACAGCGCCCAGGCCGACGCGCTCCAGTGCATCCGCGGCGCGCGCGCGCCGATCGCTCGGCGACACTCCGATCAGCTCGAGAGGAAGTGCGACGTTGTCGAGCGTCGTGCGCCACGGGACGAGCCGGGGTTGCTGGAACGCGAGACCGACGCGGCCATCGCCCGGATGGGGCGCCTGCGCCCCGACCGTGACGGATCCCCCGGTCGGCGGCAGGAGCCCGGCGACGAGACGCAGCATCGTGCTCTTCCCGCACCCGTTCGGCCCGATGACCACGGTGAACGAACCCGCCGGAATGTCGAGGCTGAGGTCATCGAGCGCGAGGACATCGCCGCGGGATGAGGAGAACAGCACGCTCACGTCGCGGATCGCGAGATCGAGACCTCGTGGGTCGATGCTGGCGGCGGTCATGGCGCTCCCGTGCGGTTCGCCATCGCGCACGGGACCACGCCATCGCTCCTCGCCGGGACACGGCGAGTCGCGCGGTCGTCTTCTCCCATCCGGACTATGACCGTCGGCCCTGTCTGCCCCGGCGGGTGCCGGGGGTCAGGTCAGCCGCGTCGGCGCGTTGCCGATGCGGTTCGCGGGCTGGCCCAGATCATGAGCCGACCGCCGGTGGGGAGTTTCACCCCGCCCCGAAGACGATGGATTCGTTCGAACGCCGATCGTGGCACGCGCGGATCATCGGGTCAACTGGCGTTCACCTGCCGCCGCTTGCTCACCTGCCATCGGATGATGACGACGGCCGCGATGGCGAGGACGACGGCGTAGATCAGGTACTCGTACGGCTTGATCGCCGCCTCGATCTGGACGTAGTTCTCGCCGACCACGAATCCCGCATAGATCAGCGCCGCGTTCCACGGCAGCGAGCCGAGCGTGCTGTACAGCAGAAACCGCCCCATCGGCATCCGGCTGATGCCGGCGGGGTAGCTCACGAAAGTGCGGACCAGCGGCACCATGCGTCCGAAGAACACCGCCCACGTTCCCCAGCGCTCGAACCAGCGATCGGCACGATCGAGGTCACTGGCGCCGATGCCGACGTATCGTCCGTAGCGGTCGAGCAACGGGCGGCCTCCCCACGCGCCGATGTAGTAGCCGACGACCGCGCCCACCACGCTGCCCACGGTCGCCAGGACGACCGCCAGCTGGATGTTCCACGGCAGACCGGTCAGCGGCTCCAGCACCGACGCATCGGCGGCCGACTGACTGACCTTCCAGCCCGCCATCGGGAGGATCACCTCTGAGGGGATCGGCGCCACGATCGTCTCGAGGGCGACGGCCAAGGCGACGCCGACGTAGCCGACGGCGTCGTACATCTGGAGGACGAACGGGATGACCTCGCGGTCGATGAAGTCGAGCAGGGTCTAGCCTTCGACCTGGCTGCGACGGGGCACGGCCACGCGGCGACGGCCCGACGCGGCACGTTCGGCCTGCTCGGCCAACTCCCGAGCGCGCGCGCGTTCGTCGACCCTCAGGACGTGGACCGCGACCAGGATCGCCAGCAGCGCCGCGCCCGCCATGAGGCCGCCGAGGATGTCCATCGGATAGTGGGCGCCGAGATAGATGCGGGTGGCGCTGATGGCACCGACGAAGACCGCGGCGACTGCGTACGCCACCTGGCCCTGCCGATGATCGTGCGCCAGCCGTGCCACGCTGAACGCCGCGATGCCGTACAGGACCGTGGCTCGCAGCGCGTGCCCGGCCGGAAAGTCGGCGATGTCGTCGAGACCGACGTTGTTGACGTTGACGATGGCGCCGAGCAGCGCCGTGAAGCTGATCGCCTCGGACGAGGTGAAGTACTTCAGCGCCCACTCCATCGGGAAGGCGAGCGTGCCCAGGGCGAACAGCAGCGCGAGGTCGCGGCGCTGCTTGGCAAGGGCCAGGAGCCCGAAGCCGGCGAAGGCCAACGCCACGAACCACCCGCTGCCCAGGGCGCTGATCGCAATGACGAGCAGCTCGACCGGAGGCAGGTTCGTCTCGACCCACGAGTGAATGCCCGGGATGATGGTCGTCATCATCCACTCCTCGGGAGCGGTGTAGACGGTCGTCCGCTTCAGCATCACGAGCCAGAAGAGGCCGGGAAGGGCGATCACGGCCAGCAGGAACGCCGCCGCCGGGCTGGGCACCGCCCCGCCGAGCCGGTTCGCCGCCTCGTCGCTCACCACGAGGCGTCTCATGGGGTCCGGCAGCCGTCGCACGGTGCGTAGTATAGGGACCGATGCCGCCGCTACCGCTCTCCGGGCGTGATCTCACCATCGACCACGTGATCCAGGTCGCGCGCGGACGGCGCGCGGTCGTGCTGGATGCCGATGCGGCAGACCGCATGACGCAGTCACGCGCCGTCGTCGATCGTCTCGTGGCTGGCGGCGCCACCGCGTACGGGATCACGACCGGCTTCGGCGATCTCGCCGACGTTCGGATCGACCCGGATCGCACGGCCGACCTGCAGCGCAACCTCGTCCGCTCCCATGCCGCCGGCGTGGGCGATCCGCTGCCGGATGATGTCGTCCGCGCGATGCTCCTGCTCCGCGCGAATACCCTGGCGATCGGGCTGTCCGGCGCACGGGTCGAGGTGGCGGAGCTGCTGATCGCCATGCTGAATGCGGCCGTCCACCCGGTGATCCCGTCACGCGGCAGCCTGGGCGCCTCCGGCGACCTCGCGCCGCTTGCCCATCTTGCCCTCGTCATGATCGGCGAGGGCGAGGCGACGGTGGATGGTGCCGGCCCCGGTGCGGGGGCCGATGCGCTCGGTCGCGCGGGGCTGAAGCCCGTCGTCCTGCAGGCGAAGGAGGGCCTGGCGCTGCTCAACGGGACGCAGCTGATGGCCGGCATCGGCGCGCTGGCGCATCACGATGCCCTCCGCCTGGCGCTGACGGCCGATGTGATCGGCGCCATGAGCCTCGAGGCCATGCTCGGAACCGGTGCGGCATTCGACGAGCGGCTGATCGCGGCCCGACCCCACCCCGGTCAGGTCGCATCGGCTCGCCACTTGCGGGAGCTGCTGGCCGGCAGCGAGATCGGCGCGTCGCATGCCGAGAGCGAGCACCGGGTCCAGGATGCCTACTCGCTGCGCTGCATGCCGCAGGTCCACGGCGCGGCGCGCGACGCCATCGGCGAGCTGGCCCGGGTGCTCGAGGTCGAGATCAACTCGGTGACCGACAACCCGCTCGTCTTCCCAAATGGTGATGTCGTCTCGGGTGGCAACTTCCATGGCGAGCCGCTGGCGCTTGCCATGGACTACGCCACCCTTGCGGTGGCTGAGCTGGCATCGATCTCCGAGCGTCGCACGGCGCGGCTCGTGGACGCGCACCTCTCCGGCCTCCCCGCATTCCTGGCCGAGAACCCCGGCGTGGAGAGCGGCATGATGATCGCCCATTACACCGCGGCGGCCCTGGTGAACGAGCTCCAGACGCTGGCCCATCCGTCGTCGGTCGACACGATCCCGACGAGCGCCAACCAGGAGGACCACGTCAGCATGGGCGGTACCGCGGCGCTCCACCTGCACGCGGCGGTCGATCGCGCTGAGCTCGTGCTCGCGATCGAAGGGCTGTGCGCGGCACAGGGACTGGACTTCCATACGCCGATGCGACCCGGTGCGGGCATCGCCCGCGCCCACCAGCGGATCCGCACCATCGTCCCGCACCTCGACGCCGATCGTCCTCCGAGCCCCGACATCGCGGCGGTTCGTGAGCTCGTGCACTCGGGTGAGCTCCTGGCCAACGGAGCGACGCAGATCGCCCATGGCTGACCTGCGGTTCGAGCTCGTCGACGAATCGAACGTCGGCGACATCCCGGCTCCGGGCCTCCCAGGAGCCCGATGCCAGACCTGTGATTACTGGGAGCGCATCGATGGCACCCGCGCGACTCCGCCCGACGACGCCACCGATGTCGATTCCCGCGCGGCATTGAAGCGACGGCGTCTCCTCGCCGGCCAGGGGATCTCCGGCTCGTACGCCATGCTCGCCTACGCGACCGGGTCGAATCCGGGCGAGGCGATGGGCTACGCGCAGTTCGGTCCGCTGAGCGCCTACCCCCGCGCTCAATCGATCCGCGAGCGATATCCGCAGCTCCCGGACTCGCCGGCTCCCTGGGTGATCACCTGCCTGCAGATCGTTCCTGCCGAGTCCGACCGGCACACTTCCGCCGTTGCGCTGCTCAACGCAGTGTGCGCCGAGCTCGACGGGCGCGGAATCACCGCGGTCGAGGCCTATCCTGAAGCGTCCGCCGATCCATGGCTGCCGTCACCGGGTCCGGCGTCCGCCTACGAGGGGGCCGGCTTCGAGCGGGCGGCCGGCGACGATCGCTACCCGGTCTACCGGCGCGAGCTGACCGGCGAGACCGATGCCGACGCATGGTCCGGACTACTGCGCGCCGCCGAACCCGATGAGGGCGACGAATGGCCCCTGCCACTCCCCCGGCAGCGCGATCCGGACGACCTGTTCCGCCTGCCTCCCGACGGTCCCAAGCGACCGAATCCATTCGGGGACGACTGAGGCATGCCCGAGCCGATCGTGGCGGGCCTGTGGGGGATGCTCGCCGGGTCCACGCTCGTACTTGGCGCCGCAGCCCGCGACGGCGTTCCTCCTCTCTCGCGCATGACGCCACCGCGCTGGTGCCTCGCGGCGAGCCGTATCATCGGCGCATGACAGCCGTCGGACCGCGAAGCGGTCCCCGCACCGTTCGCGCCCCTCGCGGCAGGGAACTGACCTGCAAGGGGTGGCAGCAGGAAGCCGCGCTGCGGATGCTGATGAATAATCTCGACCCCGATGTGGCCGAGGATCCGGACCACCTCATCGTCTACGGCGGCACGGGCCGCGCCGCGCGCAGCTGGGACGCGTTCGATGCCATCGTCGCCGAGCTTCGACGCCTGGAGAACGACGAGACGCTCCTGGTGGCGTCCGGCAAGCCGGTAGGCGTCTTCCGCACCACGCCTGACTCGCCGCGGGTTCTCATCGCAAACGCGAACCTGGTGCCGCATTGGGCAACCTGGGAGAAGTTCCGGGAGCTGGAGCGCGCCGGACTGACGATGTACGGCCAGATGACGGCAGGGTCGTGGATCTACATCGCAACCCAGGGAATCATTCAGGGAACCTACGAGACCTTCGCCGAGGCGGCGCGCCAGCACTTCGGCGGTAGCCTCGCGGGAACGGTGACGCTGACGGCCGGGCTCGGCGGCATGGGTGGCGCGCAGCCGCTGGCCGTGACCATGAACGAAGGGGTGGCCCTCGTCGTCGAAGTCGATGAATCCCGGGCCCGCCGACGGCTCGCCGCGGGGTACGTGGACGACGTGGTCTATTACCTGGACGCAGCCCTCGCCATGGTCGAATCCTGGCGCTCCGATCGCCGGAGCCGATCCGTGGCGCTTGTCGGGAATGCCGCCGAGGTTCTGCCGGAGCTGGTGCGTCGAGACTGGCGCCCGGATCTCGTCACGGACCAGACGAGCGCCCACGACCCGCTCGGCGGCTACGTCCCGATCGGCATCTCACCGGCCGATGCGCCCGCCATTCGGGAAGCCAATCCTGACGAGTACATCCGACGTAGCACCGCATCGATGGCGGAGCACGTGCGGGCCATGCTGGCATTCCAGGCCGCAGGCGCCGTCACCTTCGACTACGGCAACAACATCCGCCAGGTCGCTCGTGAGGGCGGCGTCGAGAATGCGTTCGACTTCCCCGGGTTCGTCCCCGCCTTCATCCGTCCGCTCTTCTGCGAGGGCCGCGGCCCGTTCCGGGTCGCGGCGCTCTCCGGCGACGCCGAGGACATCGCGCGCATCGACCAGGCGCTCGCCGGCCTCTTCCCCGACGACGAGGGGCTCCAGCGCTGGCTGCGGCTGGCCGCCGAGAAGGTCCCGATCCAGGGCCTTCCGGCGCGTATCTGCTGGCTTGGCTACGGCGAACGCGCACGCGCCGGCGCCGCCATCAACGACCTCGTGGCGTCGGGCGAGGTGAGTGCCCCGATCGTCATCGGCCGTGACCACCTCGACGCCGGCTCGGTAGCGTCACCGCACCGTGAGACCGAGGCCATGCGCGACGGGTCCGACGCCATCGCCGACTGGCCGATCCTCAACGCACTGGTGAACACGGCCGCCGGGGCCACCTGGGTCAGCTTCCATCACGGCGGTGGCGTCGGCATCGGCTACTCGCTCCATGCCGGCATGGTCGTCGTCGCCGATGGCACCCCCGAGGCGGCGGCTCGGCTCGAGCGGGTCCTGACCAGCGATCCCGGCATGGGCGTCATCCGCCACGCCGATGCCGGCTACGAGCGGGCGCTCGAGGTCGCTGACGAGCGCGGGGTCCGGATCCCCATGCGATCCGACGATCGCTGACGCGTTGGCACAACGTGCGGCGAACGAGCCGCTGCCCGGACCTCCCGATCCGTGGGCCCCGTCCGAGATGCCGGCGTTCCGTGGACGCGCGCCGTACGTGATGAGCGAGATGATCGCGGCCGAGCCCGCGCTCGCCGAACGCCTGCTTCACCGCCTCGCATCCGATCCCGCGCTCGCCGATCTCGTCGACGCCATCCGCACAGCCGTGGCCGCCCACCAGCCGATCATGGTGACGGGCTGCGGCACGTCGGAGCACGCGGCGATGGCCGTCGCGGAGCTGCTGACCGAGGGCCTCGGATTGCCTTCGGGTCGCGAGGTACGGGCCGTCCAGGCGCTGGAGCTGTTACCCCGCCCGCCCGACAGCGGCCTGCTCATCGGCGTCTCTCACGAGGGCGGGACGGCGATGACGAATGCGGCACTGCACGCGGCCTCGAGGGCCGGGGTGGCGACCGCCCTCATCACCGTCGGAGCCGGGTCACCGGGGGCGGAGACGGCCCGCATCGTCATCACGACCGACGAGCAGGACCAGAGCTGGTGCCATACCGTCGGCTACCTGTCACCCATCCTCGTCGGCATCGCGGCAGGCGCGCGGCTGGCCGACCGCAAGCCCGACGTCATCGGGATCCGATCCCTGCTCGATGGCGCGATCGATCCCCATACGGCCGCCACGGTTGCCTCGGCGCTCGCCGGATGCGACCGAATCATGGTCGCCGGCGCCGGGCCGGACCATGTCTCGGCGCGCGAGCTCGCACTCAAGATCGCGGAGGGCGCCCATCTGCCGGCCTCCGCCTACCAGCTCGAGACCCTGCACCACGGCCACCTCGCCGCAGCCACCCGCTGGACCGGGCTCATCCTCATCGTCGCCGACGCCGCGCCGATACCCGAGGTCCGTCAGCGCGCCGAACGCCTGCTGGCCGCGGCGGCGTCGCTCTCGGTTCCGGCGGCGGCCATCCTTTCGGCCGAGGTCTCGCGAAGCCTCGACGATGACCTCACGCCGGCCGGCCGCGTGGTCCCGCCCCGCGCCGGACGCATCCCGGGCCCCGCCCCGGCGCTGCTCGGCGCCGCGATCTCGCTCCAGCTGCTCACCGAGCGCATGGCACGCGCCCGCAATGTCAATCCCGATACCCTCGGGCGCGAGGATCCGGCGCAGGCTGCCGCGCATGCCTAGCCGGCTCGCAGCAGCTCGAACAGCCTGACGTAGAACCGAAGGTTGTGGAGCGTGGCCAGCCGCTCGGCCGAGAGGTCGCCGACCTTGAAGAGGTGGTGGAGGTACGCGGCGGAGTGGCGCGCGCACAGCGGACAGTCACAGCCGTCCTCGATCGGTCCATGGGCAACCCGGTGCTCGGCGTCGTGGATGCGAATCGCGCGGTAGAAATGGTCTCCCGGCGACGGCCGGCGGTCCTGCCACCCTGATCGGAAGGCATAGAGCCGGCCGTGTCGAGCATCGCGCGTGGGGAGCGCGCAGTCGAAGATCGAATAGCCGAGGGCTGCGGCGCTGACCACGTGATCGGGTCGGCCGATGCCCAACGCGTGCTTCGGAGCATCGGCCGGCAATGATTCGGCGACCCAGCGCAGCGGATCGGCCAGGAGGGCGCTCTCGGCGTCCAGCGGCCATCCCCCGAATCCGTACCCGTCGAAGCCGATGGACGCCAGCTCGGTCGCGCACTGGCGACGCAGCCGCTCCGACCCTCCACCCTGGACGACCGCGAAGATCCGCGGTGGCACGTCGGCCCGGCGTTCGGCAACCCGCCGGTCGAACTCCTCGCGGCTGCGACGTGCCCAGCGGAGGGTCCGCTCGACCGATCGCTCCTGCTCGGCCTCCGGACCTTCGGCATCGGTGCAGTCGTCCAGGCACACCACGATGTCGGAGCCAAGCTGGAACTGCACCCCGATCACGCGCTCGGGGGTCAGATTCCACTTCTCCCCGGTGGACGGCTCGCGAAAGATCACCTCGTTGTCGCGGATGACGCCGCGATTGGGATCCTGCCGGATGAGGCTCCAGACCTGGAATCCGCCCGAGTCGGACAGGATCGGACCCGACCAATCCATGAACCGATGGATGCCGCCGGCGGCCTGGACCACGCGCGCTCCTGGGCGCCGGAGGAGGTGAAATGCGTTCACGACCACGCCTTCGATCCCGACCGCGCGCAGATCCTCGCTGCTCACGCCGCGCACGCCGGCGCGGGTCGCGTCCGGGAGGAAGGTCGGAACGGCAAGGCTGCCGCGACCGGTGGTGATCGGCTCAGCCATCGAGCCCCACCACGGCGACCAGCTCATCGGGGACCGGGACCTCGGTCAGCGTTCGAGCCCGTACCGATGCCTCCAGCAGGCGATCCAGTCGCGCTCGGTAGGTTCGACCCATGCCCCGCTTTCCGCCGCCGAGCGACCGCAGCGGAAAGGAGAGGACCACATGCCGAACGTCGAGCGCGTCGATGAGCCGGGCGGCGGCGCCGGGGTCCTGGCGGTCGAGGGTCGTGACGAGCTTGAGGAGGAGGGCAACGTCGGCGCGCTCCTCGGGTGGATCGCTGACGAGATCGCGCACCTCGATGCGATGCGCCTGGCCGACGAGCTCGAGGAATGCGGTGACCGTGCTCAGCGGACGGCGGTCGACGTCCGAGGCGGTGTACCGCGCAACGGGCGAGATTCCCATCCAGGGGAGCGTCAGCGGGTTCAGCCCGCACCCGAGATCCAGGACGGACCCCGGCGTGCCGGTGACGGACCAGATCGCCGGGTAGAGCGCGTCGATCGCGTTCAGCCGCTCGCGAGTCGACGCATGGCCGCGCATGGCTTCGATGCAGGCGTCCCGGAACACCGGATCCTCCAGGTCGCCGTTCCAGGCGTCGGCGAGTCGGCTCGCTCGGCGCGAGCCGCGGAATGCGCCGACCGCCTGGTGCAGGCGGCGCTTCACGCGCTTGACCGCGTCGTCGACGTTCCGTGCTCGGGCCAGCTCCTCCTCGGCCAGCCGACCCAGCAGGGCGGGATCGACGTCGCGGTATCTGGACGAGCGAAGCACGCGCTCCACGATCTCCGAGGTCATCGGTCCCGCAGCCTGAGCACCAGGGCATACGCTTCGCGCCGCGGCAGACCGTGGCGCTGCACCAGCAGGTCCTGCACGGCTCGCGCGGGAGCGCCACAGGCCAACAAGAGCGTGGCATCGTCCTCGGCATCGGCCATCGATCCAGTGGTCGCGTCGGCGCCGGCCACCAGCAGGGTGCACTCGCCGCGCACCTCGTCCTCGGCACGCAGCTCATCGATCAGCCGCGACACCGGCCCTCGCTGGTACCGCTCGCCTTCCTTGGTGAGCGAACGGGCCACGCAGGCAAGCCGATCGCCGAGCACCTCCCGGACATCGACCAGGGTGGCCACGATTCGGCGCGGCGCCTCGAAGGCGACCAGCGTGGCGTCATCCGCCACCAGCGCCGCAAGGGCCGTGCGCCGTGCCGCCCGGCTGCGAGGCAGGAATCCCACGAACCGGAACGGGTGAGGCGGCAGCCCCGACGCCGCGAGCGCCGTCGTGACCGCCGACGCCCCGGGCAGGCTCGTGACATCGATCCCCGCACGGATCGCGGCCTGCACCAGCCGGTATCCCGGATCGCTGACGAGCGGCGTGCCGGCATCGGAAACCAAGGCGACATCGTCCCCGGCCTCGAGCCGCGCAAGCAGCTCCCGCGACCTCCGGTCTTCGTTGTGATCGTGGTAGCTCACGGCTCGGGCTCGAATGCCGTGACGCCGCGCGAGCGTGGCGAAGTGGCGGGTGTCCTCGGCCGCCACGAGTGCCACCGCACCGAGGATTGCCACGGCGCGAGGCGTCATGTCGTCCGGGTTGCCGATCGGTAGGGCCACCAGGTACAGGCGTCCGGTCGGGCCCTGGGCTCTCGATGCCGTCATCAGGCCGAGCCTACCAGCCCGTCACC
Source organism: Candidatus Limnocylindria bacterium (assembly GCA_051000335.1). GTDB lineage: Bacteria > Chloroflexota > Limnocylindria > QHBO01 > QHBO01 > JACDBZ01. Next base: position 9,909 of record JBPCOK010000107.1, on the reverse strand, counting down.
GCGGGACCGGCCCCGCTACGATCTGGGGCGTGCGCGGATTGATCGAGTGTGTACCGAACTTCAGCGAGGGCCGGCGGGCAGAGGTCGTCGACGAGATCGTCCGCGCCGTCGGGTCGATCGAGGGCGTGACCGTGCTCGACCACACGCGCGACGAGACGCACAACCGGAGCGTCGTCACGTTCGCCGGGAGCGCCGAGCCGGTCGTGCGCGCCGCGACGGCCGCCGTGGGCCGCGCGCTGGAGCTCATCGACATGGAGCAGCACACCGGCGCCCATCCGCGCATCGGGGCGGTGGATGTCATCCCGTTCGTTCCGCTCGGCACGACCCGCATCGAGGAGTGTGTCGACCTCGCCCGACGGTTCGGCGAGCAAATTGCCGGTCGATTCGACCTGCCGGTCTACCTGTACGGTGACGCGGCCCTGCGTCCCGAACGGCGGCGTCTCGCGGAGGTTCGTCGCGGCCAGTACGAGGCGATCCGCGACGAGATCGGAGACCGGCCCAATCGGGCACCCGACTTCGGGCCATCCCGGGTTCACCCGCGGGGCGGGGCGGTGGCCGTCGGCGCGCGGAAGCCGCTCATCGCCTTCAACATCAACCTGCGCTCCGACGACCTGGGCCTCGCCATCAAGATCGCCAACGCGATTCGCGAGAGCTCGGGCGGGATGCCGGCCGTGCAGGCAATGGGAGTCCTGCTCGAGAACCCCGGCCAGCCGAGAATGGCCCAGGTCAGCACCAACCTCGTCGACTGGCAGCGCACCGGCATCGCCGCGGTCGTGCGGGAGGTGCGCCGCCTGGCGGGTGACGCCGGCACGCAGATCGATCATTGCGAGCTCATCGGACTTGCGCCGGCGGGAGCCCTGCTCGATGTTGCCGCCGATGCGCTCGGCCTCATGGACTTCAGCGCGGGCCAGGCGCTGGAGCTGCGGCTGGCCCGGGATCGCTAGGACTGCGGTGACACCAGGCACCACAGGTGACGGGCATTGGCAGATGGCTTGCATTGACGGGACGACTGGGAAACAAAACTCGCGCCGAGTCGTCCAAACCACCCATGCAACAGACCGCCCGAACCGTTGCCCATCGCCGACCCAATCGCGTGCTGATCGCGCTCGCCGCGGCCTGGATGATCCTGTCATTCGCGATCGGCGGCGTCGTGAACTCGGATTCCACCACGGACGTGGACACCGCTGCCGCGGTCGTCGGTCCCGCCCAACCGTAGCCCGAGGCCGCGGCGGTCGAAGCGCTAGACTCGACGCCCCATGAGCCTCCGCAACGATCTCGCCGTCGCCATCGCCGAGGCGCGCGACCGCGCCATGAGCGCCGGCCTCCTAACCGTTGCCGATGGCACGCCACTCCCAGACATCGGTCTCGAACGTCCCGCCAAGCCGGAGCACGGTGACTGGGCGAGCAACGTTGCCATGCAGCTCGCGCCCGTCGCGCGCGCCGCGCCGATGCGGATTGCCGAGGCGATCGCCAACTCGTTCCGTGCCCCGCCCGCGGTCGCCGACGTCTCGGTGGCACCGCCAGGATTCCTGAACATCCGCCTCGACCCGGGATGGGTCGCCGCACAGGTCGGCCCGATCCGTGACGCCGGTCGCGACTTCGGTCTAGGGACCGCGGCCACGCCCCAGCGCATCAACGTCGAGTTCGTCAGTGCCAACCCTACGGGCCCGCTCCATGTCGGGAACGCGCGCGGTGCCTTCGTCGGCGACGTGCTGAGCCGCGTGCTGGGCGCCGTCGGCCATGACGTCGGGCGGGAGTACTACTTCAACGACTTCGGCGCGCAGGTCGTGAATCTCGGCTTGTCCGTGCTGGCGCGCCGCACCGGAAGCGAGCTGCCGCCCGACGGGTACCACGGTGCCTACGTGCAGGAGCTGGCCGAGGCCATTCCGTCCGAGCTCATGGCCCGGGCCGATGGCGACCCGGACGACGCGGGTCGCATCGTCGGCGCCTGGGCCACCGAGCGCGTGCGCGCCGGGATCGAGGCCAGCCTGGCGCGGCTCGGCGTTCGCTTCGACGCGTGGAAGGAGGAGAGCTCACTGCACGACGGCGGCTGGGTTGCGCGCGCCGTCGACGAGCTGAGGAACGCCGGCCACGTCTACGACGCCGACGGCGCGACATGGTTTCGCTCGACCGAGTTCGGCGACGACAAGGACCGCGTCATCTACCGGTCCAACGGCCTCTCCACGTATTTCGCGTCCGACATCGGCTACGTGACGGAGAAGCTGAGCAGGGGATTCGACGAGCTCATCTACGTCTGGGGCGCCGATCACCACGGGACGGTGGCTCGAGTCCGCAACGCCGCCCAGGCCATGGGTCACGATCGCGAGGCGGTCCGGATGCTGTTGATCGCGTGGGTGCGCTTCGTCCGCGACGGCGTGGAGATCCCGATGAGCAAGCGTTCCGGCGAGTTCATCACCCTCGACGAGGTGCTGGACGAGGTCGGTGTGGACGCGGCTCGCTGGTTCTTCAGCTCGCGCGCCTACACGACTGGCATCGACTTCGACCTCGAGCTCGCGAAGAAGCAGAGCAACGAGAATCCGGTGTACTACGTGCAGTACGCGCATGCCCGAGCCTCGTCGATCCTGCGCCACGGGCAGGACACCGGCCTTCGGCCCGATGCCGCCGAGGCGGGGACCCTCCTCCTCCACCCCGCCGAGCAGGAGCTCGTCCGGCACCTCCTCGACTTCCCCGATGCGCTGGCAACCGCGGCCGAGCGCCGCGAGACGCACGAGGTGCCACGCTATTGCTATGAGCTGGCCAGCGCGTTCTCCGCCTTCTACCGGGATTGCAAGGTCCTCACCGAGGATGCGGCTATGTCATCGGCCCGGCTTGCGCTGGTCGACGCGACGCGATCGGTGCTGGCCAACGGCCTGGACCTCCTGGGCATCTCCGCCCCGGAGACGATGTAGGTCAGCTCGCGGCGTCCACCGTCTGCGCCAGCAGCTCGCCGGACGACGCGTGGGCGACCAGCACGTCACCGCCATCGAGCTGGACGACCTGCGCGGGGAAATCGAGCGTCCCGATCACCGACTCGTAGGCAGCGACGAATTCGTCGGCGTCCGAGGCCGAGTCCCAGGAGAGCCGCCATGCCATGGCGAACCCGTCATCGGGTCCGCTCGCGATCACCGCGCGGTCGCCACCCCATCCGGCGGCCGCCTCGCGGGCATCGGTCGCTGACGCACCGAAGTAGCTCAGCATGATCTCGATCGTCGCCTGGCCGATCGGGGTCGATTCGACCTCCTCCCATCCATCGCCGAGAGCAGCGGCCAGGTCCGTCGTCCCGATCGGGTCCGGCGCCTCACGGGGCTCCCACTTGTCGATGTCGATCACCTGCTCCGTGCTGTCGGGCGGGTCGTCGTACGCCGCATCGATCTCGCCGAACTCCGGCTGGGTCGGATCCCCGCCCGCCAGGCTGGTGGTCCACGTCAGTCCGGACTCGTACGGAAACGCGAGCTGGGCGACCATCCACGACGGGATGCCGGTGGTATCCGGAATCTCGGCGCCCGCGACGTACTCGAGGATCTCCTGCTGGCTCAGGTTCTGGAGCATCCAGGCCAGCATCGTGACAGTGGCGTCCCCCTCGATCAGAGCGGTCCGTGCCAGCCCGCGGTCATCCTGGCCCGCTGCATCGGTCTCCAGCGAATCAAGGCCGAAGGCGGCGTCCTGCAGGGCGTGTGTGTACTCGTGCGCGTAGGTGATCCGGGCCTCGACGTTGAGCCCGGCGTCCGAGACGACGACCATCCTCTGCTCGACATCGTCGTAGAAGCCGAGCACCTGGTCGCCCAGCAGCTCGAGCGACAGCTCGGCGACGTCGTCGTCCGGGCCCAAGAGACCCATGGCGCGGAGCGCGCGATTGTCGCGTTCCCGCTCCTCCGGCGGGTACTCCTCGTCGAAGATGGCCTGGAGCTCCGCGCCGAGCTCGTCGCGACTGATGATCTGCGCGGGGCCGATCTCCGCCGCGGGCAGGCCGCGGATGGCAATGACCTGGTGCTCGATCTCGGCCAGGATGGCGAGCGTCTCCGTCTCGTCAAGCTGGGACGGTGACGGGTCGGCGTCCGACTCCGTGGGTGTCGGCGCGGCTGATGCCGCGGGCGACGAGGATGGAGTGACGCTGGCGAGCGGACCCTGGGCGATGCCCGCTCCTCCGGCGCGAAGCGCGAGCACGGCAACCGCGATCACGACGAGTACGGCCACCGTGGCCGCGGCCAGGGATCCGGGAGTCTTGGACATCCGCGCCATTCTACGCATGCCGCTCACACCGCCAACGTTCACGTTTCTTAAGGTTGGGCAAGCCCCCGATTTAGATGTGCCTCGTAGTGTTCATCGTGCGAGTTGGAGATCCAAGGATTTCTACCTCCACCCTCCCTCCTTCGAGCCCCGGTGTCATTGGGCGGGCACCGGGGCTCGTGCTATCTCCCGATCCGTTACCATCGGCGCACCGATGGAAATCACCTGGTACGGACGTGCCTGCTTCCGCCTTAAGGGGAAGGACGCCACCGTCATCACCGACCCCTGCCCTCCCTCCACCGGCTTCGTGGCAGGCAAGCACGACGTCGAGCTGCTGACGATCAGCCACGATCACCCGGACCACACCTACACCCGATCGATCAAGGCCGGCCTGACCCTGACCCGACCCGGCGAGTACGAGTTCAGCGAGCTCCTCGTGACCGGCGTGCGGACCTATCACGACGGCGAGGCCGGTGCAGCACGGGGCGAGAACATGATCTTCGCCGTCGAGATCGATGGCGTTCACGTCTGCCACCTGGGCGACCTCGGCCACCTCCTGACCGATGAGCAGGTCAGCGAGCTCGGCCCGGTCGACGTCCTGCTGGTGCCCGTCGGTGGCGAGACGACGCTGACGCCATCCGAGGCCGCGGAGGTGGTGTCCCAGATCGGCCCGAAGATCGTGATCCCCATGCATTTCGGCGTCGACGGGGCGTCGAAGGATCTCGGCGGGCCCGAGCGCTTTCTCCATGAGATGGCTACTGAGCCGATCCGGCAGCCGAAGGCACAGTTCACCCCGAACTCGCTGCCGGACGAGACCCAGGTCGTGGTGCTCGAGGCTCGCGGCCGAACGAGCTGAGTCCCCCCTACCGATGGTACCGATGGGGCATCGGCGCCGTATACTGTGACCGCTGTGGGACAGGTACGCGAAGCGCTGATTCGCCCGGCACGCAGAAGAGGGCAGGACATGGCGCGGAATCATTCTTACGTCGGCCGAATCGATCCCGCGCGGTCGTGGCTCTTGATCGTGGCAGGAACGTCCCTCGCGCTCGCCGTGGGCATGAGCGCCGTCCTGGCCTCCCGCACGGCAGCCATGGAGACCGGGCCGGCAGCGCTCAACATCCGCACCCTGGATGACCAGGGAGCCCGGCTCCCCGGCGCGACGTATACGGTCGACGGCATGGATGGAACGTTCATCTCTGGGTCATTCGGCCATTTCTGCATCACCGGACTGCCGGCTGACTCGGTCTGGACCGTCACGCAGGTCGAGGCCCCTGCCGGCTACGAGCTCGCGCAGCCCAGCTCGCAGGCCGTGGAGGTTGACGACGACGGCGATTGCAACAGTCCGGATGCCGTCTTCGTGAATGGCCGGAGCCAGGCATCGGAGTCGACGCCAACGCCCACCCCGGCGGCTCCGGAAGCGCCCGTCGCGACGCCGGCACCCCCTCGGGATGACACGCTCGGCGGGAACCCGACTCCCACGCCCGGGCTGTTGCTGCCCGATACGGCCACAGACGAGGCGCCGATTTCGTCGGTGCCGACTGCGCTCCTGGTAGTGATCACCGCGTCGCTCGCCGTGCTTGGAGCACTCGACGCACGCACCCGGCGTCGCCGATCCTGAGGGCCTGCCCCCTTCGTCCTAGGACCCGCGGTGCGCGGATGCACCGGATTCGCGATTACCGTTCCGAACCGGACTGACGCAGACCCCTCAGCACCGCACGGGGGCCGGGGTACCAAAGTCCCAGACCCCTTCCTATGCTGTGGCGGCGATACGCTCAAGGACTCATTTTTCGTTGTCCGGCGTTCTGCATCAGGGGAAGCTGGAGATCATCCAGGGAAGGAATGGACTCATCGTGAGAGTGAATGGGCGGAGCAAGGGATCGCGGTTGCTGGTATTGGCCAGCTCGATCACGCTGCTTCTGTCGAGTGTCTATCTGGTCGCAGCGCCCGTGCTTGCCACACAGCCCGATCCGGCCGGCAACAACGGGACGGTCAAGATTCATGAAGGGGCAAGCGAAGACGAGCCGATCGTCGCCAATGAGCCTCAGGTGTGCACGTTCCACCTGCACTTCTTCTTCGGCGACGATGTCCAGTCGGGCGACTGGTGGATCAAGTCGTGGCCTCCGACCGGCGATGGCACGGTAGTCCTGGCCGGCTCGTACGATGCGACCGGTGGCGAGGATCGCCAGCCGGAGACCGGCACGTACTCCCTCCCCGATGGCCACTACAAGCTGTTCTGGGAAGGGGCCACGAATCCGGGCGAGCAGCTGAACATCAAGCACAAGGTCTTCTGGGTCACGTGCGGCGAGGACGAGGGTGAGGCAACTCCCACCCCGACGCCGACGGCCACGCCGACCCCGAAGCCGACCAAGACCCCACGTCCGGAAGGCGACAATGCGGCGCTGAACATCCGGAAGCTCGATGAGCAGGGCAATCGGCTGCCAGGCGCGGTGTTCACCGTCGAAGGCATGTCGGGAACGTTCACGACCAACGCGCGCGGTTTCTTCTGCATCACCGGTCTGCCGAACGACAGCCATTGGCTGGTCACGGAGATCCAGGCCCCCGAGGGCTATGAGATCGCCGGCGAGGCGTCTCAGCTCGTCGAAGTCGACGACGACGGTGATTGCAACAGCCCGGACGCAGTGTTCGTGAACAAGCTGGCTGATGAGGGCGGCGAGACGCCGACCCCGACCCCCAGCGCAACCCCGACGCCGACCGCGACGCCGAGCGAAGGCGAAGAGGGCGGGAATCCAACCCCGACCCCTGCGCCGACGACGACGCCGCGCGAAGGCGAAGAGGGCGGGAATCCAACCCCGACGCCCGGCGCGCTCCCCGACACCGCTCTGACAGCGGGTTCTGGATCCACGACGAGCACGCTGGTCGCGCTCCTCGCGCTCCTGTCCCTGGGTGTCCTGGGTGGTGCTCAGGTGGTCGAAGTCCGGTCACGCCGCTAGCGGAACCGATCACGGATCTCGGTTCGGCCGGAGCCTCGGACTGCTGAGGCCGGCCGGACCGAGTCCGGATTCATCCAGCCCCCTGGCAGGAACGGGGTAGGGGTTCGCCTCTACCCCGTTCTCTGGTGTCCGGACGCCGGTGCCTTATGGAGCGTTCTTCGCTCCGGGTGACGGTCGAGCCGTCCTGACGGGCGACGCCCCGCGGTCCTCGGACCCACCGCCGTCGCCCGGCCCCGGATGCGACGGCTCGGTGGCCGGTGACGCAGGCTGGGCCGAACCCTGAGCCGGAGTCGGCTTCGGCCTCACCGTTGGCTTCGGCCTCGATGTTCCGGCGGGTGACGCCGCGGGATCGGCGGGGCCGCCGGGACCGGCGCCAGCAGGCCCACCGCTGGCCCGCGGGCCGTTCGGGCCTGATGGCGTACCGGGGACGCGGTCCCATGCTTCCCGGACCGCCGAGTCGGCCGAGATCGGGAGATCCTCGATCATGCGTTCCAGCACGACGAGATTCGCCTCGATCCGAGCCTCAGCCGCCGCTCCGCCGGCAGCCTCCAGCGAGACGAGCTCGTCGATGTCCGACGCGATGACCGGCGCCATGGCCCGCGCCTCGGCTGACCGGCCTGATCCGATGAGGCGCGCCATCTCGTCGATCCGCTGGGCGATGACGTCGGCCGCGAGGACGGCGTGGAGCTCGGCCGGCACGATATCGAAACGAAGCTCCTCGATCCGCAGCTTCACGCCGTACAGGGCGTCCCCCGGCAGCGCCTGCTCGGACGCCCCGAGCACGCCAGCCGCCGTCGTTGCGAGGGTCACGCTGGCGTAGAGACAGGCACGACCGAGCCTGCCCATGTGCCGGCGCGCATGGCCTTGACTCTCGTGCGGGAGCTGCTCCCGCGCCATGACGAATCGGTTGATCGAGTCCGAACGGAGACGCCGACGAAAGAGCGGATCGGCCACGATCCGGGATTCGAGGCCGGCCAGATATCGCTCCACCGCGTCATCGGCGCCGTCCATGCGCGACCGCAGGTGCCGGGAGAAGAGGCTCATCGGCCCGCTCCCTCGGCGAGGTGCCGGCGCAGTGACTCGATCGCCCGGAATGTCAGCCCTCGAATCGTGCCAGCGCGTCGGCCCATGACCGTCGCCGCTTCCTCGGCGGTGAGGCCGGCGGCATACCGAAGCGCGATCGCCTCCTGCTGGTCGGGCGTGAGGCGCCGGATGGCCGCCCGCAGCTCGCGAACCTCCTCATCCCGCAGCGAGATGGCCTCGAGGCCGGGGCCGTCGCTGGGCTCTGCCACGGAGCCGAGAGGCTCGGTGGGTCGCAACCGTCGCTGGTGATCGATGACCGCGTTCCGGGCGATGCGGTACGCCCACGCCGCAAACGGACGGCCCTGGTGCCGGTACCTGGGCAGCGCCGCCACGATGCGCTCGAAGACCAGCTGCGTCACGTCCTGCGCATCCTCGCGATGCCGGACGCGAACGGCGACATAGCGGTAGATCGGGTCGAACAGGGCGTCGTAGAGGCGGCCGACGGCTTCGACGTCTCCGGACGTCGCGGCGATGGCGAGCTCATCCACGGTCGGGCCCGGAGCCGGGCTGGTGATGAGCGCCCGCCGGACGATGTCGACGTCGGCAAGCGTCGCTCGCAGCGTCGTCTCCATGGATCGTTCACGCATCGGACAGCACGTTCCGGAACGGACTACGGTCGCGCAACCCTAGCATTCGATCAGGCCCGATGGGGGTCACGCGGTGCGCCGATGCACCCGAATCCCGCCTCAGATGATCGCGAGGTCGCGCCCGACGCGCTCGAAGACGTCGAGGCACACGTCCAGCTCCTCGCGCGAATGCTCGGCCGTCACGATCGTCCGAACGCGGCTCCTCTCCTGCGGAACGGTCGGGAAACCGATGCCCATCGCGAAGACCCCTTCATCGAACAGCAGATCGCTGAACCGATGCGCCAGCGCGCCGGCGCCCACGATCACCGGCGTGATCGGCGTCTCGGATACCCCCGTGTCAAACCCGAGCCTCTGGAGCCCATCCTTGAAGTGTCGGGCGTTGTCCCACAGGCGCTCGATCAGCTCGGGTTCGGACTCCAGCACGTCGATCGCGGCCAGGCAGGCTGCTGCCACCGCGGGCGGATGTGAGGTGGAGAAGAGGAACGGACGCGCGCGATGCTCGAGGACCGTGCGCAGACTGGCCGGGCCGGCGACGTAGCCGCCGAGCACACCGATCGCCTTCGAAAGTGTCCCGACCTGGACGTCCACGCGTCCGTTGAGGTCGAAGTGGTCGACGCTGCCCCGTCCGTTGCGGCCCAGCACGCCGGAAGCATGAGCGTCGTCGACGAGCACGGCAGCGTCGTGCTCCTCGGCCGCCGCCACGATCTCCGGCAGCTTCGCGATGTCGCCGTCCATGCTGAACACGCCATCGGTGATCACGAGCACCGGACACGACGCGTCTCCGGCCCGAACCTCGCCCAGGGTCGCCCGCAGCGCATCGATATCGGCGTGCGGAAAGATCCGGCGCTCGGCTTTCGTGAGACGGATCCCGTCGATGATGCTGGCGTGGTTGAGCGCGTCGCTGACGATCACCGCGCCCTCCGGTGCCAGGATCGGGATGACACCGGTGTTCGCCGTGAAGCCCGACTGGAAGGTGAGCACGGCCTCGGTGTGCTTGAACGTCGCGAGACGCGCCTCGAGCTCCTCGTGCAGGGTCATGGTTCCCGCGATCGTGCGGACCG
>JBPCOK010000170.1:0-8592 GCA_051000335.1 Candidatus Limnocylindria bacterium | reverse complement strand
AAGCCGGACTCCTTGCGGTCGGCCGCGCGTTTCAGCATCGACTCGGCGAGGTCTCCTGCCTGGGCAGCCAGGCCGACGACCGGACCGATGACGAAGGGATGCCAGGCATCGATGCCGAGCAGCGCGGTGCCGATCACGGCACCAAGGGTGGCGACGACGAGCCCTCCCACCAGGCCCTCCATCGTCTTCGAGGGGCTGATGTGATCCAGCATGCGGTGTCGGCCGAGCCACCGGCCCGTCAGGTATGCGCCGGTGTCATAGCCCCACACGACGAGCAGCAGCATGATGCCCCACCCGACGCCCGAAGCGACGCCGATCGGTCCGACCGGCGTGCTGGATGACGCGCCGGGCGGCCCGAGATGCGCCACGACCACGATCGCCGGGAGCAGCAGTCCGACGTATGCCACGCCGAACGTCGTGACGGCCCACGTCACGAACCCGGATCGCGGATCGCCCCGGGTGAACGACACGATGGCCATGAGCAGGACGACGGCGATCATCGCCGCTGCCACGAGCCCCGGTGGATCGAGGGCCGCCATCAGCGTGGCAACCGGCCCACCCATGGTCGCCTCATTCGTGGTGACCAGGCCCGCCGCCACGATCGCCATGCCGCAGGCGATGGCGACGACCTGTGGAGGCTGGTATCCGGCGGCATCCAGCAATCCCACGAGCTCGACCAGGGCGAGGAAGGCGGCGATCCCGATGAGGAGCGAGAGCCACGGCTCGCCCAGGAGCACGATCGCGAGGATGATCGGCGCGAGCACCGCCGCCGTGAGTAATCGGGTCCTGAGCATGGTTGCCTAGCCCCCGAACCGTCGGTCGCGTCGCACGTACTCGGTGAGGGCGGCGTCGAGGTCCTCATCGGTGAAATCGGGCCAGAACTTCGGATTGAACACCAGCTCGGCGTACGCGGCCTGCCAGAGCAGGAAGTTGCTCGTTCGCTGGTCCCCCCCGGTGCGGATGACGAGGTCGACATCCGGCTGGCCCGACGTGTAGAGATGCTCGGCGAAGTGCGGCTCGTCGATCTGCGTGGCATCGACCCGCGCGGCGAGCATCGCCCGCGCGGCGTCCACGATCTCGGCGCGCCCCGAATAGTTGAAGCAGATGTTCAGCGTGAGGCGTGATCCATTCGCGGTGCGTTCCTCCGCGGCGCGGATGGATCGCTGAATGTCGGCCGGTGCCTCATGGAGGCGCCCGATGACCTTGACCCGCACCTCTTCCTCGATGAGCTCGTCCGTGTACTGCCGGACGGCACCGTCGATCAGTCCGAACAACCCGGAGACCTCGTCCTGCGGCCTCGCCCAGTTCTCGGTGCTGAACGTGTAGACCGAGAGCGTCTCGACGCCGCGATCTCGCGCGCGACGGACGACGGGACGGATGGCCTCGACGCCCTGGATGTGGCCGGCGAGCACGGGTAGTCCGCGCTCGCGCGCCCAGCGGCGGTTCCCGTCGGCAATGATGGCGACGTGACGGGGTCGGACCTCGTCCGGCACCGGTCAGACCTCCAGGATCTCGGCTTCCTTGCGCTCGGCGCGAGCGTCGATCACCTCCACGTGGCGATCCGTGAGCTTCTGAAGGGAGTCGATCTCCCGGTGCTCCTCGTCCTCGGAGAGATCGCCGTCGCGGAGTGCCTTCTTCAGCGCGTCGGCCGCCTCGCGTCGGTGGTTGCGAACCTCGACGCGGGCCTCTTCGGTCCGGCGCCGCACCTGCTTGACCATTTCCTTGCGCCGATCCTCGGTCAGCGGGGGCACGTTGAGCCGCACCACGGTGCCGTCGACGTTCGGCGTGATCCCGATGTCGCTTTTCGTGATCGCCTTCTCGATTGCGGAGAGGACGGAGCGGTCCCAGGGCTGGATCACAATGAGGTGGGCATCGGGCGTCGAGATGCCGGCGACCTGGTTGAGCGGCGTCTGAGCTCCGTAGTAATCGACCGTGATGCGTTCGACCAGGGCAGTCGAGGCGCGACCGGTGCGGATGCCCGCAAAGTCGCGCTCCATGGCCTCGACGGCGCGCTGCATCTTGGGTTCGATGGCGATCAGCGCTTCGTGCGTCATCGGTTCACTCTCCTGAGATCAGCGTGCCGATTCGCTCGCCGGCGATCGCGCGGGTGATGTTGCCCGGGACCGTCATGTCGAACACGACGATCGGCATCTCGTTGTCCATTGCCAGGCTCACGGCGGTGGCGTCGAGCGCCTGAAGTCGGTTGCTCAGCAGATCCGTGTAACCGATCTGGCTGTAGCGTTGCGCGTCAGGGTGCTTCTCGGGGTCGGCATCGTACACCCCGTCCACGCGCGTCGCCTTGAGGATGACCTGCGCATGCACTTCCACGGCCCGCAGCGTGGCCGCCGTGTCCGTCGTGAAGTATGGGTTCCCCGTACCCGCCACCATCACCACCACGCGACCCTTCTCGAGGTGCCGCTCGGCGCGACGGCGGATGTAGGGCTCGCAGATCTCGTTCATCGCGATTGCGCTAAGGACACGGGTCGGGCACTCCGCCTGCTCGAGGGCATCCTGGATCGCGAGACCGTTCATGACGGTTGCGAGCATCCCCATGTAGTCGCCGGTCGAGCGATCCATGCCGCGCGCGCTGGCCGCAAGGCCGCGAAAGATGTTCCCCCCGCCGACGACCACTGCGATCTCGGTTCCGTCCTGCTTCGCAGCCGCGATCTGACCGGCGATGGCTCGCACGACCTCGGGGTCGATCCCGTATTCGTGCTCCCCTATCAATGCCTCGCCGGACAGCTTGAGGAGGACGCGCCGCCTGCCGTCTCGTTCAGAGCTCGCGCGCTCGTCCGCCACCGTCAGGCGGCCTCCTCGGCCTCGGGTCCCGCCATCTCCCCGACGCCCATGCGAGCGAAGCGCGCCACGCGGATGTTCTCGCCGAGCAGCGCCACCTTCTCGGTGATGAGGTCGGCGATCTTGCGGTCCGTGTCGCGGAACGGCTGGTCCAGCAGGCAGATGGACTCGAGCCACTTGTTTAGTTTCCCCTCGACGATCATGGGGATGCGATCGGCCGGTCGGCCGTCGCGCTCCGCATCGACCGCGAAGAGCCGCTTCTGCTCCTCGAGAACGTCCGCCGGCACGTCATCCCGGCTGACGTATTGGGGCGCCATGCCGGCGACCTGCATTGCCAGCTCACGGGCCAGCTGCTGGAAGTCCTCGGTGCGCGCCACGAAGTCCGTCTCGCAGTTGAGCTCGAGCAGGACCCCGAGCCTCGATCCGTGGTGGATGTAGCTCGTCACGATGCCCTCTCGGGCTTCGCGACCCGCCTTCTTCGCCGCGGTGGACAGCCCCTTCTCGCGCAGGAAGAGGATCGCCTTCTCGACGTCCCCACCGGACTCGGTCAGCGCTCGCTTGCAGTCCATGATCCCGGCGCCGGTCTGCTCGCGCAGCCGCTTCACGTCCTCGGGCTTGATCATCAGTGTGTTCGTCATGTCCCTTCCCCCGCCCGCTACGGGCGAGGCTCCGTCTCTCTCGTGTGCTCGTGGATCTGGCGCTCATGCTCCCGATCCGGATTGTGCTCCGGCTCGCCCTCTTCGATGTGGGCGGCCCGGCGCGCGCGTGCCTTGCGCTCCTCTTCCTCGTCATCCTCGGGCTCGGGCTCGAACACCAGCGCCTCGCCGGTGGCGAGCGCGGCGGTGTAGTCCGCCTCGGAGCCGAGGGCCGTGTCGTCGACCGGGGGCATGGCCTCCGCCTGCTCGAACTCCTCGTCGAGCTTGGCCTGGCGTTCCTGCTGCGCGACGCTGGCTGCATCGGCCGCGAGGGCGCAGATCAGCCGAACGGAGCGGATCGCGTCGTCGTTTGCCGGAATCACCCAGTCGATGAGGTCCGGGTCGCAGTTCGTATCGGTCATCGCGACGATCGGAATCTCGAGCCGGCGGGCTTCGGCGACGGCGATCTCCTCGCGATGCGGATCGACGATGAAGACAACGCCCGGCAGGCGGCGCATCTTGCGGATCCCGCCCAGAACGGCGTTGAGCTTGTTGATCTCCTCGGTGAGCTTCGAGGCTTCCTTCTTGGTGAGACGCTCGAACTCGCCCGAGTCGCGCCGCGCCTCGAGGGCTTCGAGGCGCTGGATCCGGCGCTTGATCGTCGTGAAATTCGTCAGCATCCCGCCGAGCCAGCGCGTGTTGACGAAGTGCTGGCCGGACCGGGTCGCCGCCTCGGCGAGCGCGTCCTGGGCCTGCTTCTTCGTGCCCACGAAGAGGACGCTGTCGCCGCGCCGGACCGTCTCCCGAATGAACTCGAGCGCAAGCTCGAGGCGGGACACGGTCTGGGCCAGGTCGATGATGTGGATCCCGTTCCGCTCGGCGAAGATGTAGTCGCGCATCTTCGGATTCCAGCGGCGGGTCTGATGCCCGAAGTGGACGCCCGCTTCGAGCAGCTGCTTCATGCTGGTGGCAGCCAAGAGATGACCTCCGGTTCGTTCCTCCGCCCGACATCGGCTCCCGGGGTCGACCTCCCGAAGCGTTGCTCCGGCGAGGCACCGACGACCCAGTCAGGATCAGCCAGACGTGTGAGATGGGTCCCCCGCGCAGAATGCACGAGGACCGTGAGTATAGCAGGCTGTCGGTCATGCCCGCCGCCGCCTCCGCCGGTGGGGCCGAGTGACTCCACCGCTCGGTACCGAAGTACTCCCCTGCCATCCGCAGGTACCTTGACCCCACGCCGATCGCTTCTAGCATCCGCCCGGATCGTGGGACCCGCCGTCGAACCCAGGCCGGCCGTCCCGAACCCGCAGATGGAGGATCGACGCTTTGCAAAAGCCGCGGCTCATCGCGCTCATGTCACCAGTGGTGCTGGCCATCGTGACCGGACCCCTCCTCGGCAGTGCGGTCCTCGCCGCCGATCCGGTTGTCACGGTCGAGTCCGGCGACACCCTGACCGGGATCTCGGAGCGCCACGACGTTGCGATCGATGACCTCGTAGCGCTCAATCGGCTCAGCGATCCGAACCGGATCTATGTCGGCCAGCGCCTGCGCATCGCGTCAGCTCCTGCGCCGGCCGCTTCCGCCCCGACGAAGGTGGCAGCCGCGAAGGTGCACACGGTGCAGGCCGGGGAGCACCTGACCGGCATCGCGCGGCACTACGGCGTCACCATCGCCGCCATCAGCGCGGCCAACGGCATCAGCAACCCGAGCCGCATCTACGCCGGCCAGCGCCTCAGCATCCCCGGCACTCCAACCGCCGCGCCCGCCTCCGCCCCCGCCGGCTCGAGCAGCGTGCCGCCTTCGATGGCTCAGCTCGTCGCCAAGCGCGACGCGGTCCGGGCCGTGATCGTCGAGGAAGCGAATCGGTACGGCGTGCCTGCGGCACTTGCGCTCGCGGTCGCATGGCAGGAGTCAGGCTGGCAGCAGCAGGTCGTGAGTCACGCGGGTGCCGTTGGCGTCATGCAGCTCATGCCGGCCACCGCCGAGTGGGTCGGGAGCGCAATGCTCGCCAGCACGGTGGATATCCACGATTCCCGCCAGAACATTCGTGGGGGCGTCCGCCTGCTGGCCCACTACCTCGCTCGCTACGACGGCGATCGGTCCCGTGTGCTCGCCGCCTACTACCAGGGCCAGTGGGCGATGGACCACCACGGCATCTATCCGGTGACGCGGCCGTATATCGCCTCGATCATCGAGCTGGAGCGCATCTTCGCCCGCTGACCGAGTCACCAGCCGCCCACGTCGGGCATGCGCCTCGCCGTCCATCCCCCGTCGGCGGCCCGCGGGACGAGGATCACGAGATCGATCCGGAGGCCGACGTGGGGCTCGTCCGCCCGTGCCGCATAGGTCGCGAGAGAGTGCCCGATGTGGGCCAGGCGTTCGCCGTCGATCGTCTCTGATCCGATGCCGGTCCGGCCGGATCGTCGAGCCCGGACCTCGACCGCCACCATCACCGAGGCCGGATCGATCGCGATGAGATCCACCTCGCCGCCCAGCGAGCATCGAAATCGGCGCGCGATGATCCGCCATCCCGACTGCTCGAGCCATCGGCTCACAGCCGTCTCAGCCCGCAGGCCGAGCTCATGTCGCGGATTGGCCATCGTGACGTCCTCGCGGGAGGCGAGACGTGACTGCATCAGTCGAGGCCGAGGAACTCGTCCTCGACGATCTCCCATTCGAGTTCGAGCGGGAGCTGGGTCCCGGCCAGCAGCAGCCGGATCGGAGCGAACGAACGCCGATGCCATTCGCAGGGTCCCTCCACGAGGAGCGCATCGACATGCCGCCGCGTCCCATAGCCCTTGTGCCGCGCGAAGCCGTAGGCCGGATATCGGCGATCGATCTCATCGCAGATCCGGTCGCGCGTCACCTTGGCCACGATGCTCGCGGCGGCAATCGACGCACTTATCGCATCTCCGTCGATGATGGGACGCTGCGGGACGTCGATCTCCCGCAGGCTGAGGGCGTCGATCAGCAAATGGTCCGGCGGATCGGCCAGACGATCGAGCGCCTCCCGCATCGCGAGCTTGGTGGCCTGGAGGATGTTGATCCGATCGATCACCTCCACCTCGACGCAACCCACCCCCACGCCCAGAGCCCGATCAAGGATCTGCTCGTACAGCGCCTCGCGACGCGCCCGCGGCAGGACCTTCGAGTCCCGGATGCCCTTGATCCGGTGACGTTCGGGGAGGATGACCGCTGCGGCGACCACCGGTCCCGCCAGGCAGCCTCGGCCGACCTCGTCGATGCCGGCCACTCGCTGAAAGCCGGCGAGGCGCAGCTCACGCTCGTGGCGCATGTGCGCGTCTCGAATCCGTCCATGCCGACGAATGCGGCGCCGCGTGACCGGTCTCGAATCGAGACGGGTCACCGAGTCAGTTGGTGCGGCGCTCGCGGAGCGTTGCGGACTTGCCGACGCGATCGCGAAGGAAGTACAGCTGCGCGCGACGGGCAACGCCATGACGGACGACCTCGATGCGGTCGATGCGCGGTGCATGCACCATGAACGTGCGCTCCACGCCGACTCCGCTGGCGATGCGGCGGACCGTGATGGCCCGATTCAGGCCGCCTCCGCGCATGCGCATCACGGTCCCCTCGAAGACCTGGATCCGCTCGCGGGTGCCCTCGACCACCTTCACGGCGACGCGAACCGTGTCGCCGGGGGCGATCTCCGGGACGTCGGTGCGGAGCTGCTCGCGCTCGAGCTCCTTGATGGCGTTCATCCTGGGGCGACCTCGTGATCGCGGGCTTACCCGCGGCTTACTGATTGACACACGAACGCGACCGCGCTCCGCGGCCGCGACGACGGCGAGTATAGCAGCGGCCTCCGAGCACCGGCAACCGCTCAGCGGGGCTCAGCCGCCGTCGTACCCGAGCTCGCGCAGGAATTCGCGATCGGCGTCGTCGAGCGTGACGTGGTGCAGCAGGTCGGGACGACGCTCGAACGTGCGACGCAACGCCTCGCGGCGCCGCCATCGACCGACCTCGCCGTGGTGACCGGACAGCAGCACCGCCGGAACGGCAAGGTCGCGGAACCGTTCGGGCCGGGTGTACTGCGGATGTTCCAGCAGGCCGTTCGCGAAGGAGTCCTCGCGATGCGACGCCTCTTGGATGACGCCCGGAACGAGCCGCACAACGGTGTCGATGAGGACGAGCGCGGGCAGCTCGCCCCCAGTGACCACGTAGTCGCCGATGCTGACCTCGCGGTCGATAATGGTCCGGACGCGCTCGTCGAATCCCTCGTACCGCCCGCACACGACCGCCACGTGCGGGAGCTCGGACAGCTCGCGTGCCAATCCGTCGTGGAGACGCTCACCGGCCGGATCCATGAGCACGACGTGGGCGCCGGCATCGCGAAGCGGCTCGATGGCCGAGAACAGCGGCTCTGGACGCATGACCATGCCCGCGCCCCCGCCGTACGTCTCGTCGTCCACCGACCGATGGCGGCCCAGCCCATGATCGCGGAGATCATGGACGTTGAGCTCGACAACGCCCGACTCGACGGAACGGCCGATGATCGAGGTGCCGAGCGGCCCGGCGACCAGGTCGGGGAAGATCGTGATGACGTCGATGCGCATCGGTCAGTCGAGCAGCTCGGCATCGTCCGGCGCCACGACCATCCGGCCGGCGTCCAGGTCGATGTCGAGCACGGTGGCATGCAGGGCCGGCACGAGCCGCTCGCCGCGGGCTCCGGTGATCCGATAGACCTCGTTGCCGCCGGTGCGGAATATCTCAACCAGCTCGCCGACGATGGTCCCGTCCGTCTCCTCGACCCGCAGCCCGATGAGATCGGCCCAGTAGTACGCGCCGTCGGGCAGCTCGTGGGTGGGGGCCTCGAGATAGCGGCCGTTGAGACCCTCCGCCGCCTCTCGCGTAGTCAGCCCGGCGAAATGGAGGGCCGGGGTCCGACCACCGGACTCGACACGGGCCACACGCATCGGGGTGCTGGCGCCCTCCAGCCAGAGCTCGGTGCCGGCCTCGAGCCGATCGGGCCAGTCCGTCAGCACTTCCACGCGCACGGCTCCGCCAAGCCCCTTGGCGCCGAGAATCCTCGCGACGGCGAGGCGGCGCTCAGTCGGCGTCGGAAACGATCTCGAGCTCGACGTGACGCCCATCCTTGGTGGCCATCACCTTGAGCAGACTGCGGATCGCGTTGGCGATGCGG
>JBPCOK010000139.1:0-4620 GCA_051000335.1 Candidatus Limnocylindria bacterium | reverse complement strand
AGAACTCGTCGGACCCTAGCCGCTTCTCCGGGCGCGTTGCGAGCTTGGCGCGCGGCTCGAAGCCGAACGGCGCGTACTGCTTGCGGACAAGCGACAGGGCGAGGCGGATCTCGTCGTCCACCTGGTCATCGCGGCAGAAGACGTGGGAATCATCCTGGGTGAGCTGGCGAACGCGGAACATGCCGGCCAGGACACCGGTGCGCTCCTTGCGGAACAGGGTCGAGTAGTCCGCGAAGCGCATCGGCAGCTCACGGTAGGAGTGCGAGCGCGTCTTGTAGATGAGGATCTCTTCCGGACAGTTCATCGGCTTGAGGCCGGAGACATGGTCGTAGTCGTCGAGCACGAACATGTTGTCCTGGTAGTTGCCCCAGTGGCCGGAGGTCTCCCACAGCTCCTTGCGGACGAGGCTCGGCGTGCGGACCTCGTCGAACCCGGCCTCGCGGCGCACCTGGCGCGACCAGTCCTCGAGCGCGCGCCAGATCGCCATGCCGCGTGGATGGAGGAACGGCGCCGCCGGCGACTCGGGATGGAATGTGAAGAGGTCGAGCTCGCGGCCGAGCTTGCGGTGGTCGCGCTTCTTCGCCTCCTCGAGCCGCCAGAGGTGCTGATCCAGCTCCTCCTGGGTGTCCCAAGCCGTGCCGTAGATGCGCTGGAGCATCGGGCGGGTCTCGTCGCCGCGCCAATAGGCGCCGGCGGTGGTCAGGAGCTTGAAGGCACCGAGCTCCTTCGTGGAGCCGATGTGACCGCCGCGGCACAGGTCCTCGAACGTCCCGTGGCGATAGAAGCTGACGGTCGGACTCTCCGACTCCGGGAGATCCTCGATGATCTCGACCTTGTACGGCTGTCCGAGGCCCCTGACCAGCTCGATCGCCTCGGCGCGTGGCAGGTCCTTCGAATGCTCAAAGGCCAGGTCCGCCTGCTGCTGCTCCCGCATCTTGGCCTCGATCTTCTCGAGATCGGCCGGAGTGAGGGGTCGCGAAAGGTCGTAGTCGTAGTAGAAGCCGTCCTTGATGGCCGGACCGATCCCGAGTTTCGCGTCGGGGAAGAGCTCGAGCACCGCGGCGGCCATCATGTGCGCCGCGCTGTGACGCATCGCCGAGAGGTGGTCCTGGGTGCCGGACGCTAGCGCATCGGCGGCGTCCGCGAGCGTCTCGTCAGGGTCGTGTGCCATGGGCCGAAGGGTAGCGCATGGCGAGCGCCCCGACGAAGGCCCGCGAACTCAGCGGTCCGTGCCCTCGTCCCGTGGATCCGCGGCGGGGTTGGTCTTGGGTTCCCCCGGCATCCCGGTCTCGGGAATCGGGTCGTCCATGTCGCCGGTCGGAGGGATCAGTCCCCCACCGCCGGGATACGCGTCATCGCCGATGGGATCGCCGGCGTCGCGCTCCGGCTGGTCGAGCGGACCGCTGCCCGGACCCTGGGGGTTGTCGCGGTCGATCATCGCGTGCCTCCTGCTGCTGTGGTCAGGGGTGGTGCAATCAGCGCGCCAGCCGGCGGCGATCAGACCCGCTTGAACTGCTCGAAGGGCTGGCGGCAGGCCGAGCAGTGATAGATCGCGCGACACAGCGTCGGGCCGAACGGGTTATCGAGCGTCGTCTCTCGCGAGCCGCAGTACGGGCACTCGGCGACGGGCATGGTCGCAAGGTCGTCGATGCCGATGAGCCCCACGGGGCCGGGAGGCATCGGCGTCGGTGGGGCAAAGCCAGACAGGCGCAGGCGCTCGCGGCCGTGGGCGCTGATCCGGTCGCTCGTCCAGGGCGGATCGAAGGTGACGTCGACGACGACCGCGTCGGCGAGGTCGAGCGCGCCCAGGCGTTCGGTGATCTCGTGGCGCATGACGTCGATGGCGGGACAGCCGACGAACGTGGGCAGGAGCTCAACATGAAGCCGGTCGCCCTCGAACGTCACGCCGCCGATGACGCCGAGATCCACCACGCTGATGGCGGGGATCTCCGGATCCGGGATCTGGGCCAGCTCGGCCCAGACGCGCTCCTCGCGCTCGGGTCGTGCCTCGATCACCACAGCGCCCCCTCCTCGGACCCTGAGACGCGGGTGAACTCCCCGTGGAGCCACGAGAAATCGTCCGTGCGTCGCCGACGGCCATCGGTTCTCGGCTCCAGCGACGGCAGGTCGCCGACGATCGGCTCCAGGATCGGCCGCACGCGGACGACCCAGGCGGCGTGCAGGTCGGTCATGGGTTGGGAGAGCCATCCGTCGCGGACGAGGAGCTCACCGGAGTCGAGTGGCGCGAACACCTCCTGTGCGTCAGCCCACAGCGTGCCGATTGCCGTGGCAAACCGATCCCGGCCGTCGCCGTCCGCGAGCCGTCGGACCCACGCATCTGCGTGGAGCATGTGATACGTCTCCTCGCGTCGCATCTTGCCGGCCAGGGCGGCGAGGCCCTCGTGAGCGGACGAGGCGAGGGCGGTCAGGCGGATGGCATCGGCGGTCTCGTACAGGTAGCGACGCGCCACGCTGAAGGCCCAGTCTCCGCGCGCATGGTTGAGAAGCGCGGCGTGGCGGTAGTCGGCCACCTCGCGGCCGAAGGCGATCCGATCGGGGTCGTCATCGGTCAGCTCGGCCAGCAGCTCGTACAGCGCCTTGGCATGGCCGATCTCGTCCTGGGCGATCGAGCTCGTCGCCACGTCCTCTTCGAGCATGGGCGCGATACCGGTCCACTCCGAGTCCCAGAAGCCGATGACGAACTCGTCATCGGCGACCGACAGCAGCAGCTCGGCAAGCGCGTCGCGCGCGACCGGGTCCAACGTGGCAACGCCACGGGAGGCGGTCACGAATCCCCCGCCTCGGTGGCGGCGCGCTGCTTCGCCGCCTCGAGCTTGTGCTTGATGATGTAGCCGCCCGGCTTCTTATGCGAGCGATCGAACGGCGGCTTCAGCAGGTCGGGGTCGTCCAGCTCGGTGATCGCCTCGCGGGCCACGATCCACAGCCGATGCGATTCGCCGCGGCGCCCGTAGAACTCGCGAGCGTAGTGCACGGCGAGCTCCTCATCGGCGGCGTTCACGCTGCCGGAATGGATCATCGGGTCGCCCTCGTCCTCCTGCCGGAAGACCTCCCAGACGCGATCGGTCACGTGCTCACCGCGTCAGGCGGCGGCCGTCGCGTTCCCCGCCAGGGCGTCGCGCACCCACTGGGTATCGGCGAAGTTGACGCGTCGGAAGTCGAGGCGCTCCTCCGAGGCCGGGCCGTGCCCGGTGACGACCGACTTCAGCTCGGCCCAGTCGGGCTCGGTGTAGTGCCAGCGTCCATTGGATTCGTCAAAGTGCAGCTCCGGATCCGGGATCTGCAGACCCAGCTCGCGAATGCGCGGGACGTAGATGGAGAGGAATTCCTGGCGCAGCTGCTCGTTGTTCTTGGCCTTGATCTTCCAGTGCAGATCCTTGTCCTTGGCCGGATCGGTCGGCGGGCCGTGCATCTGCATGAGGGGGCCCCACCAGCGGTCGAGCGCCTCCTGCACCATGGCGCGCTGGGTCGCCGTGCCGTTCATCAGAGTCAGGACGACGTCGCGTCCGTGCATGATGTGGACGGACTCCTCCCAGCAGATCTTCTTCATCGTCCGGGCGTACGGGGCATACGAGGAGTCACGCAGCGCCTGTTGGCTCACGATCGCGGCGGCGTCCACCAGCCAGGCGATGATCCCGACATCGGCCCACGACTTCGTCGGGTAGTGGAAAACGTTGTGAAACTTCGTCTTGCCGGCCAGCAGATCGGCGAGCATCTCCGTGCGCGACTTGCCAAGGTCCTCCGCCACGCGGTAGAGCAGCTGGGCATGTCCGACCTCGTCCTGGATCTTGCTGGTCAGGGCCAGCTTCCGGCGCAGGTTCGGCGCACGCATGATCCAGTCGCGTTCGGGCAGCACGCCCATGAGCTCCGAGTTGGCGTGCATCTCGACGAACTTCAGGACAGCCGCGCGGTAGTCATCCGGCATCCAGTCATCGGCCTCGACCTTGCCGCCCGATCCGACGTGGACGTAGAAGGCATCGGCGTCGCCCGGCGCGTACGACGGACGAGCGCTCATCGGCTGGATCGTGTCAGCGTCGTTCATGGTGAGCTAAGAGTACTGCAAGACCCGTACGAGCACGGTGGGCAGCCACCCGAATCTCCGTCAGTCGTGCGGCGCGCGCTTGAGCGGGCGATGCCAGCGCTCCTGGGCCTCGGACGGCGAAGCTTCGACGCGTAGCGCGCCTCCTTCCACGTTCACCGCGACCCGCGGGACGTACAGGTCGATCGGGATCGGCCGCGAGGTCCGCACCAGGAGGTAGTCGGCGAACACCGCATCGACCACGCCGATGCGGACCTCGCCCGGCCCGATGAGGTGGGTTCCGGTGGTGATCTCGTCCGCGCTCACGACATCAGCCTAGCGCCGGTGGTCCCGCCCCGGAGGCGTCGCGACGCTCACGGCCCGCGGAATCGTCGAGACTGCGAGGGGCACGGTCCCGAACGGCTCGCCGTCGAGGTGGATCCGCGTCGTCGCGGGATCGCCATCGATCGTGATCGCCGCGCCGCGCGACATCGTCACCTTCGGATGCCGCACATGGGTGCCGCGGTAGAGGTTCGGCAGCTGCTGCATCGCGGTTCGACGCGAGATGTCACCGACGATGCACA
>JBPCOK010000135.1:0-53750 GCA_051000335.1 Candidatus Limnocylindria bacterium | reverse complement strand
CGCCCGGCCAGCGCGAACGCCACGACCAGGGGTGGCGAGGCGAGATAGCTGGCGCGTGCCAGCGGATGGATGCGTCCCTCGAAGTTGCGATTTCCCGAGAGGACGGCCACACCGGTCAGATCGCTGCCCTCGATGGCCTCGGCGACCGCGACATCCAGCGGACCTGAGTTGCCGATGCAGGTCGTGCAGCCATAACCGACGAGGTGGAAGCGCAGCGCCTTCAGGGAGTCCATGAGACCGGCGGACTCGAGGTAATCGGTCACGGCGCGCGATCCCGGCGCGAGCGACGTCTTGACCCACGGCTTGGTGAGCAGACCGCGCGCGACCGCCTTCTGTGCCACCAGCCCGGCGGCAACCATGACCGACGGGTTGCTGGTATTCGTGCACGAGGTGATCGCAGCGATCACGACCGAGCCGGTTCGCACCTTGTGCGGCTCACCATCGATCTCGATTGCCGTGGAGCGATAGTGGGCGTCAGCCGGGAGCGCCGCGGGATCGGGACGGGGCGCGGCGGCGGACTCGTGCTCGGCTGCCTTCGGATCACGCGTGTACGACGGCGGATCCGATGCGGGAAACGACTCGTCACTTGCCTCGTCCACGGTGCCGCGATCTTCGTCGGAAGAGACCGCGCTGTGCTCGTGGACCGTCCCGTCGGCGTGCGTGTGAAGCCCATCGGGGAAGGCGGCGTGGAAGCTGTCCCGAAGATCGGTCAGCGCGACGCGGTCCTGCGGTCGCCTCGGGCCTGCGACCGAGGGCACCACGGTCGAGAGGTCGAGGCTCAGGGACTCGCTGAAGCGTGGCTCCGGTGAATCGTCGGTGCGGAACATCCCCTGGGCCCGGGCGTACGCCTCGACGCGGGCGATCACCTCGGCCGGTCGGCCGGTCATGCGCAGATAGCGGAGCGTCTCGTCGTCGATCGGGAACAGGGTCGCTGTGGCGCCGAACTCGGGGCTCATGTTGCTGATCGTGGCGCGATCGGCGAGGCCGAGGCGCGACAGGCCCGGGCCGTGGAATTCGACGAATTTCCCGACCACCCCGTGAGATCGAAGCATTTCGGTCACGAAGAGGACGAGATCGGTTGCCGTCGCCCCCGCGGGAAGGTCGCCGTCGAGGCGGAAGCCCACGACGATCGGCATCGGCTGATAGAGGGGCTGGCCAAGCAGCGCCGCCTCGGCCTCGATGCCGCCCACGCCCCAGCCCACCACGCCGAGGCCGTTGATCATCGTGGTGTGGGAATCGGTGCCGACCAGCGTGTCCGGGATCAGCACGCCGTCCCGGTTGGCCACGACATCGGCCAGGAACTCGAGGTTGACCTGGTGCACGATCCCGGTGCCCGGCGGGACGACCCGGAAGTCGGCGAAGGCCTGCTGTGCCCAGCGGAGCAGGGCGTACCGCTCGCCATTGCGCTCGTACTCGCGCTCCGCGTTGACGAGAAACGCGGCGTCGGTTCCGTACTGGTCGACCTGTACCGAGTGATCGATCACGAGGTCCGCCGGCACGAGCGGATTGATCTTCGACGGATCCCCACCGATCTCCGCCACCGCGTCGCGCATGGCGGCGAGATCCACGACGCAGGGGACGCCGGTGAAGTCCTGGAGGATCACGCGGGCCGGCATGAAGGGCAGCTCGGCCTCCGCCGGTCGTGCCGGGTCCCATGACGCGAGGGCGCGGACGTCGTCGTCGCTGACGAGGTCCGGATGGGTCGCCGCCCCGCGCAGCATGTTCTCGAGGAGCACTTTCACCGTGTACGGGAGATGGGCGAGGTCCGAGGCGCCTGCGCGGTCGAGCGCGTAGTAGGCGTAGCTGGTTTCGCCGATGTCGAGGGTCTGGACGGTCGTCACGGTCGCCTCCTTGTCGTGGCCACGCTCTCGCGGCTGCGCTGAGAAGTCGGCGCCGGACGGGTGCGCCCGCCCCGGGTCGAGAAGGGTCCAAGTATAGCGCGGGACATGCGACAATTCGCCGACGATGCCCGAGCGTCGCCGGATCCCGATCCTCGTTGCCCTGCTCCTCCCCCTGCTGGGACTGGCGCTGCTCATCGTGCGGCCGGGGCTCGACCTGACGTGGGAGCACCATCCGAGTCACTTCTGGCTCGTGCTCGGAACGGCCGCCATCAGCGTCGTCCTGGCGTTCGTCACGAACGAGGCAGCCGGCCGGCACGCCGACGCCAGGCTCATCCTCATCAGCCTCGCATTCCTGCTGAGCGCGGGCTTCCTGGGGCTCCACGCGCTGGCGACACCCGGTGCGCTCCTCGAGGATCCGAACACCGGGTTCGTGATCGCGACCCCGGTCGGGTTGATCCTGGCCTCGATTCTCAGCGCGGCGTCCGTCAGCCCGTTGGCCGGACCGCACGGTCGGTTCGTGATCCGGCGCCACGGCGCCCTGCGCGCCGGCGCGGTCGGCCTGCTCGTCGCCTGGGGAGCCGCATCTTTGCTCGAGCTCGCGCCGCTGGCTTCCCCGATGTCGGCGGAGGCGATCTCCGGACCGATCGCCGGGGTCGCGGCCATCGCGGTCGCGCTCTATGCATACGCCGCGTGGCGCTATGCCGGGGTCGCCCGTCGTCGATCCAGCCCGCTCGGGCTTGCCCTGGTGGCGGCCATGGTGCTGCTGGCGGAGGCGATGGTGGCGGTCGCATTCAGCCGCGCCTGGCGGCTCAGCTGGTGGGAGTGGCACGTGCTCATGACGATCGCCTTCGCCACGATCGCGCTTGCGACGCGGGCCGAGTATCGGCGGACCGGATCGCTCGTGTCCGCCCTCCGCCCGGTGTATCGATCGGCCACCCTGGCTCACATCGACCAGTGGCACAGCCGGGCAATGGCCGAGATCGGGGAGCTCGAGGCGAAGGGCGCGCCGATCGAGGGGCTGATCACCGACCTCCGGGCCGACGGCGCGTCGGCCGAGGATATCAGCGCCCTCACCGCGGCCGCCCACGAGCTGCGGCGCGTTGACGAGCTGTTCCGCCCCTACCTGCCCCAGCATGCCGCCGATCGCCTGCGCGAGACCGACGAGGCGAGCCGCCTGGGCGGTGAGACGCGCATCGTCACGGCCATGTTCGCCGACGTTGCGGGCTTCACGTCGTTCAGTGAACGTCAGAAGCCCGACGTCGTGATCACCATGCTCAATACGTACTGGGCGTCCGTCGTGCCGATCATCGACGCTCGGCAGGGCAGCGTCGAGCACTTCGCCGGCGACGGGGTGCTCGTGCTGTTCAACGCCTTCGTCGAGCAGCCGGACCACGCGTCGCGCGCGGCGTCATGCGCGCTGGATCTGCTGGAGAAGACCGACGCGATCGCGTCCGAGCGGGCGTGGCCGCGATTCCGCGTCGGGGTCAACACGGGGCCGGTGGTGGCGGGAAACGTCGGTGCGCAGGCCCGACGCAGCTTCGCATCGATCGGCGACGCGACGAACGTGGCCGCCCGGCTGCTGAGCGTCGCCGAACCCGGCCAGGTCGTCATCGGAGCGCTGACTCATGCCGGCATCGAGGGCGTCCCGGGTCTCGTGGCAACGCCGCTCGGGCCCCGCCAGCTCAAAGGCCGGCGCGAGCCCGTCGAGGCGTGGTCGCTCGAACGCTCCGTCAGGTGAGCGCGGGCTCCGGTCGGGCGGTGAGCGCGGCGAGCGCGTTGAGGGCCACCTCGACGGGATTCCGCCCGCTCCCCACGGGAATGCGCACCTGGTTCGACGCGGTGTCGGGCCGCAGGCCGGCGACCTGCAGCGCCACGCTGATGGCATGACGATCGGGCATGCGGACCCACTTCAGGGTGACGCGGCCCTCCTCGGCGCGGACCTCCGGCACGCCGGCGGCCTCGGCCGCAAGCCGCACACGGACCGCGGTGAAGAGCCCGTCGACCGGAGCCGGAATCGGGCCGTATCGGTCCATGAGCTCGGCACGCCATGCCTCTGCCTCGTCAGCGGTCCGGAGGCGCGCGAAGCGCCGGTACGCCTCGAGCTTGGCTCCCGAATCCGCGACATAGTCGTCGGGGAGGTACGCCGAGCCCGGGAGGTCGAGGCGGATCGGCGAAGGCTCGGGTGGCGGGAGGTGGCCGCGGAGCATATCCACGGCCTCGGCCAGCATCCGGGTATACATCTCGAACCCGACCGCCGCCATGAAGCCGTGCTGCTCGGCACCGAGGATGTTGCCGGCCCCACGGATCTCGAGGTCGGAGAGGGCGATCTGGTATCCGGCACCGAGGTCGGACGCGCTGAAGATCGCATGGAGTCGTTTTCGGGCGATCGGCGTGAGCGGCAGCCCGCGCCGATGGAGCAGGTAGGCGTGCGCACGTCGATCAGATCGGCCGACCCGGCCACGCAGCTGGTAGAGCTGGGCGAGCCCGAACGTATCGGCGCGCACGATGATGATCGTGTTCGCATTCGGGATGTCGAGGCCGGACTCGATGATCGTGGTGCACACGAGGACGTCGAAGCGACCGGCGCTGAAGTCGAGCATCACGCGCTCGAGCCTCCCCTCCGCCATCTGCCCGTGCCCGATCGCGATCCTCGCCCCCGGGACGAGGCGGCGCACGCGCTCGGCGGCCGCCTCGATCGTCTCCACCCGGTTGTGGACATAGAAGACCTGGCCGCCGCGGTCGATCTCGCGGCTGATGGCATCGCGCACCAGCCCGTCGTCGTCCTCGGCGATTCGGGTCTGGATCGGGAGGCGGGCCTCGGGTGGCGTCTCGATGACCGAGAGATCGCGGATGCCGACCAATGACAGGTGCAGCGTGCGCGGAATCGGCGTGGCGGACAGGGTCAGCACGTCCACCTCGCGTCGCATAGTCTTGATGCGTTCCTTGTGGGAGACGCCGAACCGCTGCTCCTCGTCCACGATGAGGAGCCCGAGGTCGGCGAACGCGATGTCCTTCGAAAGGATCCGATGGGTCCCGATGAGGATGTCGACGCTCCCTTCGGAGACTCCGTCCACGATCCGCTGCTGCTCTTTCTTCGCGACGAATCGACTGAGCATCGCCACCGTGATCGGGAACGCGGCCAGGCGCCGCTCCAGGGTGATGAGGTGCTGCTGCGCGAGGACGGTCGTCGGGACCAGCAGCGCGACCTGCTTGCCATCCTGGATCGCCTTGAACGCGGCGCGCAGGGCGACCTCGGTCTTGCCGTACCCGACATCGCCGACCACGAGCCGATCCATCGGCCGGCGCCGAAGCATGTCGGCTTTGACCTCCTCGATGCTGCGCGCCTGATCGGGGGTCTCGGTGTAGGGGAAGCTCTCCTCGAGCTCGCGCTGCCACGTCGTGTCGGCGCTGAACGCGAAGCCCGGCACCGACTCGCGCGCCGCGTAGATCTCGATGAGCTCGCGCGCCAGGTCACCCACCGCGCGCCGGACGCGCGTCTTCGTCCGCTCCCACTCGGTACCGCCGAGCTTGCTGAGCGCGGGGGCCGGCCCACCCGAGTAGCGGGTGATCCGCCCGATCTGATCGGCCGGCAGGAAGATCTTGTCGCTGCCGGCGAAGTCGAGCTGCAGGTACTCCTTGAGGTCGTCACCGAACGTCCGCTGGGTCATCCCGACGTAGCGCGCGATCCCGTGGTCGACGTGGACTACGTGGTCGCCCGGCTCCAGCTTGCCGATGAGGTCGCGAGTGACCACCCGCTTCGACGACGCCAGGCGGCGGATGCGGGTGGCGCCGAAGAGCTCCCGATCCGTGATCAGCAGGAGTCCGCTCGCCGGGTGGTCGAGCCCTCCGGACAGCGAGCCGTGCACGAGGGCGACCGTTCCCGGCGGCGGAACCGAACGCAGCTCGGCCTGTGGGGCCGTCGGTCGACCCGCCTCCTCGAGCAGCTCGCCCACGCGGCTCGCCTGGTCCGTCGTCACGACGACCCGCCGTCCCTCGGCGGCCAGCTCGGCGATCCAGCTGCCGGCACGTTCGGCACGTCCGGGGAGGGCCGCGGCTGAGGTGAAGCCGGCGTCAGCGGGCGCGTCCTCCTCGAGGGACTCCGCGGCGACCGCATGGAGCGACTCCAGGGTCTCCGCCGCTCGATACGGCGCCGGCCACGAAGCCGGCAGCTCTCCGCTGGCGAGGAGACCGGACAGGCGGTCCGCTGCCTGGGCGTCCAGGTCGCGCGCTAGCGCGGCCAGCTCTCCATGGTCGGTGAGCACGACGTGCGCATCGGCTGCTACGTGATCTGCAGCGGGTCCCGCGGTCAGAAGCGCAGCCCAGGTCTCTGCCGCTTCCCCGAGGTCTCCCTGCTCGAGGCGGACCGCGTCCTCGCGCAGCATGTCCGACCCGAGTTCCGGGTCGCGATCGACGACCTTCTCCCACCCGCCGGCGGGCAGGAATTCCGATGCCGGCAGCAGGTCGATGCCGTCGAGGCGGCGGCGCGACGCCTGCGACATCGGGTCGAAACTCCGGATGGAGTCCACCTCGTCTCCGAAGAGCTCGATGCGGACCGGTTCCGTGGCGCCCGATGGCCAGACGTCCACCAGCCCGCCGCGATGGGCGAATTCCGCGACACCGGTCACCTCGACCGCCGGCTCATAGCCGCCGGCGATGAGGGCCGCCAGGAGCTCCCGCTGGGCGAGCCGGGCGCCGAGGGCGACCGGAATCCTGGCCTGGCGCAGCTGATCGACGCCGAGCGTTCGCTGGGCGAGCGCGAGCAGGGAGGAGACGACCACCAGCCCGTCGCTCGGGCTCATCGACGCGAGGACGGTCAGCCGTTCCGACGATTCGTCGTGTTCGGGGAGGGCGCGCTCCAGCGGCAGCGCGGCACGCTCCGGCAGCAGGAGCAGGCGGTCGTCACCGATCCATCCCACCAGGTCATCGCCGATGCGGTGGGCCTCCTCGTCGGTCCTCGTGACGACGACCAGCGCCCGTGCCGCGTTCAGGTCCGCGCGGCGTGCGGCGAGGTGCGCGGCCCGTGCGATGGATGGCACACGGAGGACGCCCGGTTGCGGCAAATGGGGCCGCAGGGCGTCAACGAGCGCAGCAACGCGGCCGTCACCGCCGCGCGATGGAGACATGGACGGGAGCCATGGTACCCGGACGTCGATCTACTCGAGCTCCACCCCGTTGAAGGCGTTCATCGCGGCGTCGATGCCGCCGTCCAGCCAGGCCTCGGCGGCATCTCCGGCCACGGCGACCATCTCGTCCGCCAGCCCGCGCTCATCGGGAGCGAATGACGCGAGTACGTGGTCAACGGCATCGCCCGCCCGACCCACGCCCACCCGAAGCCGTGCGAACTCGTTCGTGCCGAACGAGCTGATGATGTCCCGCAGGCCGTTGTGACCGCCCGCGGAACCGGACCGGCGCAGACGGATCCGACCGAGGGGCAGGTCGATGTCGTCGGTCACCACGAGGAGATCCGACTCGATCTCGACGTCCGTCTGACGCACGGACGCCCGCAGCGGACCGCCCGAGCGGTTCATGTAGCGCAGCGGCTTCACGAGCAGCACACGCCCAACCGGCTCGGGTCGCCGCACCTCGAGAACGGCCGCTCCGTCCCTGAGACGGCCGGCTCCCGTCTCGCCCCAGCGGTCGGCCAGCAGGTCCACGGTGCGAAACCCGACGTTGTGGCGCGTGAGCCGGTACCGCTCCCCGGGATTGCCGAGCCCGCAGATCACCCTCATGGCCGCCGATGGTAGACGGGCCCGGGCCGGTATGCTCTCGCCATGCGGAGCGAGATCGTGGTCATCGGCGGCGGGATCATCGGATGCGCGGCGGCGGCGATCCTGGCAACGCGGGGAGCGCGGGTCACGCTGGTCGAGGGCGCCGACATCGCTGCGGGAGCATCGGGCCGCAATCTCGGTGCCATCCAGCATCCGTTCGACCCGGCCCTCGCGCCGCTGTACCAGGAGAGCCTGAGCCGATACCGGGCGCTGGCCGATGGATCCGAGGACTTCGCGATCGGTGCCGAGCCCGCGGGCCTCCTCCTCCTCAACCGCGACGAGGACGCGGCCGAAACGCAGGCGGCCCGCTACCGGGAGGCCGTGCCCGAGCTCGCCCCGCGATTCCTCGCGCCCGACGACGTGACGCGCCTGGAGCCCAGCCTCAGCCCAGGATTTGCCGCCGTGCGGCTCGCGACCGGCTATCCCATCCCGCCCGCCTCAGCGACCCGCGCATGGGCCCGCCTGGCCGAGGAGCGCGGGGCGCGGATTCGCATCGGGAGCTCCGCTCGACCGGTGATCGAGCACGGCGCGGCGGTCGGCGTCGAGCTGGCAGACGGGACGAGCATCGGCGCCGATGCGGTCCTCGTGGCGGCCGGTCCGTGGACGGCGTCGCTCGTCGATCCGAGCGGCACCTGGGTCCCGATTCGCGCGACGTGGGGAGTGACCGTCCAGGTCCGCCTCGATGGCGAGGCCCCGAGGCACATCGTCGAGGAGGATGAGGTGGGCACGATCAACCGATCCCACACCGCCACCGCTCACGCCGTGACGGCGGGCGCGGACGACCCTCCGTCATTGTTCAGCCTGGCCAGCGCGGACGGGGTCAGCACGCTGGGCTCGACGTTCCTGCCCGAAGAGCCCGATCCGTCGCGCATCGCCGCCCTCCTCCTTCGACGCGGCGTGGCCTACCTGCCCGCCATCGCCAACGCCGACGTCGTCGAGCGACGGATCTGCGCACGCCCTCAGTCGATCGACGGACGACCGTTCATCGGCGACTATCCGGGGACCTCCGGCCTCGTCGTCTGTGCCGGCCACGGCCCGTGGGGCATCAGCACCGGCCCCGCCTCGGCCGCGATCGCGGCCCGAGTGATCCTGGACGGAACGCGACCACCGCGCCAGCTCGCAGCGGACCGTCCGGCGTAGACCGCGGTTGTGCATTGTGCACAACGTTGCAACCGTTCAGCAACCGGGCATCGCTGGTTTGCCTGTTCCTCGGTGCCTAGGCTTCCTGCACAACATCCATCCACTCCACGCAGGAGCCCCGATGCCCACGGTCGACACCGGAGACACCGCCTGGGTGCTGATGAGCGCGGCGCTCGTCATGCTCATGACCCCGGGACTCGCCCTCTTCTACGGCGGCCTCGTCCGACGTAAGAACGTGCTCAGTACGATCATGCACAGCTTCTTCATCCTCGGGCTGGTCAGCGTGACGTGGGTCCTGTGGGGCTACACGCTGGCGTTCGGGCCCGATACCGGCCTCGGACTGATCGGCGGCCTCGACTGGCTCGCGCTCGAGGGCGTGACCGGCGAGCCATCCGACGTCTACGCCACCACGGTCCCCCACCTCGCCTTCATGGCCTTCCAGATGATGTTCGCCATCATCACGCCGGCCCTCATCAGTGGGGCCTTCGCCGAGCGCAAGCGATTCAAGGCATTCGTCCTGTTCGCCGTCGCGTGGTCCACCTTCGTCTATGCGCCGATCGCGCACTGGGTCTGGTCCCCGGACGGGTGGCTGTTCGGCCTCGGGGTGCTCGACTTCGCCGGCGGAACGGTCGTCCACCTCTCGAGCGGCGTGGCAGCACTCGTTGCGGCCCTCTACGTCGGACGTCGCACCGGCCTGATCGAGCCGGCGACCGAGCCGCACGACGTGCCGATGACGGTCCTGGGCGCCGGGCTCCTGTGGTTCGGATGGTTCGGCTTCAACGCCGGCAGCGCCGTCGGCGCCAACGGGCTCGCCGCCACCGCATTCGTCACCACGAACACGGCCGCCGCGATGGCCGCCATCACGTGGGTCACGATCAGCTGGCTCCACAAGGGCACGCCCTCCGTACTGGGTGCCGCGATCGGGGCCGTCGCCGGACTCGTCGCCATCACCCCGGCGGCCGGATTCGTCACGCCGGCGGCGTCCATCCTCATCGGGCTGGGCGTCGGCGTCGTGTGCTACGGCGCCGCGCAGCTTCGACTTCGCTCCCGGATCGATGACGCCCTCGACGTGTTCGCCGTCCACGGTGTCGGTGGTGCCTTCGGCGCCATCGCCACGGGGATCTTCGCGACGGCCGCGGTCGGCGGCGTGGATGGCGCACTGGCCGGCAACGGCGGACAGGTCGTCACCCAGCTCATCGGCGTGGCCGTCGTGGCGGCGTATTCCGCCGCCGTGACCTCCGCGATCCTCTTCCTCGTCAACCTCGTCACCCCGATCCGCGTCACCGGCGACGCAGAAGAATCCGGGCTCGATCTCGCCCAGCATGGCGAAGTCGCGTACCAGCCGTAATCAGCCCCAACAGCAGAAGGAGTCACCCGTCATGGTCATCGCCGCACTCGCCGCCTTCGCGGTCCTGCTCATCGCCTGGATCGTCGCCCCAGGCGGGGCCGCGACCAGCGCGACACCCATCGCAGCACCTGACGCCGAGCCGGCGCCGGCAGGCGCCTGAGACTTTCGCTCAGCTGCTGGACGAGACCGCGTGTCCCGCACGGTCGAAGAGGGATCCGGGCTGCCAGGCGATCTCGCGATGTCGACGGTGGAGGAGGCTGAGCACGTCGCGCTCGAGCCGGCGCATGCGCTCCTCCTCCTCGATCTCGGCGTGGTCGTGGCCGAGGAGATGGAGGGTCCCGTGGATGACGAGCAGCACCAGCTCCTCGACCACGCCCCAGTCTCCCTCGGCTGCCTGGCGGAGCGCCTGGTCGACGTCGACGACCACGTCGCCGAGGAGCAACGGCCCGGGCGGCGAGATCCCGTCGTCATCCGTGAGATGCGACTCGCGCCCGTTGAGCGACCACTCGTGCAAGGGGAACGAGAGGACGTCGGTCGGGCCGCGATCGCCCATGTGATCGAAGTTCAGGCGCGCCATCTCGGCGTCACCGGAGAGCGTGAGCTCGACCTCGGCCTCATCCGCACCGAACCCGAGACGCACCGTCTCGCACACGGCTGACTCGAGAAGGGCCAGGGCGATGTCCGCGCTCAGCGGCTCGACCGCGTTGGCGACGCGATCGGGTCCGATGCGGTCGTGAATCGTGACCGAGCAGCCCATGGTCCGGCCATCGTAGCCCTACCGGGCCCCGGGGCTCAAGTGTGAGTTCACGGGTCAGGCCTCTTCGCGTGCCTGGCCGAGTGGCAGAACGTTGTCCGGGTACTTGATCCGGGAGTGGTACATGCCGAGGAGCTGGCCGACGAATGCATCCTTGATCTGGCGGATGTTCTTCAGCGTCAGCTCGGCATCGTCGAGCTGACCGTCCTCGACCCTGGCGTCCACGATCCGATCCACCATGCCGCGGATGCTCGGCTCGTCCTTCGTGTCGAGTGAGCGGACCGAGGCCTCGACGCCGTCCGCCAGCATGATGATCGCGGCCTCGCGCGTCTGCGGCTTCGGACCGGGATAGCGGTACGTGCCCTCGTTGACGAGCTCCTCCCGACCACCAACGTCGCGCAGGGCCTTCTGGTGAAAGAAGGTCATGACGCTCGTCCCGTGATGCTGGGGGATGTAGCCGATGACCTGGACCGGAAGCCCGTGCTCGTAGCCCAGGTCGATCCCGTCCCGGATGTGCCCGGCGATGATCCGGGCGCTCGTCTCGGCATTGAGATCGTCGTGGATGTTGTGCGCCCCCGCCTGGTTCTCGATGAACGCCAGCGGATTCTTCATCTTGCCGATGTCGTGGTAGTAGGCAGCAACCCGGGCAAGCAGCGGATCGGCGCCGATCGTCTCGGCAGCACGCTCCGCCAGGTTCCCGACCATCACGCTGTGGTGGTACGTGCCCGGCGTCTCGAGCAGCAACCGGCGGAGGAGCCGATTCGAGGGATTGGCGAGCTCCAGGAGCTGGAACACGGTCATGATGCCGAAGATGTTGCCGAGCATCGCGAAGCTGCCGACCGCGAGGATCACCGACAGGAAGGCGTTGACGAGGCCGATGGCGCCGAGCTGGACGACGGCCGCGATGTCCCGTTGCTCGAGCAGGCTGAATGCGATCACCACCGCGATATTCGTGGCGGCCAGCGCGACGAACACGCGCACGAAGGCGTTCAGCCGCTCCGCCCGGGTGATCGTGAGCAGCGCGACGATGCCTCCCGCCATCACGTAGACCGCCGGCTCGAGCGCCTCGCGATTCATCACCCCGGCCAGCACCCCGAGCGCGACGGCCATGGCGGCCCCGACCGAGTTGCGCAGCAGGATGGCCACGAGCAGGACGCTCGCCGACGTTGGCACCGCGAACGCCCACAGGGTTCGATCGGCCGCGATGCGGATCGCCACCGCCGAGACGACAAGCGCCAGAAAGAAGAGCAGGACCGACCGGTTGCGATGCCAGATCTCGGGCTCGAAGCGCAGCAGGAAGCCGGCGAGCAGTGCGGCAATCAGCGTCGCGATCAGGGCGTTGCCGACCACGGTCCCCGCCTCGACGCGCGGCCGGGTCAGTCCGAGCTCCTCGAGGCGCTCGACGTCACCCACGGTCAGGCGCTGGCCCTCGGCCACGATCATCTCCCCCACCACCACCTCGACCTCCACGGGCGCGACGGACGCGCGCGCCTGGTTCCGGGCATCGGCGGTGAGCTGGTCACTGATGATCACGTTCGGCTCGACCAGCGACGCGGCGAGGTTGCCGGCAAGGCTGCGCTCGTCCTCGGCAAGGTCATTCGTGATGAGGTCGCGCACCGAGCTTCGGATGCGGATGACTTCGTCCTCGCGCACCGACACGGCGAGCGTCGACTCGAGCGCCGCGCGCGCCGCCCCGCCCACGACTTCCCAGCGAGGCAGGGACATGGCGGCCACGAGCTCGCGGTGGCGGACCGCGATCTCCGGCACGTCCTCGGCCAGCCGGTCGTTGACATCGACCGCGGTGATCGTTCCGTCGTCGCGAAGCTCGAGGATGCGGACGACGCGTCGCGACAGCGCGTCGAACTCCCCCAACTGATCGGCCTGGTTGTCGGCCGGGGGCTCGAGGGTCTGGGTCACGTCCTGGACAGCGGCGGCCGCCGCCTCCCGCTCGGCCTCGGTCTCCGATGCCGAGACGAAGGTTGCGTCCCGCGGAGCTCGGATGTCGCGCTCTGCCACCTCGCCGGCGGCGAGATCCTCCTGGCCCAG
Organism: Candidatus Limnocylindria bacterium; assembly: GCA_051000335.1. Taxonomy (GTDB): domain Bacteria; phylum Chloroflexota; class Limnocylindria; order QHBO01; family QHBO01; genus JACDBZ01. Next base: position 40,853 of record JBPCOK010000135.1, on the reverse strand, counting down.
GGTGATGTTGGCCGACAGGATGAGGAAGAGGGAGGCGGCAACGATCGCGGCGACCGCGACGGCGCGCCAGGCGCTCGAGCTGCCCGCCGAATCGCTCAACGTGCGCGGGATGAACATCGCGCTAGCTGGCCAGCAGGCGGCGAACGAGGTCGCTCACCATCCGGCCGTCGGCGCGGCCACGGGTCTGCGCCGAGACCCGGCCCATCACCTTGCCGAGGTCCGAGGGAGACGCGGCTCCGGTCTCGGCGATCGCCGCTCGGACGAGTGCCTCCACCTCAGGCTCGGTCAGCTGCTGTGGGAGGAACTCGGCGAGGATGGCGGCCTCGGCCTCCTCGAGCGCGGCTCGATCCTCCCGGCCGGCTTCGCGGTACATCGCGATGCTCTCGCGACGCTGCTTCACCTGCTTGGTGAGGACCCCCATGACCTCGTCATCGGTCAGCTCGCGGCCATGGGCGATGCTCAGGTTCTGGGCAGCCGCCATCGCCATGCGCAACGTCTGGGTGCGCTGCCCGTCGCGGGCGCGCATCGCGTCGCGCATCGCGGACTGGATGCGGGCCAACAGGGTCGCGGCGGCAGCTGTCTCCGGCGTCATCGGTCTCGGTGGCCCTCCTTGCGCCGGATATTGAGAGTATGAGGCTGGCGTCTGGCGATCAGGCGCGCGAGGTAGCCTTTCGCTTCTTGGCTTCCTTGCGCTTTCGCTTCACGCTGGGCTTCTCGTAGTGCTCGCGGCGTCGCGCCTCAGCCAGGATTCCCGACTGCTGGATCTTCTTGTTGAATCGACGCAACGCGCTCTCGAACGTCTCGTTCTCGCCCACGCGGACTTCTGCCAAACGTCTCGCCTCCTTCCCGCTTCGAAAACTCGTGCCGGTTGCATGGCGGGATGACCCCGCCGGGCACGCAAGCGGTCCGCAGCGTAGCAGCGAGGCCGATGAGGGTCAATCTCAGCCTGGCTCACGGGATCGCCGGTCACCCCGGCGGCCAGGTCATCGGCCGTCCAGCCAGGAGGTGGAGGTGCAGGTGGAAGACGCTCTGGCCCGCGCCGGCACCGACATTCGACACCACCCGATAGTCGCGGAGTCCCCCATCCTCGGCGACGCGACGCAGCGCGCCGAACAGCGCGCCCAGGGTCTCGGCGTCATCGTCGGTCACCTCGGCCAGCGAGGGGATGTGGGCCCGTGGAATGGCAAGCACGTGCGTCGGTGCCTGCGGATTCACGTCGCGGAAGACCACGACCCGATCGTCCTCGAGCAGGCGATCCGATGGGATCTCACCCACGACGATGCGGCAGAAGAGGCAGTTCGGATCTCGTTCGGTCATCGGAGCCGAGCCTACGCGAAGTCCCCGGTCCGCGACAAGATCACCCCGGCGGCGACGCTGGCGACCGTCCGCGAACGCAGGATCCGGGCCCCGAGGCTCGCGAGCGTCACGTCGGTGTCCCGGGCGGCCTGGAGCTCCCGCGGCGTCCAGCCACCTTCCGGCCCGACGATGATCGCCGACGGAGGCGGCACCTGCGCCAGGCGGATCGACGCCGTCCGCTCGGCGAGCAGCACCGCTCCCGCCTCGAGGACCGATTCAAGCGGAACCGGCGGCGCAACCCACGGGACGATCGCACGCTCGCTCTGCTCGGCCGACTCCCGGGCGATCGCGCGCAGGCGTTCGAGCCGACGCGCCGAGATCTCCCGCGCAACGCACCGTTCCGTCACCACGAGCTGGAATCCGGCGACGCCGACCTCAGTCGCGTGCCGGATCACCTCATCGAGGCCGTCGCCCTTGAGCAGGGCCTGCACCGCGGTGAGCCGATGCTTCGGCTCGGTGGCCGGGGTGCGCCGGTCCATCACCTCGCACCTCCCCTTCGTCAGCAGGCATTCGGCCTCGGTTCCGTCGCCCTGGAGCAGGACGAGGCGGTCGCCGTCACGAAGGCGAAGCACGGTCTGCACCTGGCGTGCGATCGATTCGGGCACCGGAAACCGGTCGCCTTCCATCGCCGACGAATCGACGAAGAAGCGATGCGTCGTCACTCCGCGTGCGCCAGTCGGAGGGTCACCCAATCGCCGTCGTCGCGGCGCGTGACGCACGACAAGTCGACCGCCTCCATCGCGCCGATGACCTCGAAGGCTCGAGGCTCGATGATTCCGCTCGCGACGAGGATGCCGCCCGGCGCGAGATGCCGGCCGAGCCGCGGCGCAAGCTCCACCAGCACGGCCGCGACGAGATTGGCCAGGATGAGCGGGTATTGGTCGTCGCCGTCGTCAAGCGTCCCCGATCGCACCTCCACCAGGCCGCCGATGCCGTTACGGACCGCGCTGGCCCTCGTGGCCTCGACCGCCAGCGGGTCGGTGTCGATGGCGACCGCCCGCCCGGCCCCGAGTTTGATCGCGGCGAGCGACAGCACGCCCGATCCGCAGCCGACATCGAGCACGCTCGACGGCATCGGGTCGATCTCCTGGATCATGTCGAGGCAGCCGCGCGTGGTGGGGTGCAGACCGCTGCCGAACGCCATACCCGGGTCGAGGACGATCACGGCCACGCTCGGATCGGACGGCTCGTCCGGGGCCCACGATGGAGTGATCGCGACCCGCCCGATGCGCTGCGTGACGTAGTGCTCCTTCCAGGTCTCGGTCCACGTGACGTCGTCCACGGGACGGACGCGCAGCGAGCCGAGGGGCCGGATGCCGAATGCCTGGAGATGCCACAGCGCGCGCTCGGTGGCATCGATGGCGCCGGCTGCCGATGAGTCGTCGGGCAGGTGGGCGATGACCGCGAACGGCGCGGTGGGATCCGCGCGCGCGGACAACTCGTCGTCGGGGTCGCGCAGCAGGCGAGTCGGATGCACCGCCGTCCCCTCGGCGACGCGGCCGAGGATCTCCGACACCGCCTCGACGGCCTCGACATCGGCGTCGATGCTCAGCTCCAGCCAGCGCATCGGCGGCGTCAGCCGAAGACGTCCCGCAGGCGGTCGAGGAGCGATCCGCCGCCCTTCGGGATGACAGCCGGGCCGCTCACCTCGGCCAGCTCCGTGAGCAGCTCGCGCTCGCGCTTGCCCAGCTTGGTCGGCACCACGAGCCGGACGATCACGTGCTGGTCACCGCGCCCGGCCCCGCGGAGCCGGGGCACGCCCTTGCCGCGCAGGCGCACCTCGTGGCCGGACTGCGACCCGGGGGGAATCTCGACCTCTTCCGTGCCTTCGACGGTCGGGACCGTCAGCGTGGCACCGAGCGCCGCCTGGGCGAATGTGACCGGCAGCTCGTGGTACAGCTCCGTCCCGCGACGCGCGAGCTCGGGATGTTCTCGCACGCTGACGGCAACGTACAGGTCGCCGTTCGGGCCACCGCGCGGACCCGCCTCGCCCTCGCCCTCGAGCGCGATTCGCTGGCCGTGGTCGATGCCCGCGGGGATGCTCACCGTGACCGTCCGCTCCTCGCGCGTTCGACCGTCGCCGTTACAGATGCCGCACAGGGTGGTGATCACGCTGCCTTCTCCGCGGCATCGTGGGCAGGCCACGATGTTCACCATCTGGCCCAGGATCGTCTGCGCCACGCGCCGCTTCTCCCCGCTTCCGCCGCACTCGGGACAGGTCTCCGGTTCGGTTCCGGGTTCGCCGCCAGCGCCCTCGCAGCGCGCGCAGGTCACGAGCGTCGGGAACGCGATCTCCTTCGCCACGCCGAACACCGCTTCGGAAAAATCGATCGTCAGGTCGTAGCGCAGGTCCGCCCCGGCCACGACCCGGGTCCGGCGACGAGCGCCGGCGGGCGCACCCCCGAAGAAGGCGTCGAAGATGTCACCGAACGGTCCGAATCCGCCACCGAAGCCCTCGGAGCCGCCCGCCGCCGCCCCCTCGACTCCGGCATGACCGAACATGTCGTATGCCGATCGGCGCTGCCGATCCGACAGGATGCGGTACGCCTCGTTGAGCTCCTTGAAGCGACCCTCGGCGCCGTCGCCCTTGTCGACGTCGGGGTGGTGCTGCTGGGCGAGGCGACGGAATGCGCGCTTGATCTCTGCATCGTCGGCATCACGACCGACACCGAGGACATCGTAGTAGTCACGTTTCACGGCCATGGCGAGCAGGATCATACCAACTGGCACTCACCGAGCGCGAGTGCCAGCCCGGACTGCCGCCTTCGTCGTACTCGGCGCAGGCGGTCGGCTAGCATCGGGAGCCGATGTCCGTCAACGCTCACACCATCAGCGCGGACCACGCGCGCCGATTCCTCGTCCAACGTCACCTGCTCGCGCCGCCGCGCGCGCTGCCGGCCAGCCCGGATTCGGTGCTCGCCGTCGTTGAGCGCCTCGGATCCCTCCAGTTCGACCCGCTGGAGGTGCCCGGAGCGCGGAACCACGACCTCGTGCTCCACGCGCGCATCGGAGGCTATCGGCGTGACTGGTGCGAGCGGTGGCTGTACGGGCCCCACCGACGGCTCATCGAGCTCTACAACAAGAGTCTGAACCTCGTCCCGATCGGCGAGCTCCCCCATTACCGGGTCACGTGGGATCGCAATCGACCCTCGGTCGAGGCTGGAATCCTGGCGGAGCAGGCGAGCGTCGCCAGCGCCGTCCTCGAGCGCCTGGCAGCCGATGGCCCGCTCTCAACCGCGGCATTCGCAGACCACGCCCACGCCGTGGACTGGTGGTGGGCGCCAACCCGGGCCAGCCGGGCGGTGATGGAGGCCCTGTTCGTTGCCGGACGCATCGGGATCGCGCGGCGCGACGGCAATCGGCGCTACTACGACCTGATCGAGCGAATCGTTCCCGGTGCCATTCTCGGCGCAGCCGAATCCGACGAGGACGGCATGATCCATCGGCTCCTCAGCCGATACCGCGCCACGGGCATGACGAAGCCTGCCGGGACCCAGTCGGAGGTGATGTACAGCGCCGGATCGCATACCGAGCGGATTGCTTGGACCGCGATCCTCGTCGAGCGCGGCATCCTCGCACCCATCGAGGTCGAGGGCCTGAAGGGAACCCGCTACGTGATCGCCGACGAGCTGCCCCTGCTGCACTCGGCGGCCGATCGCGCGAGCCTGCCGAATCCGGCCGTCGCGTTCCTGGGGCCGCTCGACCCGATCCTGTGGGACCGGCGGTTGCTCCGCGAGCTGTGGAACTTCGACTACCTGTGGGAGGTGTACGTCCCGGAGAAGAAGCGACGCTGGGGCTATTACGTGCTTCCGATCCTCTTCGGCAACCGCATGGTCGGCCGCATCGAGCCCCGGCTGGACCGCAAGGCCGGGGCGCTGCGAATCATCGGCATCTGGTTCGAGAACGACTTCGAGCCGATCGAGGAGCCTGGCTTCATGGCGGCACTCGGGGCAGGCATCGGGGCGTATCGGGAATTCGTGGGCGCCGGAAGGGTGCTCTGGCCGAGGACGCGGAGCGGTCGTGACCTGGCCTCGGCCCTGCGGAGCGCGGCGGACTGAGCGGGCCTGGCTCGGGTCTGGCGTGCCAACCGGCATGGCATTGCGACCGCCGGGGGCCGGCCCGGACGCGAATTCCCCCGCTCAGCGGTTCGGATGCCACTCAGAGTGGCCCGGCGACCGCGGGGGCTCGGCTCTCGGTCGCAACGCCAACCACCGTGGCCGTTGCGCGCTGGCTCCGCCTCCTCGCGTCCCGCGGTAACGGCGCGAGCACGGTCACGCGGCCGCGCACCCGCATTGGCCGCGTGGTCGGTGCGGCATGAGGTCGACGCATTGATGAGGTTGACGACGGACAGAGGAGCATCGAGAGCGCGCGCTGCCAGGCATTCGCGGGTACTCCCACGGGGAAGGAGCGGCGCAGTCGCCAGGCTGCCCAGCCGAGGATTGCGAGGCTCATTGCGGCGGCCGCGATCACCACGAAGACGACACCGGCCATGTTCGCCATGTCCCGAGGCTACTCAGCCACAGCAACTGCGACGCCGCCGCCTGCAAGCTCAAGGGGAGTCGGCGAAGTCCACGATGATCGGAGCGTGGTCGGAGGGAATGCCCGGGTAGGTCGACGGCTTGCGCGCGTCGCGGTCGCGTTCCGCGGCCACTGCCCTGGCGGCCAAAGGCTCCGAGACGTAGACGTGATCAATCCGCATCCCGAAGTTCTTGTGGAAATGGCCCGCGCGGTAGTCCCACCAGCTGAAGAAGCCGGGTTCCGGGTGGAAGCGACGGACGATGTCCACCATCCCCCAATCCCGAAGCTTCGCTACGGCCGCACGTTCGCGCGACGAGACGTGGGTTGCACCATGGACGGCGCTCGCGTCCCACACGTCCTCGTCCTCGGGGGCGACGTTGTAGTCGCCGCAGATCGCGAGCTCGGTCGAGGGGTCATAGTCCTTCAGCCAGGCCGAAAGCCGCGCCAGCCACTCGAGCTTCTGGAGGTAGAACTCGGAGTCGACGACCCGCCCGTTCGGAACGTAGATGTTCGCCACGCGCACGCCGCCGCAGGTTGCGACCAGGAACCGGCCGCCGTCATCAGTCCAGCCGTCCGGCGTGGGGAGCCCTGCCGTGACGTCCTCGACGCCAACGCGTGACGCGATCGCGACCCCGTTCCAGCGCCCCGGACCATGGTGGACAACGTCATACCCGAGGGCGCGGAAGTCCATCATCGGCACCTGGGCGTCGGACAGCTTCGTCTCCTGCATGCACAGGATGTCGGGGCGATGGCGCTCGGTCCAGGCCAGGACCCGGTCCAGCCGCGCCTTGAGTGAGTTGACGTTCCACGTCGCGAGCCGCATCGGTGCGAGGATAGGCGAGTTCAGGTCACCCGGCAGAGTGAGGGTTCGATTTCGATGGTCCAGGGATTCAGGGAGTTCATCCTGCGCGGCAACGTGGTCGAGCTGGCCGTTGCGGTCGTCATCGGTGCGGCCTTCGGCGCGGTCGTCACGTCGTTCGCGGCCGACATCCTCACCCCGCTCATCGGCATCTTCGGAACGCCGAACTTCGACGAGCTCACCGTCAGTATTGGACGGGCCGAGGTCCGCTACGGGCTCTTCCTCAACGCCCTCTTCAGCTTCCTCATGGTCGCGGCGGCCATCTACTTCTTCGTGGTGCGCCCGATCAACGCGCTCGAAGCACGCCGCCAGGCCGGCGCCGAACCGACGCCGACCACCAAGACCTGCACGGAGTGCACGTCCGAGATCCCCATTGCGGCGCGCCGCTGCCCGATGTGCACCAGCGAACTTGGCGCGGGCTGAGCATGCGCCCGGCGCCGTCCAAGCGCGGCCCCAGGGCCGAAGTGCTTAGCTCGCCAGATCGAGTGTTCTTCGCCTGACAGCCGCGCGGCGCGTCATGCGCTCGACATCTCGCGCGGACCGCACGCCACCGGGCGCTGACGCGAACCTCACGCGATATCTCGAGCGGAGAAGGAGAGGGAGAGGGTCAGACCTCCTTGTACTCGCCCTCGATCGTCTCGCCCTCGTCCTCCGCCGAGGCACCATCGGCGTCGGCAGCTCCGTCAGCCCCCCCGGAGTCGCCACCATCGGCGCCGGCGTCGGTACCGTTACCGTCCCCGGCGCCGGTGGCCTCGTAGGCCTTCGTGCCGATGCGCTGCAGCACCTCGGCCAGCTGGCCCTTGGTGGAGTCCACCGCACCGGCGTCGTCACCGCCCAGCGCCTCCTTCACCGACTCGATCCGGGCATGGACCTCGGCCTTCTCCTCGTCCGACAGCTTGTCGTCCAGGTCCTTGAGCAGGCGCTCGCCCTGGTAGACGAGGGCATCGGCCTCGTTGCGGGACTCGGTCGCCGCGCGTCGGGCGCGATCCTCCTCGGCGTGCTCGGCGGCGTCGCGGACCATCTTGTCCACGTCCTCCTTGGCGAGCATCGACGAGGCGGTGATCGTCACCTTCTGCTCCTTGTTCGTGGCCTTGTCCTTGGCGGCCACGTTGAGGATGCCGTTGGCGTCGATGTCGAACGTGACCTCGATCTGGGGCACTCCGCGAGGCGCCGGCGGAATGCCGTCGAGGCGGAACGTTGCCAGCTTCTTGTTATCCGAGGCCATCTCGCGCTCGCCCTGGAGCACGACGATGTCGACCGACGGCTGGTTGTCCGACGCCGTCGAGAAGATCTGGGTGTGCGATTTCGGGATCGTCGTGTTGCGGTTGATCATCTTCGTCGCCACGCCGCCCATCGTCTCGATGCCCAGGCTGAGCGGGGTCACGTCGAGGAGGAGCACGTCCTTGACCTCGCCGGCCAGCACTCCCGCCTGGATCGCCGCGCCGACCGCCACGACCTCGTCCGGGTTGACGCCCTTGTGCGGCTCCTTGCCGCCGAACATCTTCTTGACGGCCTCGACGACGGCCGGCATACGCGTCATGCCACCGACGAGGATGACCTCGTCGATGTCGGCGGGCTTCATGCCCGCATCGGCGAGTGCCTTCTTGACCGGCTCGGCCGTCTTCGTGACGAGGTCGGCGACCAGGTCATCGAGCTTGGCGCGCGTGAGGTTGAGCACGAGGTGCTTCGGCCCGGACGCATCGGCGCTGATGAACGGCAGGTTGATCTCGGTCGAGGTCGTGCTCGACAGCTCGATCTTCGCCTTCTCGGCGGCCTCCTTCAGGCGCTGGAGGGCGATCCGATCCTTCGTGAGATCGATCCCCTCCGACTTCTTGAACTCCTCGCCCAGCCAGTCGATGATCCGCTGGTCGAAGTCGTCGCCGCCGAGGTGCGTGTCACCGTTGGTGGAACGCACCTCGAACACGCCCTCGCTCAGCTCGAGGATCGAGATGTCGAACGTGCCGCCGCCCAGGTCGTAGACGGCGATCTTCTCGTCCTTCTGCTTGTCCAGCCCATACGCCAGGGCGGAGGCGGTCGGCTCGTTCACGATGCGCTTGACGTCGAGTCCGGCAATGCGGCCCGCGTCCTTCGTCGCCTGGCGCTGCGTGTCGTCGAAGTAGGCCGGGACGGTGATCACGGCCTCGGTCACCTTCTCTCCGAGGTACGCCTCCGCATCGGCCTTCAGCTTCTGGAGGATCATGGCGCTGATCTCCGGCGGGCTGAAGTTCTTCTCGTTGCCGAGCTTGACGACGACGCCGTCCGACTTCGGATCCTTGACGACCTCGTACGGCACGAGGCCCTTGCTGCGCTGCACCTCGGGGTCGTCGAATCGACGCCCCATGAAGCGCTTGATGGAGAAGACCGTGTTCTCCGGGTTCGTGATCGCCTGGCGCTTGGCCACCTGGCCGATGAGGCGCTCGCCGCTCTTCGGGAAGCCGACGACCGACGGGGTCGTCCGGCCGCCTTCCGCGTTGGTGATGACCTGGGGCTCCCCGCCCTCCATGACGGCCACGACCGAGTTCGTCGTGCCAAGGTCGATGCCGATGATCTTGCCCATGGGTCGTTCAGTGCTCCTTCGGGTTATTCGCCACTCGGACGAGGCTCGGCCGGATGATCCGGTCGTGCAGGCGGTATCCGCGCTGCAACTCGCCGATCACTTGGTTATCGGGATGGTCGGCGGTCTCCTCGTGGACGACCGCCTCGTGCAGGTTCGGGTCGAACGCCTCGCCGACCGCATCGATCGCGGTCACGCCCTCCGACTCGAGGACGCTGCGAAGCTTGCGCTCGGTGAGCTGGACGCCCTCGATCCACGCATCGTGTGCATCGGGCGGGAGGCTCTCGAGTGCCCGATCGAAGTCGTCGAGCACCCCGAGAAGCTTGCCGATGAGGACCGCGTTGCTGAACTGGGTCAGCGTCGCGCGCTCCTCGTCGGTGCGGCGCTTGAAATTCGCGAAGTCCGCGGCGGATCGATGCCAGTTGTTCTGATGTTCGGCGTCGCTGCGCCGCACCTCGTCGAGCTCGCGCTCGAGCTGCTCGATCCGCTCCGCGAGCTCGATCCGCGTCGGGGCCTTGACGGCCTCGGCGCGCTCCTCGCCACGGGTCTTCGTGCCGCGGGCTCGCGGCCCGCCGTTTGTCGGTTGATCGGTCATTGGGTCTCGCCGTAGTGACTGTTGATGAGCTCGTTCATGAGGGTGGACAGGTAGCGCACGGTCGGGATGGCCCGCGGATAGCGCATGCGCGTCGGACCGAGCACCCCAAGCAAGCCGAGTGCCCGATCGGGCGCGCCGTACGGCGCGAAGATCAGCGACACCTCGTGCATCGCATCGTTCGAATTCTCGCGGCCGATGATCACGTGCACGCCGCCGCTGCGGGTCAGCACCGGCACCAGCTGTTCGAGGAAGTCGCTGCGCTGCAGGACCTCGAGCACGGGTCGCAGCCGCGATCCCTCCGCGAACTCGGGCTGCTCGAGCACGTTAACGATCCCGTCGGTGAACACGTCCTCGACCACCACCGAGTCGGCCTCCTCGAGGAGCGAGACGACGGTCAACGCGATGGTCGAGGCCAGCAGCGGCAGCTTCGCCGCCCGCTTGCGAACCTGCGGTGCGGCGAGGCCGGCCAGCTCGGTGTTGAGCGTCGCCGCGGCCGCATCGAGCTCCACCTGGTCGAGCGGGCTGTCGGGCAGCTCGCGCTGCAGCGCCATCCGATCCAGGCGACGCTGGACCACGTTTCCGTCGCCGAGCACGAGCACCACCAAGCGCGTGCCGTCGTCGAGGGCCACGAGCTGCACGTGCCCGAAGCGCGCCCGCCGGGATCGAGCCGGCGTCACCACGGCCGCAGAACGCGTGCTCCCCGCCAGGATCGAGGCGGCCAGGCGCAGCCACTCGTTGCTCGTGAGCTGCACCTGGCTGAACTGGTGCCGGATCATGAGCCGATCGGCCTGGTCGAGCTCCGCTTCACGCATGAGGGACTCGACGTACAGCCGATAGCCGAGATCGGACGGCACGCGGCCGGCACTCGTGTGGGGATGCGAAAGCAGTCCCAGCGATTCGAGCTCCGCCATGGCGCTGCGAACGGTGGCCGGCGACACACCGAGGGCATACCGGCTGACGAGCGCCTTCGAGCCGACCGGCACGGCCGTGAGGACGTAATCCTCGACGACGGCGCGCAGCACGGTTCGCTGCCGATCCGACAGCTGTCCTGCCTGGCGGATCGGCGCGGTGCGCTCGCGTGGCGAGTGACGGTCGTGCGTCATGGCCGGCCTCCGATGCTCGTTAGCACTCTAAGGTCGAGAGTGCTAACGGGGTGATTGCGGCATGGTACCGCTCCGCCGAAGCCGGTGTCAACGCCGCGCGATCGGCTCCGGGAGGAGCGCCACGAGAACCTCGCTGGCCAGCAGCCGCCCCGCCGCAGTCAATCGCAGCCGCGTACGGTCGATCTCGATCAGGCCGGCGTTCTCCATCTCGCCGATGGGACGCTCGAACCGCCGCAGGGCCTCGGCACCGAACTCCGAGCGCAGCTCGGCTCGATCGATGCCGTCGACGCGACGCAGGCCGAGCGCGAATGCCTCGAACTCGCGCGTGGCCACGTCGAGGATCTCTCGGTCGGCCACCGGTCGCTCCCCGGCCTCGGCCGTCTCGAGATAGCGATCCAGGTCTCGCACGTTCCACGAGCGCTCGGCGGCGCCGTCGTACGAGTGCGCGCCAGCGCCGATGCCGGTGTACGACGACCGCGCCCAATAGGCGTTGTTGTGCCGGCTCTCATGACCCGGCCGGGCCCAAGAGCTCAGCTCATAGTGTCCGAAGCCGGCCCCGCCCAGGAGCTCCTCGGCGAGCTCATATTGCTCGCCGGCCAGCGACTCATCCTGTCGCGGCACCATGCGGCCGCGCCAGCGCAGGGCGCCCGCCCGCGGCGGTGCCGCCCACTCGTCCGGCGTCAGCGCCAGCTGGAGCGCATAGCAGCTCAGGTGATCCGGCCCGAGGTCGATGGCGCGCGCCAGCCCGTCGCGCCAATCGGCGAGTGACTGGCCCGGAATGCCGTAGATCAGGTCGATGCTGACGTGGTCGAACCCCGCCCCGCGGACCGACGCGAACGCTCGGCTGGCCTCCTCCGCCGTGTGACCGCGGGCGAGCGCCACGAGATCCTCGTCACGCAGCGATTGGACGCCGAGGCTGATCCGCGTGACGCCGGCATCGAGAAAGCCGGTCCAGTCCGGGACCTCCCGCCGGCTCGGGTTGGCCTCGACGGTGATCTCATCGAGGGCCGAGCGTTCCCACCGATCGCGGGCGTCCGAGATGACCGCGGCGGCCTGCGTGCCGGTCAGGAGGGATGGCGTGCCACCGCCGAAATAGATCGTCCGCAGCTCCCCCGGCGCGGGGCGAATCGCGAGCTCCCGGCGAAGAGCGGCGACGTAGCGAGGGATGTCGTCGGCGCGGCCGCCGACCGTCACGAAGTCGCAGTACGCGCAGACGAGCCGGCAGAACGGGACGTGGACGTAGAGGTGATGCGACGGACGCGCGACCGGAACGTCCATCGACCCGTCAGATCGGCCGCTGGCGGAGCCGGCCTCCAGCGAATGCGAAGAGGGCCATCGTCACCGCAAAGTGGCCGACGATCGCGGGGATCACGGAACCGGTCTCGATGGTCGCCACGCCCGCGGCCCAGCCGAGGAGCACGGACCCGGCTAGGAAATACCAGTCGCGGTCGTGCCATAGCCGGCGATGGGCCAGGCCGTAGACCACTGCCTGCAGAGCGACCGCCCAACCGGCCGGCACGCCGGCGAAGAGCAGCATTCCCAGCACGATCGATCGAAACTGGAGCTCCTCGCTGACCGCGTTCGCCGCGGCGCCGAGCACCCGGCTCGGGAGCAGCTCGATGGGGAGCGGGAGGATGCCGCCGTAGCGGAGGAAGGCGAGCGCCACGCCATTGAGCAGCGCCACGATGGTGAACACCACCATCACGAGCGCCATGATGTCCGGGTCCCCTCCGGTGAGGAAGAGCTGCGCTCGGCCCGACGGCAGGATCACGGCGATCCCGATGGCGAACCCGATGACGAGGATGTAGTACGACACCGGCCCCATCCACGGCGTCCGGTAGCGGAAGTAGTCAGACCGCGTGATCCGATCCGAATCGAAGCGCAGCAGCACGAGGAACAGCGTCAGGCCGAGGGCGATCGCGAGGCGCAGCGACTCGAAGAACGTCATGCGCTACCCCGCGCTCTCGTTCATGCGCAGCACGGCGAGGAAGGCTTCCTGGGGAATCTCGACCGAACCGATCCGCTTCATCCGCTGCTTCCCTTCCTTCTGCTTTTCGAGCAGCTTGCGCTTCCGCGTGATATCCCCGCCGTAGCACTTGGCGAGCACGTTCTTGCGCATCGCCCGGATCGTTTCGCGGCTGATGATATGCGAGCCGATGGCGGCCTGAACCGGCACTTCGAACATCTGCCGGGGAATCAGCTCCTTCAGCTTTTCCACCAGGGCCTTCCCGGACCGATACGCGTTCGACCGATGCACGATGAGGCTCAGTGCGTCGACTGGTTCACCGCTGACGAGCACGTCGAGCTTGACCAGGTCACCGGCGCGGTAGCCGATGTAGCTGTAGTCGAGGCTGGCGTAGCCACTGGATCGGCTCTTCAACTGGTCATAGAAGTCGATGATCACCTCACCGAGCGGCATCTCGAAATGCATGTTGACGCGCTTCGGATCCAGGTACTCCATGTTCTGGAACTCGCCGCGCCGGCTCGTCGCCAGCTCCATGAGGGGGCCGATATAGTCGGTGGGAGTGATCACCTGCGTCGTGACCCACGGCTCGCTGATCTGCTCGATTTCACCGGCGCCGGGCATCTGGGCCGGGTTGTCGACCACGAGCTCGTCCTCCCGATGGGCGAGCCGAACCCGATACTCGACGCTCGGCGCCGAGGCGATGAGGTCGAGGTCGAACTCGCGTTCGAGACGCTCCTGCGTGATCTCCATGTGCAGCAGGCCCAGGAACCCGCACCGGAACCCGAAGCCGAGCGCGGCCGACGACTCGGGCTCGTAAATGAATCCGGCATCGTTGAGATGCAGCTTGTCGAGCGCCTCGCGCAGCTCGGGGTAGTCATCGCCGCGGAGCGGGTAGATGCCGGCGAAGACGAGCGCCAGCGGCTCCTGGTAGCCGGGCAGAGGGTCGCTGGCCGGTGCCTCGGCGGAGGTCAGCGTATCGCCGACCTGGACTTCGCGGATGCTCTTCAGGCCGGTCGCCACGTAGCCGACCTCGCCCGCCACGAGGCGCGTGGTAGGTACCGGCTGGGGGCGGAAGTAGCCGAGCTCGAGAATCTCGGATTCGGCGCCGGTGGCCATGAACCGGATCGGATCGTGGTCGCGGAGGGAGCCTGCGGCCAACCGCACGTAGGCGACCACGCCCTTGTACTGGTCGTAGTGACTGTCGAAGACGAGCGCGGCCAGCGGCGCATCGCCATCGTGGCCAGGCGGCGGCACGCGCGCGACGATCGCCTCCAGGATCTCTTGCACGCCGGTGCCGTCCTTGGCGCTCGCCAACAGCACCTCCTCGCGGGGGATGGCCAGCGTCTCCTCGAGCTCGTTCATGACCATCTCGGGATCGGCTGACGGCAGGTCGATCTTGTTGATGACGGGGATGATGGTGAGGTTCTGCGCCATGGCGAGGTGGACGTTGGCGAGGGTCTGTGCCTCGATCCCCTGCGTGGCATCCACCACCAGGATGGCCCCCTCACAGGCCTGCAGCGATCGGCTCACCTCGTAGGTGAAGTCGACATGGCCAGGGGTGTCGATGAGGTTCAGCGCGTAGGTATGGCCATCGGCGGCATCGAAGTGCACCCGGACGGCCCGCGCCTTGATGGTGATCCCCTTCTCGCGCTCGAGGTCCATCGAGTCGAGAACCTGCGACTGCATGAGCCGCTTGTCGATGGTCTTGGTCGCTTCGAGCAGGCGGTCGGCCAAGGTCGACTTGCCGTGGTCGATGTGCGCGACGATGCTGAAGTTGCGGATTCGCTCCGGGGGGATCACGGGGCGGAAGTCTAGCCGACGACGGGCGGATGCACCGCCGGGTGGGTCAGGGCGTGGCCGTCTCGGCGGGCGGATCGGCCTCTTCGGCCGGCGGCTCCGGTTCCTTCGGCGGCGGGGCGGGACCCACCAGCGTGATGCCGTTCACCGTCCGATACGAGCTGACGTACGTGTTGCGGTGAATCTCGTTCCCGTTGGGGTCGTAGACGAACCGGGTTCGGGACACGTCGTGGCCGTCGTGCGGGTACTCGACCCGCTTCGACGTGCCGGGCGCCATGGTCGATGACAGCTGGGTGGTCTCGATCGCCGTGCGGGAGTTGCTCGTTGCCGGGTCGGTCAGGACCACGGATCGGCCAGTCGGGACGGTCCACAGCTGGAACGTCACGGAGGACGGACCGCCGAACCCACGGATCACGATCGGGTAGGCGGTGTCGTTGCGGAACGTCATGTCCTGGACCCAATCGTCGGCCATATAGACCGTCGCGTCGAGGCCATCCGGATATCGGTCGATGTAGTAGAAGTGGTTCGCTCGGTCCCCCATCTGGAGCCCCGCGCGCAGGGCCGCGTTGAAGAGCGTGGTCGACGTCGAGCAGATGCCGCCGCCGATCGCGCCGCCGGCTACGCTGCGACCGCCGATGATCACGCCGCCGTAGTGATAGCCGCGTTCGACCGTGACCGGTCCGATGCCGCCCCAGAAGCTGAACCACTCCCCCGGAGCCAGGTTCCGCCCGTCGATGTCACGGGCGCCAATGGTGATGTTGTCCCCGAAGCCGTTCCCGTCGCCGGGCACGAAGGTCGTGGTCCACGACGAGACGAGCTGCATCTGCGGCAGGGCCGCCTGCGCGGCGGCCGTCGTGACGGACGGCTCGGTGACGCCGACGACCAGGCCAGCGGACGCCAGTGGGGCGCCGCCTCCGCGACGCGCGAGCACACGCAGCAGCGCTTCCCGCGAGGCAGCGATGTCGAGCGTGCGACCCTCCTGCCCCGGGATCACGCCGCCCAGACCGCCCCCCGCAGCGACGGCGATCTGCGCGCTCATCGGATCGCGATCGACGGAGGCTGCCAGCTCGGTGATGGCCTGACCGGCAGCCGCCTCGTCGATATGGAGGGCATAGGCGACACCGCCATAGTCGGGACCGAAGCTCAGCCACGACGCGATCGTCTCGGGCGCCAGGGTGATCGGCGCCTCGTCCGCACCGGCCCCGGCCACCTCGAGCTGCAGGGCGCCGACCGTGCTTCGCGCCGCCGCGGCGACCGACTCGGCCGCCGCCGTCGACACCATGGGCGCAACGCTCAGCGGCTGAATCGTGAGTTGCGCGTCGTCGGGGCTCGCGTTGTCGACGGCCTGGGCGAGCGCGGAAGCCAGCGCCTGGCCCTCGAGCGCGGTACCCGTTGCGCCCGGGCTCACGTCGAAGGTCGCGCCGTTCGCTGCGACCGAGGCCTCGACGGCGGGAATCGTGAAGCGGGCGGCAACCTCCGAGGAGATGCGATCGAGGGATGCTGCGTCATAGGGGTGGACCACGACGGGCAGGCTGGCCGGATGCACCAAGGTGCGGAGGCGTGCGAGGCCGTCGCTGATCGGATCCGCCGAGCGCCCCACGCCGAACGCGGCATCCAGCATCGTTTCCATCTCGTAGCCGCGTCCGAGCTCCGCGTACCGCACCGCGACCGTCTCGGTGCCGATGGCGACGACCGCCTGGCCCGCAGCGAGCGATGGCAGCTCCGCCGTCAACCGTGAGGCCGCCTCGGCGCGGTCGAGGCCGGCGACCCGGACCCCTCCGACGCTGACGCCGGAGAGCACGGTCTCGCCGGCCGAGATCCCGATCCCGATCGATGTGGCGGCCCCGACGAGGAAGCCGGCAGCCAGCGTGGCGGCAAAGCCGATGAAGGTGGCACGGCGCGCCGGAGGCGAGGCCACCGGGCGAATGAGCCGGCTCGGGAATGCGGTCGTCGTCATGGCGTCGTCATGGGAGACGCGTCGGCGTCACCAGTCGTTGCAGGAGTGCAACGCCGTTCGGTCGGCACGGCCGAACGCCTCCCCTGGGTACTCCTTACTCTCGGGCGATCCGTGGCCGGGCAGGCCGTGGGAACCCGGTCGCCCGATTGTCGCGGTTGGTGCGGCAGTTGTCGAGTCCCTCGTTGGTCCCGTCCGCGCTCCGATGCTATACTCCCGCATCCGCCGCGCTCCCTTCGAGCGTCGGCTTCGTGTGCAAGCAATTTCGACCGAGTTGAGGATTCCACGTGGCAAGAACGGCCCGAACCTGGAAGGGCGCGCGCACGCCCTCCGCCCTCAAGCGCGTGCGCCAGTCACTCCGCCGCCGCGCCGTCAACCGCCGAACGCGGAGTGGGACGAAGACCCTCGTGCAGCAGGCCTCGGAGATCGCCCTGGGGCGCGGAGACGGAAACGGCCCCGAGGCCGTGACCGCCGCCATCAGTGCCCTCGACAAGGCCGCGGAGAAGGGAATCATCCACCCGAACAACGCCGCCCGGCGGAAGAGCCGTCTCATGGCGAAGGTCAATGCGGCCCATCTCCTCGATGGCGCCGAGGCCGCGGTGCCAACGACGGCGAAGAAGCGCACCACCGCCAGCAAGACGGCCCAGCGCAAGAAGGTCGCGGCCGCGAAGGCCTCGAAGGCTGCCGCCGGCAGGGCGACGGACCGACCGCGCACGGCGGCCGGCAAAGCGAAGGTCGCCGTCACCAGGGCCAGCCGCGAGTCCGCGGCGGCACGACGCCGCGCGAAGAGCACAGACGAGCCCGAGGCCTGACCCCAACGCGCCGAAACCGATAGATGACCCCGGTCGACCGACCGGGGTCATCGCCGTCCGGCATCAGCCGCGATTGGCGACGAAGGCCCGTGATCCCGCGTAGACCGCCGCGTCGCTGAGCTCCTCCTCGATCCGCAGCAGGCGGTTGTACTTGGCGATGCGCTCGGATCGGCTGATCGAGCCGGTCTTGATCTGGCCGGTATTCAGCCCCACGACGAGATCGGCGATCGTGGTGTCCTCGGTCTCGCCCGAACGATGGCTGATGACCGCAGTCCAGCCGGCGCGCTGCGCCATCTCGATCGCCTCCAGGGTCTCGGTCAGCGTGCCGATCTGGTTCAGCTTCACGAGGATGCTGTTCGCGGCGCGCTCACGGATGCCGCGCGCCAGTCGCTCGGTATTCGTGACGAGCAGGTCGTCGCCCACGAGCTGGATCCGAGAGCCCAGTCGCTCGGTCAGCGAGGACCATCCGTCCCAATCGTCCTCGGCGAGGCCGTCCTCGAGGCTCACGATCGGGAATCGCTCGGCCCAATCGGCCCAGAAATCGATGAGCTCGGGGCCGGTGAGCTCGCGATCCTCGCGGGCCAGCGCGTAGGCGCCGTCCTGATACAGCTCGGTGCTTGCCGGGTCGAGCGCGATGGCGATCTGCTCGCCCGGCGCATATCCCGCGTGCTCGATGGCGCTGAGCACCGCCGCGATCGCGTCCTCGTTGCTCTCGAGGCTGGGGGCGTAGCCTCCCTCGTCGCCGACCGTGGTCGCGAACCCCTTCTCGTGGAGGAGAGAGCCGAGCGCATGGAACGTCTCGGCCGCCCAGCGCAGGGCCTCGCGGAACGAGGGCGCGCCAAGCGGCACGATCATGAACTCCTGGAAGTCGGTCGAATCGATGGCGTGCTTGCCGCCGTTGAGGATGTTCACGAGCGGCACGGGGAGCGTCCGTGCGCCCGCACCACCCAGGTAACGGTAGAGCGGCAGCCCGACGGAATCGGCGGCCGCGTGCGCCACGGCCAGGCTGACGCCGAGCAGTGCGTTCGCCCCGAGCTTCGACTTGTTCGGCGTCCCATCGAGATCGATGAGCAGTCGATCGAGGCTGACCTGGTCGACCGCATCGATTCCCAGCAGCTCCGGCCGAATCGTCTCGTTGATGTGTCGCACCGCGTTGAGCACGCCCTTGCCCCAGTAGCGCGATGCGTCGTCGTCCCGCAGCTCGACGGCCTCGTGGGCTCCGGTCGATGCTCCTGACGGGACCATCGCCGTACCGACGGCCCCGTCGTCCAGGAATACGTCGACCTCGACCGTGGGATTGCCCCTCGAGTCAAGGATCTCGCGGCCGATGACGTCCTCGATCAGCGTGGTCATGCCTTCTCCTCCGGAAACGTGATCTCGGCATCCGCGGGGAGCAGCGCCTCGACCCCCGGCAGCGGCTTGCCCTCGATGAACTCGAGTGAGGCGCCGCCGCCGGTGCTGACGTGCGTCACGCGGTCGGACAGGCCGAGCCCCTCGACGGCGGCCACGGAATCCCCGCCGCCGACGATGGTGACCGCCTTGGCCGCGGTACGACGCGCGATGACGCGAGCCATCTCGTTCGTCCCGTCGGCGAAGTGGCTGATCTCGAACACGCCCATCGGGCCGTTCCAGAAGATGGTCTTCGCCTTGGCCAGGTGGGCTGCATACGCCGCGCGCGTCGCCGGCCCGATGTCGACGACCATCTGGTCCTTCGGGACGGCGGTGACCCGAACGACCTGCGTCTTCGCACGCTGGTGGATCTGCGGGGCGATGACGGCGTCGGTGGGCAGCATGAGCCGCACCCGCTTGCGCCTCGCTTCCGAGACGAAGCGATCGGCGTTCTCGAACTGTTCGGTCTCGACCAGGCTCTTGCCCAGCTCCAGGCCGCGAGCGGCCAGGAACGTGTTCGCCATGCCTCCGCCCACGAGGACGGCCTGACACCGACCCAGGAGCACCTCGAGGACCTCGAGCTTGCCGGATACCTTGGCACCGCCGATGACGGCATGGAACGGCCGCGCCGGCTTCTTCAGCAGACGCGACAGCGCGTCCACCTCGCGTTCCATGAGCAGACCGGCGACCGCCGGCAGGTAGTGGGTGATGCCCTCGGTGCTGGCGTGGGCGCGGTGCGCGGCGCCGAACGCGTCGTTCACGTACAGGTCGGCGAGCCCGGCCAGGGCGGCGGCGAACTCCGGGTCGTTCGCCTCTTCGTCCGCGCGGAATCGGAGATTCTCGAGCAGGATGAGGTCGCCCGGGCGCAGCTTGTCGACCGCCACCTGCACCCCGGGACCTAGCGCGTCGCCCGTCATGCGGACCGGACGGCCGAGAAGCTGGGCCAGCCGGTCGGCCACCGGCTTGAGCCGCAGCGCGTCGTTGACCTTGCCCTTCGGCCGGCCGAGGTGGCTGGCCAGGATGACAACGGCGCCACGCTCGAGCAGGTTGACGATCGTCGGCAGGCTGGCGCGGATCCGCGTGTCGTCGGTGATTCGCCCATCGTCGATGGGTACGTTGAGATCGGCGCGCACGAACACGCGACGGCCGCCGACCTCGACGTCGCGAATGGTCTTGACGTCCATCGGCCCTAGAGCCGCTCGGCCATGAAGGCCGCCAGGTCGGAGACGCGGCAGGAGTAGCCCCACTCGTTGTCATACCAGGCGATGACCTTCACGAGGTTGTCGCCGGTGACCATGGTCGAGGCCGCGTCGATGATCGAGCTTCGCTCGTCACCCTTGAAGTCCATGCTGACGAGCTCGTTCTCCGTGTAGCCGAGGAGGCCCTTCATCGGCCCATCCGCCGCCGTGCGCAGGGCGTCGTTCGCGGCTTCGGCGGTCACCGGGCGCTCCGTGATCGCGACGAAGTCGATGATGCTGACCGTCGGCGTCGGGACCCGGAGCGCGAACCCGTCGAATCGACCCTTGAGCTCGGGGATGACGAGCGCCACGGCCTTCGCCGCGCCGGTCGTGGTGGGGATGATGTTCTGCCCGGCGCTGCGTGCGCGGCGCAGGTCCTTGTGGAACACGTCGAGGATGTTCTGGTCGTTCGTGTAGCTGTGGATCGTGGTCATCAGGCCGCGCTCGATCCCGAACGTGTCGAAGATCACCTTGGCCGGGAGCGCAAGGCCATTCGTCGTGCAGCTCGCGTTGCTGACGATGTGGTGCTGCTCCGGGTCGTAGCGGTCCTCGTTCACGCCGAGGACGATCGTGATGTCCTCGTTCTTGGCCGGAGCCGAAATGATCACCTTCTTCGCGCCGGCCTGGCGGTGCGCGGCGGCCTTCTCGGCATCGGTGAAGATCCCGGTCGACTCGATGACGATCTCCGCGCCGATGTCGCCCCACGGCAGGGCAGCCGGGTCCCGCTCGCTGAAGGACCGGATGCTCTTCCCGTCGATGACGATCTCGTTCTCGCCGGCGTGCACCTCTCCGGCGAAGCGGCCGTACGTCGAGTCGTACTTGAACAGGTGAGCGTTCGTCTCGTCGTCGGCCAGGTCGTTGACGGCGACGACTTCGAGCTCGTCGGGATGCCGCTCCAGGATTGCCTTGAGGGTCTGCCGCCCGATGCGGCCGAAGCCGTTGATGCCGATGCGTGTGGTCACGGGAGATACGCTCCTTGCAAGGTGGTGGTCGGGTTCACGATGTCGGCGCCACGCCGAACGCGGGATCGGCCCAGCGATCGGCGATGATCGCCGGGAGGCCGATGAGGGAGACGTCGTCGCCGAGCTCCGCCGGTGCGACCCGCACCCGCGACGCCGGGGCAGTGAATGCCAGGCGATCGATCTCCGTGCGCACGACGTCGAAGAGGGCCGGACGGTGCTCGGCGATGCTGCCGCCGATGACGATGACGTCGGGGTTGAGGAGGTTGACGAGCGATGCGCAGACCGCGCCCAGGGCCGTCCAGGCTCCGGCCAGGATCCGCCGCGCGGCCTCATCGCCCTCGTCGGCGGCTCGTGCGAGCAGTGCCGCGTCGATCGGCCCGTCCCGGGTTTCCGCCAGGTCATGCAGGCGTCCGCGGTCACCGCGGCTGATGACGTCCTGCGCCTCGCGGGCCAGCGCCGTCCCGGACGCGATGGCTTCCAGGTGCCCGATCCGACCGCACCCGCAGCGCGGGCCCTCGAGGTCCACCACGATGTGGCCGATCTCGCCGGCCGAGCCATCCGGCCCGAGGACCGGCCGTCCATCGATGATCAATCCGCCGCCGATCCCGGTCGATACGGTGATGTAGATCGCCGTTCCCGCGCCGCGGGCGGCACCGTGCTGCCATTCGGCTCGCACCGCGACATTCGTGTCGCGTTCGAGGTAGGTCGTGAGGGCGAGCGCGTCTGCGACTCGCGCCGCCAGGGGCACGTCATGCCAGCCCTCGAGGTTCGGCGGCGCCGTGACGACACCGCGCCAGGGGTCGAGGGGGCCCGGTGCCGAAACCCCCACGGCGACGGGGGCGGGGAGCCCTGATGCGCGCGCATCGTCGCGCACCTCGGCGGCCACCCTGCAGATCCGGGTCACGACGGCATCCACGCCCTCCTCATCTGCCGTGGGCACGGCACGCCGCGCATGGACGGCGAGATCGGGGGTGATCAACGCTGAGCGAATCTGGGTGCCGCCGAGGTCGATCGCCAGGATCGGCCGGTCGGCGAGCTCCTCCACGTGAACGTCATTCTACCGGCCGCCGGAAACGCCGAGGGGCGCGCCGGCGATCCGGCGCGCCCCTCGGCGGAGATTGAAGGGCGGTCAGCCGCCGATCTTGAACATCTTCGTGCTGCACACCGGGCACACGCCCTCGGTCGCAGGCTTGCCGTTCTTCATGGTGATCTTGTTCTCGTTCTGCATCTCGCGCTTGGCCTTGCACTTGACGCAGTAAGCCTCGGTTGCCATCGGTTCAGTTGCCTCCCTGTTCGCCGGCCTCGGGACCGGTCGATTGATGAGGTTCCCCCGCCCGTCGATCGGACGATCCAGGGTGGCGGGCGTTCGGCTCGCCCCCATTGGCGTCGATCTTCCAGAGCAGGTGGATGCCGGCCAGTCCGGCATCGATGCATCGTGCTTCCGCGGCCTCCTTTGCCGCGCCTTCCAGGAACGTGCCGTCGGTTCGCTGTGCGTAGGCCGCGCAGACCGTTCCCGACCGCAGTCCCGCCAGGTGTGCCAGCACGAACAGTGCCGACGACTCCATCTCGAGGTTCGCCACACGCTGGCGGCGAAGCTCGTCTGCGAGCTCAGGATACCGAACGGGGAGCGTGCGCATCGCCCGTCCCTGCGGAGCGTAAAAGCCAGAAGCGGTGGCCGTCAGCCCCACGTGGTACCTGATCCCCAGATCCCGGCAGCCCTGCTCGAGGGCCCACACCACGTCGCGATGCGCGATCGCCGGGAATCCGGGGTGGACATAGAAATCGGTCGTGTTCTCGAGCCGGACCGCGCCGGTCGAGATGATCAGATCGCCCAGGCCGATCTCGGGCTGGAGCGCCCCGGACGAGCCGACGCGGATCAGCGTGGGCTGATCCGTGATCTCCATGACCTCGGCCATGACGATCTCGACGTTGTCCGTGCCCATGCCGGTGGACATGCAGCTGATCGGCATTCCGCGATACGTTCCGGTCGCCGACGTGATCTCGCGGTTGCTGCGCTCGAGGTTCACCGAGTCAAACCGGGAGGCGACCTTCGCCACCCGTCCCGGATCACCGACCAGCAGGACGTACTCCGCCATCTCGCCCCGCTCCAGGGCGATGTGGTACTGGCGATCCCCGGTGCGTGGTGCATCCGCCTGCGTCGGCAGGGTCAACGACTCCTCCTCGTGCCTGAACGGGCGGGAGTATACGCCGCGTCACGCTCACGATTCGTGCTCACGCGTACGCTCGTCGAGCGTGGCGTCCGAGCGGGGCCTGATGCGCTGGACCGGGTGTCAGGTCTCCGGCGGCTCCGAATCGGCAGCCAGCTCGTCGTCGAGGAGCCGACGACTCAGCAGCGCCCCCGCCCCGAGGGTGATGGCCGCCATCAGCATCAGGAGGCCCGGCACGCGGTTGACCACCGACGCGTCTGCGACCTCCGCGAGCTCGGCGCTGGGCACGGCGCCGGCTGCCCCTTCCCCTGGCCGCGCATCGAACGCCAGGGCGAGCGTCGGGGTGGGGTGAACTCCGTCGCAGCCGACGATCAGGCGGGTCGGAGCACCGAGGGCGATGCCCGTCACCGAGACGACACCACCCCGAGGCGCCGACGGGGTGCGTTCGCATCGGATGTCGAGCGGCACCCGGTCCTCCTCCACCACGAGCGCGGGACGGCGACCCGTGGCGTGCAGCCGGCCGACGACCGACACCCACGCTGCCGGGCTCCCCGCCTCGGGCAGGCGACCGAGCGGTACGGCGATCGGACCGGAGCGGACCGTTGTCTGGCCCGTGACCTCGCCGATCCGGACCGACGGGACGCCGATCGGCGCGATCGTGCCGGCTTCGCGCAGACCCTCGAGCTCGAGGGCGACTGGCACGGCTCGATCCCCGAGCACGGCCCGGAGATGTTCCGCCGACGCCGGGCTGACCGCCACGAGCCGATCGCCGTCCCACAGCAGACCGGCCACGCCGAGCTCGACCCACTCCGGAACCACGAGGGTTGCTCCGACGCGAAGCTCGGCGAGATCGGGACGCCCGAGCGCATCGAGCGCCTCGCCTGCTGTGCCGCCCCCACCATCCCCGTCCGCGGTGCCCCCACCCCCCGCGGTGGAGCCACCGGGCCCGTCGGTCGCCGACGCCGTGATCCGGATGTCGGCGTCGCTGCGAGGCCAGATGCGATACCCGCGGAGCGGGAGCGCCCCGGTCGTCTCCTGGCCCAGGACGCCCTGCACCTCGATCCACATGCCAGCCGCCATTGACGCGTGATCGACACCGACGCCTGCTCCGACCACGACCCGCTGCGGACCGCTGCCGTCGTCGATGTCGAGTGACACCGATCCGCTCGACGACTTCCGCGCGGACGCGACGACGGCGCCCCGCGCGATGACGAGGTGCGCCTCGAGGGCCTCCGCCGCATCACCGGTCCGGATCGGACGAGGCTCGGGCTGGTCGGCGCTTCCCAGCCGGCGCGGGGCAACGGACGTCCGCACCGATTCCATGCCGCTCTTCGTGGATCGTGTCCCGGCGATCTCGACCAGCTCGCCGAGCGCCAGGCCGCCGGCCTCGTCGCCAAGCCGGACGAGGATGGCACCGGTGGCGTCCTGGACGACCGCGGTCTCCGCATTGAGGACGCCCGAGCCGAGGGTCACCACGCCCCGCAGCGTCAGGCGCGTGTTCTTGGCGGCCGCCCGGGCCTGCGCAATAGTCATCACCGCGTCAGCGGTCGGCGAAGGGCTCGGCGTCGGGCCCGGTCCGCCGGGGGCCGATGAGGGCGACGGGCTCGGGGCTGGGGCGGTCCCGACCGTGACGTCGGCAGAATCCCGGGGCTGGACGCGGTAGCCGGCGGTTCCCGTGCCGGAGGAGTCGCGCTGCCCGACGACTCCGACCACCGCCACGCCGACACCGGTCGCCCAGCCGTCCGTCGCAATACCGGTCTCCGTGCCGATCACCACGCGCACGACGCCGCTGCCGTCATCGACGTTGTAGGCGAGTCCCCCGCTCAGCGCGGTGACTGTGCCGGTGATGCGACCCTCGATCCGAACGAGCCTCGCCTCGTGAGACTCTCCGATGGCCCCCGTGCTGACGACCGAAGCCGGCAATCCGGCGCCGATGCCGATGACCGACAGGTCGGACGCATTGACGCGCAGCGTGCGCTGCGCGTATCGATCATCGAGAGTGCCGCGCAGGTGAACGCGCTGGCCTCGTTCGAACGCGGCGCCGCCGTCGACGATCACGGCGATTCCGCCGGTCGCGTCGGCAACGTATCCCCCGCCATCAGTGAAGGCGGAGCCGGTCAGGGCGTCGCCCTCGATCGTGGCGACGCTGCCGTCCGGGAGGGCACGCGCCACCGTGATCGCCATGACGGCCGTGGTCGGTGCCGGCGTGGCACTCGGCGTCGGGGGCGGCGTTGCGCCAGGAACCGGAACCGGAACCGGATCCGAGCCGAGATTCTGCGGGTCGGGCACCGGCCGCTGCACGAAGTCGGATGCGTTGTCGTCCGTGTCCGTTCCCGAGCCCGCCGCCCCGCCGGGGAGCCGCTCGACGCTCGCGCCGGCTGCGGGCGCTGCGACGGCGGTGCCCTCGAACCACGCGCTGGTGACGCTTCCCCAGCCGACCGCATCGACGGCCGACGTCGCGCCCTGGATGCGCAGCGCAACACTCCCTCCGGTCGCCGACATTCCGCTGGCGTAGGTGACATCGGCGATCGGCGCGTAGAGGCCGAGCTCGTGCGCGACGAGGAGGTGCGAGGCCGGTGGAAGGGCGGCCGCGCCCGCGTCCCAGGCGGCGCGCCGGGTGGTCGTCGCGCCGCTGGCGGTCACGTACACCAGCTCGAGACCCTCGAGCGGCAACGCTTCGGTCGTGGGATTGTAGATCTCGATCAGCTCGTCACTGGCGCTCGCGCCACCGGTCACCACCTCGCTGATCACGAGATGGTCAGTGGCGGCGGTGACGACATCGATCGGGGTGGCTGGAATGATCGCCACGAGAAGCGCCATGGCGAGCGTCGAGCGGACTACCAGGGTCACGGGACAGCACCTCCTGCTCGGAGGCGCAGGCAAGCCACAGCATCGCGATGGCCGATTACCGCACGGTTTCCGGCCGCTTACCGTTCGGGTCGGGCCACAGTACAATCGGCGGCCATGTCAATCGATGAACGAGCCCGACGAACGGAAGCGCGCCGCCGCGCGCGGATGGCGGCACGCGGCGAGCTTCCGGAAGATGTGGCGGACGAGAACGCTACGGATGAGCCGGCCTCAACCTCGAGGCCCGGTGGCGGGATCCTCGGTCGCCTCTTCCCACCGGCCCCGCCGCTACCGAATCGCCCGGACCCGCTCGCCGGGTTCGAAGGGACCGGGCCGATGCGGCCCATCACCTCGCGCATCTACCTCCTGCGGCGGAATCCGCTGGCCTGGATCGTTCCGGGCATCCTCGCCTTCGTCGGCTTCTACGCCTCGTTCACGTACGCGACCGACCCTCTCGGGCTGTTCGGCACGTTCCTCCTGTTCGGAGCGCTGATCGGAGCCGGTTGGTTCGGATGGCAGCGGCCGTCGCTGTTCGGGATCTCGGCTGCGCTTCTCGGGTTCGTGATCGCCACGGCCATCGTGCTCTTCACGTTCGCCTCGCTGGGAGCGACGCCCGAGACGTTCGGACCGGTCGTGATCCTGAACCTCTTCGTGCAGGCGCTCTACCAATCGGCCCTCGGCTTCCTGGGCGGCTGGTACGGCGGGTACCTGCGCCGTCGACAGACCCAGCTCAGCGGGCAGCGGACCGTGCGCTCGCGGCGGCGGTAGCCCCGGGGCGGTCGGTTCGGCACGCGAATTGCTACGTCTTCGGACGTGGACACGGGAGTCCCGGTCTGCACGAATCAACGGAAGGTTGCCCGTCGCCGACGGAAGCTCGGGCCAGACGCGACCTTGTGCGGCATCCCCCGTTCGTGCGGATCGAAGCTCACCGGTCTAGCGGGCCGCCGGATCCTGGGACCCTCCGTACCGGGAGCCGGCGGCCCCACTTCACGCCTGTCGCCGGCGATCAGCCCCGATGCGCGGCCACGGCCTCGCGGGCGAGCGCCATGGCCTCCTCCGCGGTCGAGGCCAGGCCGAGCACCTCCCCGGTCGAGCGCATCTCGGGGCCGAGCTCCTCGCTCACGCCCGGCAATCGCCACAGCGACCCGATCGGTGCCTTGACCGCCACGCGCGCCCCATCAGGCGCTAGTCCCGGCTGAAGTTCGGAGTCGGCCAGCGTCGATCCCAGCGCGCAGCGGACCGCGATGGCCACGATGTCGATCCCGGTGGCCTTGGCCACGATCGGCACCGTGCGACTTGCCCGGGGATTGGCCTCGATCACCACCACCTGATCCTCGGTGGCGATCATCTGGACGTTGAGGATCCCGCGCAGGCCGAGCGACATGGCGATCCTGCCCGCGGCCTCGGCGGCGAGCTCCTGGATCTCGCGCGACACGCGCTGGGGCGGCAGGACGGCCACGCTGTCGCCCGAGTGGATGCCGGGGGCATCGATCTGCTCGAGGATTCCGGGGACGGCCCATTCGACGCCGTCACTGATCGCGTCCACGTCGAGCTCGATCCCGTCGACCAGCTCGTCGACCCGCAGCGGCCAACCCACGTCGGTGGCCAGGTAGCCGAGGACGTCATCCGGGATGCGCAGCACGGCGATGCCACGACCGCCGATGACCCACGAGGGCCGGACGATGACCGGAAGGCCCCCGAGGGCGTCGATCGCGGCCCGGAGCCCATCGGCGTCGGCGGCGAGCGAACCGCGTGGGCCGTGGAGCCCGAGCTCATCGAGGAGGCTGGCAAACCGCTCACGATCCTCGGTGATCTCGATCGCATCGGCTGACAATCCGGCCAGCGGCACATCCGCATAAGCGAGGTCGCGCGCGAGGTCGACGGCCGTCTGTCCGCCGAACGTCAGGATGACCGCCGGCGGCGTGCCGGTCAGCGCGCGCTCGTGGTCGATGATGTCGAGGACGCTCTCGGTGTCGAGCGGCTCGAAATAGAGGCGGGTGCAGGCGTCGTAGTCGGTCGAGACGGTCTCGGGGTTGTTGTTGATGACCACGGCATCGAGGCCCATCTCACGCACCGCCCAGGCCGCTCGCACGCTGCAATAGTCGAACTCGATGCCCTGCCCGATGCGGATCGGCCCGGAGCCGACGACGATGACGCTCTGCCGATCGGCTGGCGGCGCGACCTCCGGGTCGGCGTAGCTCGAGTAGAAGTATGGGGTCTCGGCCGGGAACTCCCCGGCGCACGTGTCCACACGCCGGTACGCGGGATGGATCCCCGATCGCACCCTGGCGCGCCGGATCGCCGCCCAGGGCACCCCCGACAGCGTGGCGATGTCGGCGTCGCCGAAGCCGGTCTGCTTCGCATCCAGCAGAGATGACCCGACCACCGCGCCCTCGGCACGCACCAGCTCGGCGATGCGCTCCGTGAACCACGGGGCGATCCCGGTCGCGGCGGCGATCGCCGTCGAATCCGCCCAACCGTGCCGAAGCAACGCGATGATGCGCCACAGCCGCGTGTCGGTCGCCGCCAGGAAGCCGTGAAGATCCTCGGTTGGCCGATGGCTCAGTCCCCACGCGGCGTCCTCCCACAGCCAGCCGCGACCCCGAGG
The DNA here is from genome assembly GCA_051000335.1 of Candidatus Limnocylindria bacterium. Taxonomy (GTDB): domain Bacteria; phylum Chloroflexota; class Limnocylindria; order QHBO01; family QHBO01; genus JACDBZ01. The sequence goes on along the minus strand of JBPCOK010000135.1, from coordinate 12,127 downwards.
CTCGAGCGAGCGGATCGCCTTGAGCAGCGCGGACCCGAACTCGCGGTCGATGGCCATGGCCTCGCCGGTGGCCTTCATCTGGATTCCGAGCGTCCGGTCCGCCGAGGGAAACTTGTCGAAGGGCCAGCGCGGCAGCTTGACCACGACGTAGTCGACGGCCGGCTCGAAGGCCGCGCTGTTCCCGCCGGTGGCCGGGTTCGGCATCTCGTGGAGCCGCCGGCCGAGGGCGATGAGGGCCGCGATGCGGGCGATCGGATAGCCGGTGGCCTTCGAGGCAAGCGCGGACGAGCGCGAGACCCGCGGGTTGACCTCGATGACCCGGTAGTCGGAGCCGTCGGGCGACACTGCGAGCTGGACGTTGCAGCCGCCCTCGAGCTCCAGGGCGCGCACGATCTTCAGCGCGCATCGGCGCAGACGCTGAACGACCGGGTCCGGGAGGGTCTGGATCGGCGCCACCACGATGCTGTCGCCGGTGTGGACCCCCATCGGGTCCATGTTCTCCATGCCGCAGATGGCGATCGTGGTGTCCGATGCGTCGCGCAGCACCTCGAACTCGATCTCGTACCAGCCGAGCAGGCTGCGTTCCACCAAGACCTGGCCGATGGGGCTGGCGGCGAGCCCGGTCGCGATTCGCGCTCGTGCCTCGTCGGCATCGGCGGCGAACCCTCCGCCGCCGCCCCCGAGCGTGAATGCCGGGCGAACGACGATCGGCGCCGACAGGTGCTCGAAGAAGGCCATCCCGTCCGCCAGTGTCTCGACCACTGCGCTCTCGGGCACCGGCTCACCGATGCCGGTCACCAGGTCGCGGAACCCGCCACGGTCCTCGGCGGCGCGAACGGCGGCCAGCGGGGTTCCGAGGACCCGCACGCCGTGCTCGGCGAGCACGCCCGCGTCGTCGAGGGCAACGGCGAGGTTGAGCCCCGTCTGACCGCCGAGCGTCGGAAGTAGGGCATCCGGTCGGTGCTCCCGGATCACGCCGCTCAGGTACGAGAGGGTCAGCGGCCCGATGAGGACGGTTCCGCCGACATCCGGATCCGTCATGACCGTGGCCGGGTTGGAGTTCACGAGGATCGTCTCGACTCCTTCGGCGCGGAGCGCGAGACAGGCCTGGACGCCCGCGTAGTCGAACTCCGCCGCCTGGCCGATGAGGATGGGTCCCGACCCGATGACGAGGACCTTGCGGGGGGCCGTCACGACCGGGCGCGTTCCACGGCGAGGTCGAAGATGCGGGACGCGTCGATTGGTCCGGGTGCGCCCTCGGGATGGAACTGGACCGAGGCGATCCGACCCGTGACGTGAGCGAGCCCCTCCACCGTGCCGTCGTTGAGGTCACGATGGGCGATCGCGTACCCGGCGGCACCCAGCGCGGGGCCGTCGATCACGGCGATCTCGTGGTTGTGGGCACCGATGTCCACGCGGTCGGTGGCGGTATCCAGGACCGCGTGGTTCCCGCCGTGATGCCCGACGGCCAGCCGCCGCGTCTCGGCGCCTGCCGCCAGGGCGAGCAGCTGGTGACCGAGGCAGATGCCGAGAATCGGGGCACCGCCGGCGGCCGCCCGATGGGCCAGCTCGCGGGCCGTCGCGATGGCGGCGGTCATGCTGGACGGGTCGCCGGGACCTGGCGAGAGGACGATGAGATCGGGATGCGTGGCGTCGACGTCCTCGGCGGAGGCGTCCGGCGGAAGCACGCTGACCTCGAGGCCGCGGTCCGCCAGCGCCGCCAGCAGCGACCGCTTCACGCCGTAGTCGACGAGGGTCGCGCGAGCGCTTCGTGAGCCCCTCGGTGCGATCCGATAGGGATCGGCCGTGCCGACGCTCGTGACGTGGTCGATGGTCTCCCACGCGCGGGTCGCCTGCGCCTCGCTGACGGCCTCGGTGTCGGAGGCATCGGCATCGCGCACGACGGCGCGTCGAGCCGTCCCCCTCCGTAGCTCGAGGGTGAGGGCCCGCGTGTCGATTCCGGTGAGGATCGGGATGCCCGCAGCGAGGGCCAGGTCCTCGAGTGACTCACCCGGCCCTTCGGGGGGCGTCACCAGTCGGCTGCAGACGAGAGCCCGCGCATGGACGCGCGAGGATTCGAGCTCCGCGGAGGCGATCCGATAGTTCCCGGCCATCGGATGCGTGAGCACGACGATCTGGCCGGCGTACGACGGATCGGTCAGGATCTCGCCCCATCCGGTCGCGGCCGTGGTGAAGATGAGGTCTCCCTCGGCCCGGGCGATGTGACCGCGCAGCGTCCCGCGCTGCACCCGTCCGCCCTCGAGGGCGACGAGGCCATGCCCCGAACGAGGCACCGACCGCGTCGCTGCGGCTGGCGCCTCGGAATGCGGTTCGCTCTTCAGGATGGTCTGCACCTGTTCGCTCCTTCCCGGCATCACGGTGCCGGTCTTAAAGGATCGCCGTGCAGTCTAGTCGATACGCGGTACGCGCCGGGGGCGCCACGCGCGGGCGGACATCGGCTCCACTTGCATGATCATGCACCAACGTGTATGAATACTCAAGTGAAGCCTCCTCGCCAGGCCGCCCTGTGGGGCGGTCGATTCCAGTCGTCGGCCGCGGACGCGGCGCTCGTCCTGTCCAGCTCGCTCGAGGTCGACCTCCCGCTGGCGGAGCACGACGTTGCGGCCACCCGCGTCCACGTCGGCGAACTGCTGCGGCTGGGCCTGGTCGAGACGGCCGAGGCCGATCGCCTGGACGCCGCCCTGGCCGGCATCGCGGATGCCCTGGCCGTCGGCACGTTCACGTGGCACCCGGAGCACGAGGACATCCACATGAACGTCGAGGCGGCGGTGATCGCCGAGATCGGTCCCGAGCTCGGCGGCATGCTCCAGGCGGGGCGCAGTCGGAACGAGGAGATCGTCACCGACGAGCGGCGCTGGCTCGGAGCCAGGGTCGCCGACCTGATCGCAGCGATCCGCGAGCTCCAGGCGACACTGCTGAATCGAGCGGAGGCGGAGATCGAGACGATCGTGCCGGCCCATACCCACACCCAGCCGGCGCAGCCGGTGCTCCTCACCCATCACCTCCTCGCCTACGGCGAGATGCTCGATCGTGACGCGGACCGCCTCGCCGACGCGAGCCGGCGAACGGATCGATCGCCGGCCGGTTCTGGAGCCGTGGCCGGATCCGGCCTCGCGCTGGATCGCGATCGGATCGCGGCCGAGCTCGGGTTCCGCGGGGTGACCGACAACTCCGTCGACGCCGTCGCGGACCGGGACTACGCGGTGGAAACCGTGGCGGCGACGGCCATTCTGCTCGGCCATCTCTCGCGGCTGGCGGGCGAGCTCGTGCTGTGGTCGACCCCGTACGTCGGGTTCGCCCGCCTGGACGACGCCTACTCCAGTGGAAGTTCCATGCTTCCGAACAAGCGGAACCCCGACAGCGCCGAGCTCGTGAGGGCCAGGGCGGCGCGCGTCGAAGGCGACCTCGTGGTGCTGCTCTCGCTCGTCCGCGGCCTGCCGCTCGCCTATCACCGCGATCTCCAGGAGACGCGTCGGGCGATGTTCGATGCGGTCGAGTCATCCCTGCTGTGCGTCGAGGTCATGCGCGGGGTCATGGAGGGCGTCACGTTCGACCGCGATCGCATGCGTCTTGCGGCCGAGGGCGGCCACGCGCGTGCCATCGTGCTCGCCGATCGGCTCGTGGTGCGGGGGGTGCCATTCCGCGCGGCGCATCAGCGGATCGGCCAGCTGGTGGCCACCGCCGAGGCCGATGGCGTGGACCTCTCCGCACTCCCCGACCGCGTCCTGAACGAGGCGCTTCCCGAGCTCGATGGCGAGCCGATGCCGTCCGTCACGGACGCGATCGAGGCCGCCGACGTCCATGGCGGAACGGCCAGCCGGCGCGTGCGCGCCGCCGTCGCCGCCTTCCGCGATCGTCTCCACGCCGGCGGGCCGGCATGACCCGGCCCAGGGTCGCCGTGGTCGGAGCGTCCGGATACGCCGGCGGCGAGCTCATTCGCCTCCTCTCCGCGCATCCGGCAGTCGACATCGCGTCAGTGCATGCGCGGGACCGCGACGGGATGGCGCTTGGAGAGGTTCAACCCCATCTCGGCCCGCTGGGCCTCACGCTGCGCGACGGGGAGCCGGACGACGTGGACGTCGCGTTCCTGGCGCTCCCCCACGGTGCCTCCGCGCCGGTCGCCCTCCGGCTCCTGGAGACGGGATGCACCGTGATCGACATCGGTGCCGACTTCCGGCTTCGCGATGCCAAGGCGTACGCCGAATGGTACGGCGCCCCACACCCGGCTCCCGAGCTGCTCGGCGACGCCGTGTACGGTCTGACCGAATGGTCGCGCGAGACGCTGGCGGGTGCGCGCCTCATCGCCAATCCGGGCTGCTACCCGACGGCGTCGCTGCTGGCCCTTGCGCCGTTCGGCCATGCCGGGCTCATCGACGGCGACGTGATCGTGGACGCGAAGTCGGGAATCAGCGGGGCCGGTCGCGCGGCCGGCGCGGACTACCTGTTCACCGAGCTGACCGAGTCGACGCGCGCCTATGGCCTGTCCGGCCATCGGCATCGGCCCGAGATCGAGCAGGGGCTGGCCGCCGTCGGCGATCCCGTGGCGGTCACCTTCGTTCCGCACCTCGTGCCGCAGTCGCGCGGTCTCCTCGCCACGTGCTACCTGGGCCTGACCGACGATCTCGACGACGGGGCGATCTCCACCGTGCTCGCGAACGCCTACGAGGGTGAGCCGTTCGTCCACGCGATCGATGCGCCGCCGGCGACGAAGATGGCGACCGGCTCGAACCATGCGTTCGTCCATGGCCGGCGCACCGGTCCGCGCCGGGCCGTGGTCCTGTGCGCGATCGACAACCTCGGCAAGGGTGCCGCCGGCCAGGCGATCCAGAACATGAACGTTGCCCTCGGCCTCGACGAGCGCGCGGGCATCGGCGGTGCGGGAGTGCATCCGTGACCCTGACCGAGATCGCGGGTGGCATCACGACGCCCATCGGCTTCCATGTCGCGGTCGGCAACGCCGGGATCCGGGAGTCCTCGGCACCGGACCTCGTGCTCATCAGCTCCGACCGGGCGGCCAGCGCGGCGGCGACGTTCACGACGAACCGGATGCGGGCAGCGCCGGTGCTTCTCGCCGAGGAAGCGCTGCGCATGAGCCGAAGCTCGATTCGCGGCATCGTCGTGAACGCCGGGTGTGCGAATGCGGGGACGGGTGAGGGCGGACTGCACGACGCGCGCTCGGTGATCGAGGCGGCCGCCGACCGCATCGGATGTTCCGTGTACGAGGTCCTGCCGGCCTCGACCGGCCTCATCGGCTCCCGGCTCCCGGTCGACGCCATGCGGACGTGCCTGGCGACCCTGCAGGCCGAGCGATCGCCCGAGGCCGGCTCGCATGCCGCGCGGGCGATCATGACGACCGACACTCGCCCCAAGGAGCACGCCACGTCCCTGACCCTGTCCGACGGGCGGGTGATTCGCATCGGCGGCATGGCCAAGGGCTCCGGGATGATCCACCCCCAGATGGCGACGATGCTGGCGTTCGTGACGACTGACGCGCCGATCGAGGCGGATGCCCTCGCGTCGGTCCTGCGGGCGTCCGTGGACGTGACGTTCAACCAGGTGACCGTGGACGGCGACACGTCGACGAACGACGCCGTCATGGTGCTGGCCAACGGGGCTGCCGGCGGGCCGAGTATCGAAGGTGCCGACCGACGCGCCTTCGCCGATGCTCTCACCGGAGTCTGCCGTGCGCTGGCCATCGACGTCGCGGCTGACGGCGAGGGCGCGCAGCATCTGATCGAGGTCGTGGTCCACGGCGCGCGGACTGACGCCGAGGCGCGCTCCGTGGCCCGAACGGTGGCGTCGTCATCGCTGGTCAAGACCGCCGTCCACGGCGCCGACCCGAACTGGGGACGCATCGCGGCCGCGGCCGGGCGCAGCGGCGTCGAGCTCGACGCGGACCGCATGCGGATCTGCATCGGCGACGTGCCGGTCTACGACGGCAGCCCGGTCGCGTTCGACGAGGCACGGGCTCGCGCGGTCCTCGCGGAACCGCGTGTCGCCCTGGGTCTCGACCTGCTCGCCGGCGAGGGGACGGGGGTCGCCTGGGGCTGTGACCTGTCCGCCGACTACGTGATGATCAACAGCGAGTACACGACGTGAGCACCGCGTCGGTGACGGTGAAGCTCGGTGGCGCCGCGGGTCGGGAAGACACGGCGCTGGCGGCGCTGGCGGCTCGTGCCGAGCCGGGATGGGTCGTGGTCCATGGGGGCGGCGCCGAGATCGGGGCGTGGACGGAGCGCTTCGGACTGACGTCGACGACCATCGACGGGCTCCGGGTCACCGACGCGGCCACGCTCGACGTCGCGGTGGCGGTGCTTCGGGGACTGGTCAACGCACGCATCGTCGCGTCACTGGCCGTGGCCGGAGTTTCCGCACTCGGCCTGAGCGGCGTCGACGGCGACCTGATGCGCGCCGAGCGATTCGATGAACGCCTCGGGTCGGTGGGCCGCGTCAGCTCCGTCAACCGGTCGCTGCTTGACGAGATCATCGCGGGCGGGCGCGTGCCGGTCGTGGCCCCGATCGCCCGAGCCGAGAATGCCGACCTGCTCAACGTGAATGCCGACGAGGCCGCCGGAGCAATCGCGGCCGCGCGGGGCGGGCGGCTCATCCTCATGACCGACGTGCCCGCCGTCATGCGCGGAAGCGAACCGCTCGCGGCCATCGGCATCGACGAGGCGGAGGCCCTGCTGGCGGACGACTCCGCGTCGGGTGGGATGCGTCCGAAGCTGCGTGCGGCCATCGTCGCCGCGCGCGCCGGCTGCCTGGTTCAGATCGTGAACGGGACGGATCCGGGCGCGGTGCGCGCCGCCCTGGACGGTGAAACGACAGGAACGACCGTGACCGCCGCTCGTGCAGCGGGCATCGGCTGACGCATTGGAGGAGCAAACCATGGGAACCAACGAACGACGGGACCAGGTGCGGCGGCACATTGCCGCCGGCGGGGTGCACACGCAGGCCGAGCTGGTGGCGGCGCTCGGAGCGAAGGGCGTCGACGTCACCCAGGCAACGATCTCGCGCGACCTGGCGAGCCTCGGCGTCGTGCGCGGCTTCCGCGGCGGGCGCCTGACCTACCTGCTGCCCGATGACATGACGACCGATGCCGCCGACGCGGCCGAGAGCCGGCTGCGCCGCCTCCTGGCCGACCTCCCGCTGTCCATCGGCGAGAGCCCGCCGTTCGTCGTGCTGCGCACCTCGCCGGGAGGCGCGAATGCGATCGCCTCGGCGATCGATCTGTCCGAGTGGGCCGACGTGGTCGGCACGATCGCCGGCGACGACACGATCTTCGTGGCCTGTGGCGACGTGGCCGCCATGCGCCGCTTCCGGGGCCGGCTCGAGATCTTCCTGCGGGGAGCGGGGGCTTCGGTTGCGGCCAGTGGGAGCAAGGCATGAGCGAGACCGTGGTGCTCGCCTATTCCGGGGGGCTCGATACCTCGGTCGCCGTCCCGTGGCTGCGTGAGACGCATGGTCACGAGGTCGTCACCCTCACGGTCGACGTCGGCGGCGGTGTCGACGCGGCGGCGGTCCAGCAACGCGCGCTCGCCGGCGGGGCCCGGCGCGCCATCGTCGTGGACGCGCGAGCGGCCTTCGTGACCGACTACATCTGGCCGGCGCTGCAGGCGGGATCGCTGTACCAGGGTCAGTACCCCCTGGCGACCGCCCTGGCACGGCCGCTCATCGCGCGACTGCTCGTGGAAGCGGCCCACGAGGCCGATGCGAGCCTGGTGGCTCATGGCTGCACCGGCAAGGGCAACGACCAGGTGCGCTTCGACGTCGCCGTCGCCGCCCTCGACCCGGCACTGCGCGTCATTGCGCCGATGCGCGTCGGCATGGGGATGACGCGCGACGAGGAGCTGGCCTACGCCCGCGAACGCGGGATCGATGTCGCGGCCGGGCCTGTCTCGCCGTTCAGCATCGACGTCAACCTCTGGGGTCGATCCATCGAGGCGGGCGAGCTCGAGGATCCGTGGACGGCTGCGCCGCCCGATGCCTTCCAGTGGACCGTGGATCCCGCCGAGGCACCGCGCGCGGGACGCGAGCTGGTCATCGGCTTCGAAGAGGGCGTCCCGGTCTCCATCGACGGCGAGAAGCTCGATGGCGTCACGCTCGTCGAGCGCCTGAATGCGGAGGCGGGGGCCTACGGGATCGGCCGCATCGACCATGTCGAGGATCGGCTGATCGGCATCAAGAGCCGCGAGATCTACGAGGCCCCGGCCGCGGTGGTCCTCCATGCCGCCCACACGGCCCTCGAGGGGATGACCCTGTCCCGAGAGCTGCTCGCCTACAAGCGCTCGGTCGGCGACCGCCTCGCGACCCTGGCCTACGACGGCCTGTGGTTCAGCGAGCTCGGCGTGGCGTTGCGGGCGTTCGTGACGCATACCCAGCGCTTTGTGAGCGGTGAGGTGCGCATGCGCCTCGTGCCTGGAACGGCAGCCGTGGCTGGGCGCCGGTCACCCCACTCGCTGTACGACATCGGCCTGGCGACCTATGACGCGGGCGATCGCTTCGACCACGCATCCGCCGTCGGGTTCATCGCGCTGTGGGGCCTGCCGGTTCGAACCCAGGCGGCCGCCCGCGGCCCGGGAGCCGGGCAGTCGGGCACGCTCCTCGATGAGCTCGGGGCCGATCGGCTCGATGCCCCATCGCTGACGGGTGCGGCCCGATGACGAAGCATGAGGACCCAGGGGGGCTTCGCTACGCCGGGACGATCACCTCGCTGACATCCGACTCGTCGTACGTGCGTCAAGCGCGCGCCCGGGACGTGGACGCCATCCTCGAGGTGATCGGGACGTACGTCGAGCAGCACGTGCTGCTGCCACGGACCCGCGAGGAGATCGTCGAGCACATCGATACGTGGTGGGTCAGCGACCTCAACGGCGACGTCGTCGGGTGCGCCGCGCTGCGCGACTTCGGAGAGGGGCTCGGCGAGCTGCGCTCGTTGAGCGTCGTCGCCGAGGCGCACGGACGCGGGCTGGGCGAGTCGCTCGTCCATGCCGTGGTCCGCGACGCGCACCGCCTGGGAATCACCCGCCTCTTCGCGATCACGGCCAATCCGGGGTACTTCGCGCGCCACGGATTCACCGAGCTGGCGATGGACGGGGTTCCCGCGGTCCTCCACGTCGACCGGGTGCCGTGGCCGCGGCGCAGCGGAACGGGTCACGCCATGGAACTGACGCTGTGAGCGACCTCGCGGTCGCCAACGACGTCATGGCGCGCGAGGGTCGCGTCCACCTCCAGACCTACGCGCGGCAGCCGCTGACCCTCGTCTCGGGCAATGGCTGCTGGGTGATCGATGACGCGGGTCGCGAATACCTGGACCTCGTGGGCGGGATCGCGGTCGACGTCATCGGCCATGCGCATCCGGCCATCACCGAGGCCGTCGCTCGCCAGGCGGCGACCCTGGTACAAGTCTCGAACCTGTATTACACGCTTCCGCAGCTCGAGCTGGCGGAGGCGCTCGTCGCGCGCTCCCCGTTCGACCGCGTCTTCTTCACGAACTCGGGCACTGAGGCCAACGAGGCGGCGCTCAAGCTCGCACGGCGGCATGGGGGTCCGCGCGACGCGCACGAGGTCGTGTCACTGATCGGCTCCTTCCACGGACGAACGTTTGGCTCGCTTGCGGCCACCGGCCAGCCCAAGTACCAGGATCCATTTGCCCCGCTGCCCGCCGGGTTCCACCACGTTGCCCCCAATGACCCCGATGCCCTGGATCGCGCGGTGACCGATGCGACCTGCGCGGTGCTGATCGAGCCGATCATGGGCGAGGGCGGCGTCCATCCGCTCACCGATGAGTTCCTCGTGGCGGCGCGCGCGGCCTGCGACCGCGTCGGCGCGCTCCTCATCCTCGACGAGATCCAGACCGGGATCGGACGGACCGGCACGTTCTTCGCGTTCGAGTCGACGCCGATTACGCCGGACGCGGTGACGCTGGCCAAGGGGCTGGCCGGTGGCCTCCCCATCGGGGCGTTGCTGGTACGCGAACAGGCCGCGGCGTTCCAGGTCGGCGATCACGGCACGACGCTTGGCGGCAACCCGCTTTCGTGCGCCGCGGCGCTCGCGACCCTGTCGGTGATCGATGCGGACGAGCTCATGGCGAACGCGGCGGTCCGGGGTCAACAGTTCGCCGCGGCGCTTGAGCCGCTCATCGCTGACAGCGTCCTGAACGAGGTCCGTGGCCGCGGCCTGATGATCGGCCTCGACACGGCGCGGCCGATCGCGCGGTCCGTCGTCGCCACGGCCCGCGAGGCACACGGCCTGCTCGTCAACGCCACGGGCGACACCACGATCCGACTGGTGCCACCCCTCACGATCTCCGCGGCCGAGGTCGAGGTCGCCGTCGAGCGGCTGCGATCCGCCCTGCGCGACAGCATGGCCACGGGGTCATGACGACGGCGACCGCCGAGGTGCGGGGACACGTCGAGCCCAGCCCACGCCACCTGCTCAGTGCCGAGGATCTCGAGCGGATCGGCCTGGACGCGCTGCTCGATCTCGCCGACGAACGCAGGCTCGCGCGCCACGAGGTACGACCGGACCGGCCACTCGCGGGTGCGCAGGTCGCGCTCCTGTTCGAGAAGCCCAGCCTCCGGACCCGCGTCAGCTTCGAGGTCGCGGTCACTGCCCTCGGCGGCCACGCCATTGCGCTCGGCCCGGACGAGGTCGGGCTCGGACGGCGCGAGACGGCGGCGGACGTGGCGCGCAACCTGTCGCGCCTGGTCGACGCCATCGTCCTGCGCACGTTCGCCCACGCGACCCTGACCGAGATGGCCGCCGCCGCGACCGTCCCGGTGATCAACGCGCTGACCGACGAGGAGCACCCGTGCCAGGCGCTGGCCGACCTCCTGACGCTGCGGCAGCACTTCGGCAGGCTCGCCGGGCTGCGGCTCGCGTACGTCGGTGATGGCAACAACGTTGCGCATTCCCTGCTGCTCGCGGCCGCGCTCGCCGGGATGGAGATGCGGGTCGCCACGCCGGCCGCCTATGCACCCGATCCGGCGATCGTGACGCAGGCCACGGCGATTGCGGAGCGTCGCGGCGGTCGGGTCATCATCGTCACCGAAGCGCAGACTGCCGTCGCTGCCGCCGACGCGGTGTACACCGACGTGTGGGCCAGCATGGGCCGCGAAGCCGAGGCGGACGAACGCCGCGACCGGTTCGCCGCCTTCCAGGTCACCGACGCCCTCATGTCGGGAGCCGCACCGGATGCCGTCGCCATGCACTGCATGCCGGCGCACCGGGGCGAGGAGATCGCCGCCTCAGTCCTCGATGGGCCTCGGTCGGTCGCGCTTGAGCAGGCAGAGAACCGGCGGTACGCACAGGAAGCCGTGCTGCTCACGCTGCTGGCCGGCGTCGATCCCACCGACTGAGCTCCGCTCCGCTAGCATCGCGCCATGGAGCAGCGGACCGCCGACCTCATGGCCGATGAGGATTCCCGCGCCGTCATGGCCGCAGCCGAGTTCGACCACGACTTCCTGGCCACCCACCTCGCCGACGAACGGCGCCGGGCCGGACTGCTCGGCGAGATCCGCGAGGCGATCTTCGGAGCCCAGGACGGGCTCGTCAGCACGCTCGCCGTGGTGAGCACCGTCGCCGGGGCCACGAGCGACCGCTACGCGGTCCTCGTGGCAGGCATCGCATCCGGCCTGGCCGGCATCTTCAGCATGGCCGCCGGCGAGTACATCGGCAGCAAGAGCCAGCGCGAGATCTTCGAGGCACAGATCGCCGACGAACGCGAAGAGGTGCACCGTCGTCCGGGCGAGGCCGAGGCCGAGGTTGCGTACATGTTCGAGGAGGACGGCCTCCCCCACGACCAGGCCCTCGGCGTCGCCCGCGTCATGGCCCAGCACCCCGACGTGCTCCTCAAGACCATGGTCGAGAAGGAGCTGGGGCTCACGGTCGAGGAAGGCGGCGGTTCCCCGTTTCAGGGCGCCCTGGTCATGGGCGGCGCCTTCGCCCTGGGCACCATCCCGCCGATCCTTCCTCACCTGTTCCTGGCCAGCGGGCCGGCCGTCATCGTGTCGGTGCTCGCCACCCTGGCCGTGCTGTTCGGGATCGGTGCCGTCAAGAGCCGATGGACGCACCGAACGTGGTGGGCGTCCGGCTTCGAGATCCT
>JBPCOK010000076.1:0-4649 GCA_051000335.1 Candidatus Limnocylindria bacterium | reverse complement strand
GCGTGCGCCACGCTCGGGACCGACGTCGAGGTCGAGAGGGGCTCGTCACGGGTGATCGGCAGGGCGGTCGACATCGACGCGAGCGGGGCCCTGGTCGTCGAGACCGGCGATGGACGGGTCCATCTGGCCACTGGCGAGATCGAACGCCTCCGATCCCGCGGTGCAGGCATGAGCACGAGGGCGTCGCAGGCGACACCCGCGCCGGCCGCGCGTGCCGCCGACCCCGATCTCCACGACGTGCGCGCGGCGCAGGCCGATCGGACGGCGTTTGCCGTGCTCTATCGGCGGTATGTCGACCCCATCTACGGGTACAGCTTCTACCTGCTCGGTGACCATCACGACGCCGAGGACGCGACCGAGCGGACGTTCCTCGCCGCCATGGACGCCCTCGACCGGTTCCGCGACACGGGGTCGAGCTTCCGCTCCTGGCTGTTCCGCATCGCCCACAACCAACTTGCGAACGCGCTGCGGTCGAGGCATCGCCACCGCGCCGAAGCGCTGGATGCGATTCCGGAGCCCGTGGCATCGGATGACCCGGCGCGCCTGGTCGGGCAGGCTGAGGACGCCCGCCGCCTGCGTGCCGCCGTCGCGCGACTCTCGGGTGATCGGCGTCACGTCGTGATCCTCAGGTTCGTGGACGGACTCACGACGCACGAGATCGCTGACGTGCTGGGCCGCAGCGACGGAGCGGTCCGCGTGCTCCAGCATCGGGCACTGGCGGACCTGGCGGAGCTCCTCGACGAGGGCACGTCTGCGGGTTGACCGATCGACCTGGCGCGTCATCTGCAACGGGGCGTGTAACGTATCGGGCCGCGCGGTGTTAGCAGGAGTGTCATGCGCCATCACCCTTCGCCCGCCGAGCGCCTCGACCATGCCGTCGACCGCGTTCTCGGCGGCGAAACGTCCCAGGTCGCCTCGACCGCAGCAGGGCTCGCGCCCGAGATGCGCGGGCTCGTGACGGTTGCCACCCAGCTGCGCGTCGCGCTGCCCGCCCTGCCGGCCTCGCCCCGATTCGAGGCTCGGCTCGGGACCCGTCTGGCCGCTCCGGGTGGCTCGCGAGACCCCGTCGCCTGGGCCCTGCGCCATCCCGGCCGGCTCATCGTGACCGGGGCGGTCGGATCGGCCGTCGGCGTCGGCGTCACCGCCTACGCCGTGTGGCGCACGACGCGCCGCGCGCCCGCGGTCCATCGGCTCCTCCATCGATAGCGCGAAGAAGAGGAAACGATTGCCGATCAAGTTCCCATTCAGCCGCCGCGCCGCTCCGTCCGATGCCTGGACGAAGTGCCCGAGCTGCGACGCGCAGGTCTTCAACAAGCAGCTCGAGCGCAATCAGCGGCTGTGTCCGTCGTGCGGCCACCACTTCCGGATGTCGATCGGCGAGCGCATCGACCTCATCCTCGATTCCGGCTCATTTTCCGAACGTGATGCCGGGCTCGAGGCCGTCGATCGGCTCGGCTTCCACGACGACCGATCCTACGCCGACCGGCTCGAGGCATCGCGGATCAAGACGGGGCTGCGCGATGCCGTGGTGTGGGGGACCGGCGCCATCGACGCGCAGCGGGTCGCGATCGGCATCTTCGACTTTCGGTTCATGGGTGGAAGCATGGGCAGCGTCGTCGGCGAGAAGCTGGCTCGCTGCCTGGAGGCGGCGCTCGAGGAGCGCATCCCGGCCATCGTGATCAGCGCATCGGGCGGCGCGCGCATGCAGGAGGGGACGCTCGCGCTCATGCAGCTGGCGAAGACGACGGCGCCGCTGGTGCGGCTCGACGACGCGGGCGTGCCCTTCATCTCGGTCCTCACGGATCCGACGACCGGCGGGGTTCTCGCCAGCTTCGCGAGCCTCGGGGACGTGATCCTTGCCGAGCCCGGCGCGCTCATCGGCTTCGCCGGGGCCCGCGTGGCCTCCGATACGGTCGGCGAGGAGATGCCCGAGGGATTCCAGACCGCGGAGTTCCTTCTCGCCCACGGGTTCGTCGACGCGGTCGTTCCGCGTGGGGAGCTGCGATCGAGCCTCTCGCGGCTTCTGCATCTGCTCCCGGTCGCGGCGGTGGATGACGGCCAGATGCCGCTGCCCGAACGGCCGTGGGGGCCGATCGGCGCGCTCTCCGGCCTGGCGGAGCGATTCGGCGGTGCGGTGAGCGAGACGATCGGCATCGATGTCGAGCAACCGCCGACCGGCGGAACCGGCGGAAACGGGAAGGCGCCGATCTCGGAGCGCGAGGAGTCCCGATGAGCGACGCATCGATCATCGAGCAGGCCGGGCGGCCGTCCGCGCCAGCGGTCGAGGAGGCGTGGCGACGGGTGCAGCTGGCCCGCCATCCCCAGCGGCCGCGGACGCTCGATCTCGTGGCCGTCGTGTTCGACGGGTTCTTCGAGCTCCACGGCGACCGCGCGTTCGGGGAAGATCCCGCCATCGTCGGCGGACCGGCCACGCTCGATGGCGTCCCGGTGATGATCATCGGGCACCAGAAGGGCACCGATACCGACTCGAACATCCTGCGCAACTTCGGTTCGCCGCACCCCGAGGGTTTCCGCAAGGCCCAGCGGCTCATGCGGCTGGCCGACAAGCTCGGCATGCCGATCGTCACGTTCCTGGACACCGCGGGTGCATTCCCCGGTCCGGCGGCGGAGGAGCGCGGGCAGGCCGAGGCCATCGCCTCGAGCATCAAGCTCATGACCGGGCTCCAGGTCCCGATCGTGGTGGTCGTGCTGGGCGAGGGCGGCTCAGGGGGAGCCCTCGCGCTGGGCGTGGGGGATGTCGTGCTGGCCCTCGAGAATGCGGTGTACTCGGTCATCAGCCCCGAAGGCTGCGCCTCGATCCTTTGGCGTTCCCGCGACGAGGCGCGCTCCGCGGCCGCGGCCATGCGGATGACGGCCGCCGATCAGGTCGACCTCGGTGTGGTGGATGGCATCGTGGCCGAGCCGGGGGACGGCGCCCACACGGACCACGCCGCCACCGGTAAGGCGCTGAAGGCCGCGATCATCTCCGCCATGCGCCGTCTTTCGGGTCGAGAGACGACCGAGCTGCTCGCGACGCGCTATGCTCGACTTCGCGGGCTCGGCGCCTATCTCGAGACCGGCGCCGTCAGCTCGGGCCGCCCGGAGGTGCCGTCACTGCGCCGGCGCATCGGTCGCATTCTCCACCTCCCCGGCGTGCCGCGCCGGCCTCGGTGGAGCGAGATCTGGCCGAGCAGCGACGCTGACGATGAGAACGAGAGAGGCGCATGACCGACGAAGAGCACGCCCTCGAGGCGATCGCGCGAGCCGCGGCCGAGCTCGTCCAGCCCTTGACCGAGCGGTTGTCGCGGCACGGGCTCGGCGAGATCGAGATCGCCACGGATGACCTTCGCGTGCGCGTCGCGCGGGCAGTGGCGGCCCCCGGGGCCGTCGGCAGCCGCGACGAGGCCACGGTCAGCGTCACGCCCGCACCCGCGCCGGCCGCCGACCCGACGGTTGACGTCGCCTCACCGGCCGTCGGCTTCTTCGTGTACGCGGACGGGCTTGGCCCGGGGCTCGACGTCGAGAAGGGCGACGCCCTGGGACAGGTCGAGATGCTCGGGATTCGCCATGACGTCCGCGCCCCGCGCTCGGGGACGGTTCGACACCTCGTCGCCGAGAGCGGTGAGGCGGTGGAGTACGGGCAGGTCGTCCTCGAGCTCGAAGCCGCGGAGACGACTCCGTGAGCCTCGCCCTCCTCTTCAGCCCGCAGGGTTCCCAGGTCGTCGGCATGGGCCGTGCGCTCGCCGGCCGGTTCGCCGTGGCGCGGGACACGTTTGCCGAGGCCGACGACGTCCTCGGATGGGCCGTCAGCGACACGTGCTGGCAGGGGCCCGCGGAGCATCTCGCCGACACGCGCCAGACACAGGCCTGCCTGCTCACCACCTCGGTCGCCGCCCACCGTGCCTTCACCGAACGCAGCTCGGTGGACCCGGCGGTCGTCGCCGGGCATTCCGTCGGCGAGTTCGCGGCGCTGGTTGCCGCGGGCGTTCTCGAGTTCGCTGCGGCCCTGCGTCTCGTGCAGCGGCGCGGGACTTTGATGCACGACGCCGGCGCCGGTGGCGCGATGGCGGCGGTTATCGGGCTCTCGCGCGCGGAGGTCGACGCCGTGGTCGGCGATATCGGCCGCCCCACGGAGCTGGTCGTGGCCAACGACAATGCCCCGGGCCAGGTGGTGATCTCCGGCAGGTCCGAGGCGGTCGCGTCCGCGACGGAGCCGATGCGGGCCGCGGGAGCCAGGCGCGTGGTGCCCCTGCCGGTGTCGGGTGCCTTCCATTCACCCCTCATGTCCGGCGTCGCCGACGAGCTCGCGACTGCCTTCGATGACGAGCGCTGGAGTGACGCCGGGATCCCGATCGTGAGCAATGTGACGGCCGAGCTTCTCACCGATGCGGGGCGGATTCGCTCCCTCCTGGCCGAGCAGGTGCGGTCGCCTGTGGAGTGGGTGCGCTGCGTCGAGGCGATGGTCGGGGCCGGAGTTGACACGGCGGTCGAGTGCGGGTCGGGGTCGGCGCTGGTCGGCATGCTGAAGCGAATCGCGCCGGGAATCCGGGCGCAGGCTGCGACCGACCCGGAGAGCGTCGACGCGGCCGCCGAGCTCGCGCAGGCTGCCGTTGCCGGGGCCCCTGCCTGATCATGGTCAGCAAGATCCT
>JBPCOK010000197.1:0-8674 GCA_051000335.1 Candidatus Limnocylindria bacterium | reverse complement strand
TCGGTGAGCGAGTACTCCACCCACGGCGGAACCTCGCTGATCGCCCGTCGCTCCACGAGCCCCTCGTCCTCGAGCAGCTTGAGCCGCTGGGAGAGAGTGGCCGAATTCGCGCCGCCGAGGGCATCCTGCAGCTCGCAGAAGCGCTGCGTCCGGTCCCCCAGCGAGCGCACGATGCGGAGCACCCACTTCTGCCCGATGACGTTGAGCGCAGCCGTGGCGGCGCACTCGGCGCGCTGGGCCTCCGCGCGTCGCAGGGCGCGCGATCGGGGCGCGGTCGGCAGCGAGGCGGGCAGTCCGGCGTCCATCAGGACGCGAACCCTAGCACCGCCCCAAAGGCCGATCAAACACGGGACCTACTCGACGACCACCGTCATGTTCATCGATGGGTGGATGAGGCACGTGATCTGGTACGTGCCCGGCTCGTCGAACACGAAGCTGGTCGCGGCGTTCGGCGCGAGCTCCTCGTCGAGGATCGGGCTGTCGGCCGCGACCCCGTCCGACCCTTCGGTGACGGTATGCGCGGCGCCGTCGGCATTCACGAAACGAACCGATGTGCCGGCCGCGATCGTCAGCTCGTCCGTGTCGAACGCGAACCCCTCGAGGCGGACGGTCTCCTCTGCCGCGCCCTGCTCCGATGACGGGGCGGAGCTCGACGCGGCCTGCGTGGCTGACGGCGCATCGGTCGCGCTCGCTTCCGCCGATGGCTCGTCGCCGGGGGTGGCGCCGCAGGCGGCCAGCACGAGTGCCATGCCGGCGAGAAGCGCGAGGATCGTTCTGGACCGAGTCATGAGTGGTGGCTCCTGTGGTGGCGGTGGTGGTGGAGATGGAGATCGCGACCTTCGCCGATCCGTACGGCCCACGTTACGCCTCCGCTCATTTGACGCCCATCGGGCATGCAAGCATCATGCGCAGCACCACCCTTCGCCCCGCGCGTCGAGCATGCCGCAGACCACGATTTACGTGTCGCCCCGCTCCGTCGGGGCACCCGACAGCCGTCCGCCGGCGGTCGCCACCACGGACCTCGCTCGTCTCTTCACGGGCCGTCCGGCGCTGGCCGGCGTCACGCTCGAGGTAGAGGGAGGACGAACCATCGCGCTGCTCGGCTCGAACGGCGCCGGGAAGACGACGCTCATGCGGCTGCTGGCGACCGCCATCACTCCGTCGTATGGCCGCGTCTCGATCGACGGGCTCGACGCGGACCGCGATGCCCATTTGGTGCGCCGGCGCGTTGCCTACCTCTCGCACGCCACGGGCCTGTACGACGACCTGACCGCTCGCGAGAACCTGCGGTTCGCCGCGGTGATGCTGGACACGCCGGACCATGGGGCGCGCGTGGAGCGCGCCATCGGCGACGTCGGCCTGCTGGACCGGGCCGGCGATCGCGTCGGCACGTTCTCGGCTGGGATGCGCAAGCGCCTGGCGTTGGCCCGCATCCTCCTCGGTGCACCATCCCTCGTCCTGCTCGACGAGCCCTACGCGGCGCTCGATGCCGACGGAATGCGGCTCGTCGACCAGCTGCTGTCCGCGTGGCGCGCGGCCGGTGTCACGGTCATTGTCGCCTCGCACGCCGTCGGCCGCATGGAGGGGGCACTGGACGGCCGAATCGTCCTCGAGAACGGACTGGTCGCCGAGACGACGGGAAGCGGCGTGGCGCATGTTCCGCCGGCTCCGCACCCCGATCGCGTCCCGCCGATGGCCGAGGTCGTCCGATGAGCCGGCTTCGTCGGGACCTGCGCGTCGCCCTGGCGGTGGCGCACAAGGACGCGGTCGCCGAGCTCCGCGGACGGAATGCGATCGTGAGCACCCTCTTCTTCGCGGCGGTCGTCCTTCTCCTCTTCGGGTTCGCCCTCGGCCCCGACGCCACCCGCCTCGCCGACGCCGCCCCGGGCCTCCTGTGGCTGGCCGTCGTTTTCTCCGGCATCCTCGCCGTGAATCGCCTTCACCTGCTCGAGACCGATGACGGCGCGCTCGAGCATCTCGCCCTGTATCCGATCTCGCGACCGGCGATCTACGCGGGCAAGGCGCTCGGGGGATTCGGTGTCATGCTCCTCATCGCGGTCCTCGTCCTCGGGGCCGTCGGCGTGCTGTTCGCCGTCGACGTGCTGTCCGCCCTGCCGGCGCTGCTTGCCACCGCCGTGCTCGGCGCCGCGGGGGTCGCGGCGGTCGGCACGTTCTACGCCGGCGTCACCGTTCGACTGCGCGCGCGAGAGGTCATGCTGCCGCTCCTCATGCTTCCGGTCCTGGCTCCGCTGCTGCTCGGCGCGGTGAAGGCCACGTCGAGCGCGCTCGCCGGCGATCCCTTCGGAGAGCTCGGAGCGTGGCTGCAGCTCCTCGTCGCGTTCGACGTCATCATGATCGTCGCCGGTGCGGCGACCTACGGCTATCTCCTGGAGGATTGATGAAGACCCGGATCCTGGGGTTCGTGGCGCTGGCCGCGGTGGCGACCATGACCGTGGTTGCGCTGTTCGTGGTGCCGCCCGACCAGAACCAGGGCGATGCGCAGCGGATCATGTACCCGCACGTGGCCTCGGCCTGGCTGGCCTACCTGTCATTCGGCGTCACGGCGCTGGCCGGTATCGGATGGCTGTGGAAGCGTGATCTTCGACTGGACGCGGTCGCCCACAGCGCGGCCGAGATCGGGGTCATGTTCACGGCGTTCGCCATCTGGGGCGGGATGATGTGGGGACGCCCGGTGTGGGGCGTGTTCTGGCAGTGGGAGGACCCGAGGCTCACGACCACCGCGCTGCTGCTCGCGCTGTACGTCGGCTATCTCCTCCTGCGCCGCCTGATCGACGACCCGGAGCGGCGTGCGACCCGGGCCGCGATCGTGGGGCTGGTGGCCGCGGTCGACATTCCGATCGTGCATTTCAGCGTCGAGTGGTGGCGTGGCCTGCATCAGACGGCAACCATCGGATCACCGGACCGCGTGCTCAACCCGGCCGCGCCGATGGCCTTCGTGAGCACGCTGCTCGGCATGCTCGGCGCGTTCACGCTGGCCTGGATCTACCTCATGATCCGTCGCTACCAGCTGGCGCGGGCCGAGATGGCGCGCGAGGAGACGGCACGCCTGGACCAGCTCCTGACCGCGCGTACGGCCGAGGTGGCCCGATGACCGATGCGGTCTTCGTCGTCGCGGGCTACGCCGTCATCGTGGGTGGGCTCGGCATCTACACGCTTGCGCTCTGGCGGCGGATGCGCGCCGTTCGCGGCCCGGACGACGAGGCGCGATGACGGTCGTCGCGCCTCCCGAGCCGATCCTGCCGCCTCGACGGCGGCCCTGGGGCATCCTCGTGCTCGTTGCCGTCGTCGTGGTCGTCATCGGCTTCCTGGCGTTCAGCAGCATCGGCAACGCGCTCGTGTACTACCTGACGCCGACCGAGCTCCTCGACCGTGGGGAGGCCGCGGTCGGCGAGACCGTCCGGCTTGGCGGGCTGGTCGAAGCGGGAAGCGTCTCGGGTCCGGCCACCGATCTGCGCTTCGTCCTGTCCGACCGCGACAACGGGATCGAGATCCATTCGACCGTGGCGCCGACGCGCTCGTTTCGGGAGGGAAGCGGTGCCGTCGTCGAGGGGCGGCTCGGTGCCGACGGCGTCTTCGAGGCCACCAACGTGATCGTGAAGCACGACGAGAACTACGAGGTGCCCGGCTCGGGGGCCGTGCCGTCGGACAACTCGTACATCCCCGGGGAAGCGCCATGACCCTCGAGCCAAGCGCGTGATACCGGGCATCGGCCACGCAGCCGTCCTCGTCGGCTTCGGCGTGACGCTCTACGCCGTCGTTGCCTTCGTGCTCGCCGGGCGTTCCGGCGATCCTCGGCTCCTGGCCAGCGGCCGGCGCGCCGTCGTCGCGTCGCTGGTGGCCGCCGGCATCGGCTGCGGAGCCATGGTGACCTCGCTGCTGACGCACGACTTCAGCGTCCTGTACGTGGCCGAGAACAACGCGACCACGACGCCGCCCTTCATCAGCGCCATCAGCCTGTGGGCCGCGCTCGAGGGATCGATCCTGTTCTGGACGCTCCTGGCCACCGGGTGGAGTGTCCTCGTCCTCCAGCGCCATCGCGACCGGCATCGCGCCCTGATGCCGTGGGTTGGTGCGACCCTCGCGACGATCAACCTGTTCTTCTTTGCGGTCATGGTCTGGCCCGGGAATCCCTTCCTGCTGACCTCGCCCGTGGGTGCCGAGGGCACGGGACCGAATGCGCTGCTCCAGAACCACCCCTTCATGGCGCTGCATCCACCGCTCCTCTACCTCGGCTACACCGGCCTTGCCGTGCCATTCGCCTTCGGCATCGCGGCGCTCGTCACGCGCCGGCTGGACGAGGAGTGGCTGCGGATCGTGCGTCGCTGGACCCTCGTCCCCTGGATCTTCCTCACCCTCGGGATCGTGGCCGGGGCGTGGTGGAGCTACGAGGTGCTCGGCTGGGGAGGCTACTGGGCCTGGGACCCGGTCGAGAACGCCGCGTTCCTGCCCTGGCTGACCGCCACGGGGTTCGTCCACTCGGCCATGGTTGCCGAGCGACGGGGCGGCCTCCGTATCTGGACCGGTGCGCTGGTCATCGCCACGTTCGTGCTGACCCTGGTCGGCACGTTCCTCACCCGCTCGGGAATCGTGGCCAGTGTCCACTCCTTCACCCAGTCGGCCATCGGTCCGTGGTTCCTCGTCGCGATCGTCATCTCGTTGACCGCGTCGCTGAGCCTTCTGGTGTGGCGGCTTCCCGGCCTGGTGGGTGAAGCGCGCCCATCGCGCCTGGTGAGCCGGGAGTCCGCGTTCCTGTTCAACAACGTCCTGTTCCTGGGCCTGACCTTCGCGGTCCTGTTCGGTACGCTCCTGCCGCTGCTGGTGGCGTCGACGAGCGGAGACACGATCAGCGTCGGCGCGCCATGGTTCAACACGGTCACGGCGCCGATCTTCGTGGCCCTCCTCTTCCTGATGGGCGTCGGGCCGGCGCTTCCCTGGGGAACGGCCTCATGGACGGCCATTCGGTCGCGCTTCAGCCTTCCGCTGGCCGTGGCGGCCGCCGTCACGGGGGCGGCGCTCATCGTCGGCCTTCGCTCCGCCGGGCCACTCGGCACGCTGGCGCTCGCGGTCTTCGTGGGCGCGATCATGGTCGATGAGGTCATCCGCGGTGCGCGTTCCCGGTCCCGATCCCGGGACGAGGATCCGGCCACGGCGACGTGGCGGCTGGCGACGCGCAACCGGCGACGGTACGGCGGCTACACCGTGCACA
Organism: Candidatus Limnocylindria bacterium; assembly: GCA_051000335.1. Taxonomy (GTDB): domain Bacteria; phylum Chloroflexota; class Limnocylindria; order QHBO01; family QHBO01; genus JACDBZ01. The sequence continues at coordinate 3,447 of JBPCOK010000197.1, read as the reverse complement.
TCGGCGTGCTCGTCATGGCCGTGGCCGTCGCCATCTCGTCGGGACTGGCGACGGACCGAACCGTGACCCTGGCCCCGGGCGAGTCGGCAACGATCGAGGGATACGTCGTCCGACACGATCGGCTCGTCGTGGAGCGATTGGCGAGTGACGCGCGGGTCATCGAGACGCGGGCCGAGGTCACGTATTCCGGCACGCAGAGCGGGACGCTCGCGACGGCGTTGCGTGACTATCCGAACTCCCAGGCCGCCATCGCGACTCCCGCCGTGGAGACGTCCCTCGGCGAAGACCTGTACGTGACGTTGCTGGCATCGGATGCGGCCACCGGCGCGGTGACCCTCCACCTGTTCGTGAATCCACTCGTCGTCTGGATCTGGATCGGCGGAGCCGTGATCGGAATCGGGGCGGCCTTCGCGATCTGGCCGGAGCGGCGCCCGCGGTCGGTGGAGGTCGCCGAACGGGTCCCGGCTCCGGCTGCGGCGACGGTCGAGGGGGCCTAGATGCGCGGCCTGCGCTGGCTCCTCGTGCCGTTGGTGGTGGTGCCCATCGGCTGGCTCCTGCTGTCGGGGTTCGGCCGCGACCCGCGGGCGGTCGCCTCGCCCCTCATCGGGCGTCCCGCTCCCGAATGGACCCTGATGACCCTCGACGGGGAGACGCTCAGCAGCGCCGATCTTGCCGGGCGGCCGTACGTCGTCAACTTCTGGGCGAGCTGGTGCATCCCTGCCTGCGTCGACGAGCACCCCGTCCTCGCCGATGCCTCCGCGACGTATGGGGACGACGTTGCCTTCGTGGGCGTGATCTACCAGGACGACCCCGCATCGGCGGAGGGATTCCTCGCGCGATACGGGGACGCCGGATACCCGCATCTCGTCGACCCCGATGGACGGCTCGCCATCGACTTCGGCGTGACCGGACCCCCGGAGACCTACTTCGTCGGTGCGGACGGCATCGTGGCATCGAAGCAGTTCGGCCCGCTCACCGACGCGCTCATGGTCACCCAGATGTCGACGATCATGTCTGGTGCCAGCCGATGAACCGCTGGCTATCCGCGGCGGCCGTCGGAGGCGCCATGGGCATCGGGGCCATCGCCATCGTGCTCGTGCTGTCCTCCACCGCGCCCCTCACCGACGTCGACCGCATCGATCGACTCGCGCGCGAGCTGCGCTGCCCCGACTGCCAGGGGCTCTCCATCGCCGATTCCCCGACGGCCTCGGCACAGGAGATCCGTCGCCAGATCGGCGTGCTCGTGGGACAGGGAACGACCGATGACGGCGTGCGCGAGCACTTCGTGGCGCGGTACGGGCAGTGGATCCTGCTGGCCCCGAGCTCGCCGGTGGTGTGGATCGTCCCGTTTGCAGTCGTGGCAACCGGGGCACTCGCGCTCAGCGCCTGGCTCTTGCGGCGTCGGACGGCGGCGGCGGTGATCCCGCCGCACCTGACGGACGACGAACGGCGCCGCCTTCGCGCCGACGCTGAGGCACTCGATGCCTGAGGTTGTCATCCTCGTCATCGGGCTGCTCGTCGCCGGCGCCTTCGTCATCGGGCCGATGCTCGGTCCCAACACGTCGGAGGACACCGCCGCCGCCGACGACCTCGCGGCCACGGCGCTGCGTCACCGGGTGGCGCTCGAGAGCCTGCGCGATGTCGAGAGCGACCGACGGGCGGGGTCCCTGGACGATGCGGCATACAAGGTCCAGCGGGCCGAGGCCGAGGACCGGGCGGCCGCCACTCTGGCGGCGATGGCCGCCCCGCGGCCTGCGGCGCCCCGCGGCCCGTCCGGCGCTCGTTCTCGCCGGACGATGGCCATGGAGGCGGCGGCGGTGGTGGCCGCACTGCTCGTCGTCGGATCGCTCGCCCCGGCGACCGGGATCGCGAACCGGACCGAGGTCAACGAGCCGCTCGCCGCCTCTCAGGCCGCCGAGGCCGCGCGCCGCGATCGTATCGATGAGCTCCTCGAAGCGCTTCGCGACGACCCGAGTGACCCGCAGGTCGTCTCGGATCTCGCCGATGCCTACCTGGCGGGCTCGAGCCCCGACGACCTCGTCCGCGCCGCGGCCAGCCTTCAGCTCCTCATCGGGCTCGAGCCGACACGGGCCGATGCCTACGAACGGATCATGGCGGCCTACCTCCGCGCCGGCGATGGGCCGAACGCGCGCGCCGCTCACGACTCGTACGCCGCGCTGCCGACCGTCGATCCGGTCGAGGAGGCATTCTTCGATGGGCTCATCGCCGTGCGTGGCGAGAACGACCCGGCGCGGGCTCGAGCCGCATTCGATCGATTCCTCGACCTCGCGCCCGATGATCCGCGCGCCGGCATGATCCGCGGCCTGCGCGACGAGGCCGAGAGCGCCAGCCTGATCCCGCGGTCCTAGCCGGAGACCACGCCTTCCAGCATGCGCTCGAGCGCGGCAAGGTCGTCCGACGAGAGGCGATCCAGGAAATGGCGCGCGACTCCGCGGAGATGGGTCGGCGATGCCTGGCGAAGTCGGTCCATCCCCGCCCCGGTGAGTGATGCCCACTGCCCGCGTCGATCGCTGTCGCACGACACCCGCTCGACCAGGCCGGACGCGCAGAGCCGATCCACGAGGCGCGTTGCGCCGGATCGCGACAGGACGAGGCGGTCCGCCAGCTCGCTCATGCGCAGGCGTCGGTCATCGGCCATCGACAGCTGAACCAGCACGTCGTAGTCGCTGAGCGCCATGCCCTCTTCCGCGTGGAGCTCCTTCTCGAGCTCGCGGACGACGCGCGCATGGGCAAGGAGGAACGTCCGCCATGCGCTCAGCCGCGCATCGCGTCGATCGATCGTCGAGGTCATGGCTTCGCATTGTTGCATACGCAAGCAACTGGAGCTATAGTTGCGTCGTCAAGCACTTCGCCGATCCTCACCGAACCACCACTGGAGCCTCCGATGACCTGGAACCTCGACGCGGCGCGCTCCGCCGTCACCTTCACCGCCAAGCACATGATGATCACCTCGGTCCGCGGCGGCATGCGGATTCGCGACCTCGATCTCGCATTCGATCCCGAGCGTTTGGATTCGTCCTCGGTCCGAGTGTCGCTCGACGCCGCCACGATCGATACCGGCCAGGCCGGGCGGGATCAGCACCTTCGTTCGGACGAGTTTCTCGCGGTGGAACAGCATCCGACCATCGACTTCGTCAGCACCTCGGCCGAGGGCAACGGGACGAGCGGCCGGATCCACGGTGATCTGACCATTCGCGGCACCACGCGCCCCGTCGTGCTCGACGTCGAGTACGCGGGCTTGGTGCGAGACATGGAGGGCGGTCACCGCGTGGCATTCGCGGCCCGGACGAAGATCAACCGCGAGGACTTCGGCCTGACCTGGAACGTCGCGCTCGAGCAGGGCGGATGGCTGGTGGGCAAGGAGATCCTCGTCGAGATGGAGATCGCCGCTGTCTCCGCCGCAGTGGAGCGGGCCGCCGCCTGACT
>JBPCOK010000129.1:0-5797 GCA_051000335.1 Candidatus Limnocylindria bacterium | reverse complement strand
ACGACTGATCGGCCCAGAAGACCGGGCAGCTGGCGGTGCAGGCGGCGCACAGGATGCAGCGGCTCGTGTCCTCGTAGCGCTCGCGATCCGCCTGGGACTGCCGCCGCTCCTTGCCATCGGCCGGGATCTCGTCGTTGACGAGGTACGGCTTCACGGCCTTGTAGGACTCCCAAAACGGCTCCATGTCGACGAGCAGGTCCTTGACGATCGCCATGCCGCGGATCGCCTCGACGGTGATCTTCGTCCCGGCGTCCTTCACGAGGTACTCGCAGGCGAGCCGGTTCCGGCCGTTGATGAGCATGGCGTCCGAGCCGCAGACCCCGTGGGCGCACGAGCGGCGGAAGGTGAGCGTTCCATCCTGGTACCACTTCACCTGGTGAAGGAGGTCAAGCACGCGATCGGTCGGCTCGGCCTCGACCTCGTACTCTTCCCAGTGCGGCTCGGCGTCGGCCTCGGGGTTGTAGCGTCGAATGCGCAGCTGGACGTCCATCGGCCTCAATACACCCGCGGCTTTGGTTCGAACTTCGTGACCGTGACGGGCCGGTAGCGCAGGTCGACCGCGCCTGACCGCGGATCGCGCGTGGCGAAGGAGTGCTTCAGCCAGTCCGTGTCGTCGCGATCGGGGAAGTCCTCGCGCGCGTGGCCGCCCCGGCTCTCCCGGCGGGCGAGGGCAGATGCGACGGTCGCCTCGGCGCAGTCGAGGAGGAACTCGAGTTCCAGCGCCTCCCCGAGGTCCGTGTTGTAGCGGCAGCCCTTGTCATCCACCACGAGCTTCTCGGCGCGCTCGCGAAGCTGCGCCACGGTGTCCCGGCATTCGGTGAGCAGCTCGTTCGTGCGATAGACGCCGCACTTCGAGAACATCGCCTCCTGCAGCTCGGCGCGGAGCACGGCCGAGCGCTCGCCACCGGCGTTCGCCAGCAGGCGCGAGATGCGCGCCTGGACGGACGCCTCGGCGTCGGCGTCGATCGTCGCCGGCGTCAGCTCGGACAGCTCGGCGGCCATCATCTTTCCCGCACGACGCCCGAACACGAGGATGTCGAGGAGCGAGTTCGTGCCCAGCCGGTTGGCCCCGTGGACGCTGACGCAGGCCACCTCGCCGGCCGCGTAGAACCCCGGCACGATCCGACCGGCGGCGTCCGCCCGGACGCGACCGTCGATATCGGTCGGAACCCCGCCCATGGCGTAGTGGGCCGTCGGCTGAATCGGGACGAGATCGGTCAACGGCTCGAGGCCGAAGTAGGTGCGGATGAACCCGCTCATGTCGGGCAGCTTCTTGTTCAGGGTCTCGGCACCCAGGTGCCGGACGTCGAGGTGCACGAAGTCCTTGCCGCCGATCCCCCGCCCCTCGGCGATCTCGAGGTAGATGCTGCGGCTCACGACATCGCGGCTCGCGAGGTCCTTCATCGTCGGCGCGTAGCGCTCCATGAAGCGCTCACCGTCGTTGTTGACCAGGAAGCCCCCCTCGCCGCGCATGGCCTCGGAGAGGAGGAAGCCGAGCTTGTACATCCCGGTCGGGTGGAACTGGAAGAACTCCATGTCCTCGAGTGGCAGCCCGCGCCGATACGGGATCGCCATGCCGTCCCCGGTCAGCGTGTGCGCGTTGCTCGTGACCTTGAAGACCTTGCCGTAGCCGCCGGTCGCGAACAGGACGGCACGCGCACGGAAGGAATGGAGCTCGGTGGTGGCGGTCTGCAGCGCGATCACGCCGGCCACTCGGCCGCCCGGGCCGTCGGGAAGGGCCAGGTCCAGCACCTGGTACTCGTCGAAGAACTGCACCTCGTGCTTGATGCACTGCTGGAAGAGCGTCTGGAGGATGGCGTGCCCGGTGCGGTCGGCCGCGAAGCAGCTGCGTCGCACGGGCCCCTCGCCGTAGTTGCGCGTATGCCCGCCGAACCGACGCTGGTTGATGAGCCCCTCATCGGTCCGATCGAACGGCAGGCCGAGATGCTCGAGGTTGATGATCGTCTCGACCGCGTCGTGGCACATGACCTCGGCCGCGTCCTGGTCGACGAGGTAGTCACCCCCCTTCACCGTGTCGAACCAGTGCCACTCCCAATGGTCCTCCTCGGTATTGCCGAGCGCGGCGCACACGCCCCCTTGGGCCGCGCCGGTGTGGGAGCGGGACGGATAGAGCTTGCTGATAACGCCGACGCGAGCCTCGGGACCAAGCTCCTGCTTCAGCTCGAGCGCGGCGTACAGGCCGGCGCCTCCCGCTCCGACCACGACCGCGTCCATCTCGTGAATCCGCGACCCCGGGATGGTCGATTCACCGGTCAGCAAGGTCATGACAGCGGTCCCGCCACGGACTGTGTCGTCGGGTCGAAGAAGATGATGATCGCCATGCCGAGGACGAGCCAGATCCCGCTGATGGCCAGCAGCAGGCCGATGGCCAGGCTCCGCGCCGTGCGGTGCGTGACGTAGTCGCCGATGACGACGCGCGCCCCGTTCACCCCGTGGAGGAAGGCGAGCACGAGCAGCGCGAAGTCGTAGATGCGCCAGAACGGGCTGCCCCATCGGCTCTGGACGAATGCGAAGTTGATCTCGTCGCCGGTCAGCTGCACGAGCACGTGCATGATGAACATGTGGCCGAGGGCCAGCAGCACGAGCGCCAGGCCGGAGAGGCGCATGAAGTACCACCAGAAGCGCTCCCGCCCGGAGGCCTCCGGCTTCGGGCGCGCGGCACGGCTCGGGTTCGAATAGATGACCCGTGAACTGGGCGTCATCGGCTCATCCCCATGGCAGGTAGCCCCGGGTCATGATGATCCCCAGTGGGATCATGGCCGCCACGGTCGCGCCGATCACGCCGTAGGTCAGCGGCCGGTAGTAGACGGTCAGCCGCGGCCAGAAATCCATGGCGATGACGCGCAGCCCGTTAAGGGAGTGGTAGACGAGCGCCGCCATGAGCAGGACCTCGCCGAGCTTGGCCGGGAGGTTCTGATAGAAGGTCTGGGTGAAGTCGTAGACCTCCGGCCCGAACAGCACGGTCGATGTCTCGACGATGTGCAGGAAGAGGAAGAGCAGCACGCCGATGCCGCTCGCGCGATGGCCGAACCACGCGAGCTGCGCCCACGAGACGCGGTAGCCGAACGGGTTGATCACGTCTGAATCATGTCTCCACGAGGGGCACCACCCGGCCGGGCGGCGCGAAAGCAGCGGCCCCCCGATTCTAGCCAAGGCCGCCATCATGCGGGGATCGTGGCGACGCGAGGGCGGTCAGCTGCCCTCGATCTCGGACCAGATGACGACGCCGTCGGCGTCGAGATAGCGGTATGCCAGGGTCGCGTCCAGCGGCCCCCCCGGAGGCACCGGAGCGAGAAAGAACCCGGGTCCAACCGCGACACGCCAGTCGCCGGAGCGGTCGCCGTCGGTCCACTCGGCCTCCAGGGTCGCGATGCCATCGCGGTTCACGCGGCCGAGCAGGTATCCCCACTCGACGTCGACCTCGCCATTCACGGCCCCCACCGAGGCCATCGTGCGGGTCGCCGACGCGGCGACCGTATCGCTGCCAATCGGGCGGATGACGCCGCTGGCCGTCACCGTCTCACCGTCGATGCACAGCACGTAGATCGCCTTGTTGCTGTCGCCCGCATCGGCCGGCTCGAAGACGTACTCGCTGGCACGGTCGCCCACGACCTGTCCCACCAACGGACCGATGCGCATGTCCGCGACGATGCTGCGTGCGCCCGGACACTCGGCCGGACCGGCATCCAGGCCACAGGCCGTCGACAGGCCCACGATGAGCGCGGCAAGCAGGTGCTGACCACCGCGCATGACGCTAGGCCGCCGAGCGCACTCGGGACGCGACGGCGCGGCCGAATTCGCTCGTGCCCGCGGAGCCGCCGAGGTCGTAGGTTACCGTCTCGCCGGCGGCGATCACCTCGCGCGTCGCCCGCTCGACCACGTCGGCGGCATCGGTCTCGCCCAGGTGCCGGAGCATGAGCGCCCCGGACAGGATGAGCGCTGTGGGATTCGCCTTGTTCTGGCCCGCGTACTTCGGCGCGGAGCCGTGGACCGGCTCGAAGACCGCAGCGGTCTCTCCGATGTTGGCGCCCGGCGCGACGCCCAGGCCGCCGACCAGGCCCGCGGCCAGGTCGCTCACGATGTCGCCGTACAGGTTCGGGAGCACCAGGACGTCGTACAGCTCCGGCTTCTGCACCAGCTGCATGCACATGTTGTCGACGATCCGATCCTCGAACGCGACGATACCTTCGTATTCGGCGGCGACCTGCTGGCAGCTCTCGAGGAAGAGGCCATCCGACAGCTTCATGATGTTCGCCTTGTGCACCGCGGTGACCTTCTTCCGGCCGTTCTTCACCGCGTAGTCGAAGGCGTAGCGCGCGATCCGTTTGCTGGCCAGGCGGGTGATGATCTTGATGCTCTCGGCGGCATCGGGGCCGACGCGGTGCTCGATTCCCGCGTAGAGGTCCTCGGTGTTCTCGCGCACGATGATGAGGTCGATGCCTTCGTAGCGCGTCTCGACCCCCTTCATGGAACGCGCCGGGCGGACGTTGGCATACAGCTCGAGGGCCTGGCGCAGGCCCACGTTCACCGAGCGGAACCCGGATCCCACCGGGGTCGTGATCGGCCCCTTGATCGCGATCCCGTTGGCGCGAATCGAGTCGATCACGCGCTCCGGCAGGGGCGTGCCCTCGGTGGCGATCGTCGCCTCGCCGGCCTGCTGGATGTCCCACTCGAACGCGATGCCGGTCGATTCGAGCACGTTCCGTGCGGCATCTGCCAGCTCCGGGCCGATACCATCGCCGGGGATCAGTGTCACCGCGTAGCTCACCGGGATCTCACCTCGTCTGCGGCCGGTCAAAGCGCCGGCGTGCCGGCGCAGAGTCTACGGTCATCGGCCTGCGGCGTCCCGGCGGGCTACAATCTCCCGCGACCTTCCCCGTCGGCTGCGGCCCCACCCGAGCGAGCGCGCCGACTTCCCTGCAGCAGGAGATTTGAGTGAAGCTCCAGGAATACCGGAGCAAGGAGATCCTCGAACGCCACGGCGTCCCGCTTCTCGCGGGCACGACCGCCACGAGTGCCGATGAAGCGCGTGATGCCGCGGCGGCCCTCGGTGGCCCGGTCGTGGTGAAGGCCCAGGTGTTGGTCGGTGGTCGCGGCAAGGCCGGCGGCGTGAAGCTGGCGGCGACGCCGGACGAGGCAGCGGCGAAGGCCCGCGAGATCATCGGCCTGGACATCAAGGGCACCACGGTGAAGACCGTGCTCGTGGCCCCGGCCGCGGACATCGCGCACGAGTACTACCTCGGGCTCATCCTCGACCGGGCGGCCAGGGCGATCACGGTGATCGCATCCGCCGAGGGCGGCGTGGAGATCGAGGAGACGGCGAAGACGAACCCGGAGGCCATCCTCCGCCTGCCGCTCCATCCGCTCATCGGACTCCAGGAGCACGAGACGCGGCGCATCGGCTTCTTCCTCGGCATTCCGGCCGAGCTGCGCAGGGAGTTCGCCAAGGTCATGCGGGGCCTGTACGGCGCATTCGTCGACGCCGACGCCGACCTCGCCGAGATCAACCCGCTCGTGGTGACCGATGACGGCCGGCTGCTGGCGCTCGACGCCAAGATCGTGCTCGATGACTCCGCGCTCCCCCGCCATCCGGATCTCGAGGAGATGCGGGACCTCAACGAGGAGGAGCCGTCCGAGATCGCGGCGCGGGAGGCGGGCATCAGCTTCATCAAGCTCGACGGGAGCATCGGCTGCATGGTGAACGGCGCCGGGCTGGCGATGACGACCATGGACCTCGTGAAGCTCGCCGGCGGCGAGCCGGCCAACTTCCTCGACA
>JBPCOK010000128.1:0-35830 GCA_051000335.1 Candidatus Limnocylindria bacterium | reverse complement strand
CGGACCCACGCCCTCGTCTCGCTCGGCGCGGCGATCTTCACGGTCGTCGGCGCGTATGCCTTCGGCGGACAGGGATCCGATCCGACCCGGGTGGCCGCACAGATCGTGTCCGGCATCGGGTTCCTCGGCGGTGGGGCGATCCTCCACTACGGGGGGACCGTGCGCGGCTTGACCACGGCTGCCTCACTGTGGGCCGTCGCAGCGGTCGGGATGGCCGCGGGCGCGGGACTGCTCGTAATGGCGGCCATCAGCACGGCCCTCATCATCATTGCGCTCGAGGTCTTCCAACGCCTAGAGCGCGTGGCGAAGCGCCGGCTCAAGATTCCCACCGGCAGGGTGCCGGCACCACCGAACGATGAAGCCGAGGAGGGCGACTGAGTGACGAACGCCATGCTGGAGACCGATATCGAGGGCCTGGTCCGCATCCATCGCGGCAAGGTTCGCGATACATACGAGGTGGACGATCGCCACCTGCTGCTGGTCGCGACCGATCGGCTGTCGGCGTTCGATGTGGTGTTCCCGCAGCCGATCCCGGACAAGGGAGCCGTCCTGACGCGCCTCTCCGCCTGGTGGTTCGACGAGCTCGCGGACCTTGGGCCGTCGCACTTCGTCAGCGCGGCAGCGGATCGCCTTCCGAGCCCGGCCCAGGCACCCGAGCTGGCGCCGCGCTCGATGCTCGTCCGGCGTGCGGAGCGCGTCGACGCGGAATGCGTGGTGCGCGGCTACCTCGCCGGGTCCGGCTGGGTCGAGTACCAACGCTCGGGTTCCGTCTGCGGTCACCTGCTGCCAGACGGCCTCCGCGAGGCCGAGCGGCTTCCCGAACCGATCTTCACGCCGTCGACCAAGGCCGAGGTCGGCCACGACGAGAACATCAGCCGCGATCAGCTCGCCGACATGGTCGGCGCCGATCTCGCCCGTCAGCTGGAGGATCGGTCGATCGCCCTCTACCAGGAGGGAGCACGTCGCGCCGAAGGCGTCGGGTTGATCCTGGCGGACACGAAGTTCGAGTTCGGGTTCATCGACGGCGAGCTCGCCGTCATCGACGAGGTGCTGACGCCGGACTCCTCCCGGTTCTGGGACGGGGCGACGCACGCCCCGGGATCCAGCCCGCAGAGCTTCGACAAGCAGTTCGTCCGTGACTTCGTGGCGAACGCCGGCTGGAACAAGGAGCCACCGGCCCCCGAGCTGCCGGACGAGGTGATCGAGGGCACGCGGGACCGGTACGTGGCCGCCTTCGAACGCCTGACCGGCCGCGCGTGGGAGGCCACGAGCTGATCATGCGCTGGATCGCCGAGGTGCACGTCTCCCTGCGGTCCGGGATCGCCGACCCCGAGGGCCACACCATCGGCGCTGCGCTGCGGGCGCTCGGTTTCGCGAGCGTGGACGAAGTCCGCAGCGGCAAGCTGCTGAGAGTCATGTTCGAGGCCGATGGCTCCGACGCCGCGGAGACGGCGATCGCCGAGATGTGTCATCGCCTCCTGGCCAACCCGGTCATGGAGACCGCGTCGTGGCAGCTTCGCGCTGACGAGCAGCAGGATGCCGAGGAGGCCAATCCGTGACGTCCTATGCACGTCCGCGGGTGACCGTCGTGGTGTTCCCGGGGACATGGTCGGAGCGAGACTTCGCGCACGTGGCTGGCACGGTGCTGGGCTGGGACGTCCGGGTGCTGTGGCACACGGACCGCGACCTCCGGCGGCCCGATGCAGTGGTCCTGCCGGGCGGGTTCGCGCATGGCGACCATCTGCGAACTGGTGCCGTGGCCCGCTTCTCACCGGTGATGGACAGCGTGGTCGAGTTCGCCGAGGCGGGCGGACCCGTCATCGGATCCTGCAACGGGTTCCAGATCCTCACCGAGGCGGGGCTCCTGCCGGGAGCCCTCCTTCGCAACGACCATCTCGAGTTTCGCTGTGACTGGCAGTCGCTCCGGGTCGAGCAGCCCGCCGCGGCAGCTCCCTGGCTCGGCGATTGCTCTCCCGGCGAGATCATTCGCCTGCCCATCAGCCACGGCGAGGGTCGCTACGTCGCCGATCCCGAGACGCTCGATGCGCTCGAGCGGGAGGGCCGGGTGGTGCTTCGCTACGCGAGCGAGACGGGCGTCGTCAGTGACGCGTTCAACCCGAACGGATCGGAGCGGGGGATCGCCGGAATCGTCAACGAGCGCGGCAACGTCCTGGGGCTGATGCCGCATCCCGAGCGCGCTGCGGAATCCGAGGTCGGCGGCACCGATGGGCTGCGGCTCTTCCGCTCGCTGGAACGCTGGCTGCGGGAGGTGCCGGCGGCCGCAGAGCGTCGGGTATCATCGAACTGACCGCCCAGACCACCCGCAGGAGGCGAACGAGTGGACGACCTCGAGCGCGATCGACGCGACTCGCCCGACGCGGAGGACGCGTCGCCGGCATCGCCTGACACTACCCCGCCGGAGCCGGCCGCCGAGCCGACAGAGCCTCCGCCCGCCGAGCCCGATCCCACGGAGATCGAGAGCTGGCCGAGCCAGGAGCCCGTGGCCGCCGAACCGGCGTGGCCGACCGAGCCGCCATCCGCCGAGTCAAGTGTCGACGAGGGATGGCCGACGGAGCCGCCCGAGCGTGGTGAGCCGCCGATCCTCGAACCCGACTGGGTTCCGGCAGCAGATGCCGAACCTCCGGCAGCGGCGGTCGAGCACCCACCGGGCGAGGTCGAGGCCTACGTGGCTCCTCCCCCATCCGACGCGACCGAGGAGCATGCCCCCGTCGCGGATGCATCATCCGCGCACGCCGTTCCGTCCGGCGCGGAGATGGTCGGTGAGAGCACGCAGTGTCCGCGCTGCGGTACCGAGAACCGTCCTGGGCTGTCGTTCTGCAACAACTGCGGCCAGCGGCTGGTGGCGGCCGGAATCGCAAGCACGGTAGAGCGGCCGGGCACGCCCGAGGGAACCATGGCCTGCCCGCGCTGCGGGACGCACAACCGTGCCGGGGCCGGCTTCTGTCAGAACTGCGGGGCGAACCTCCGCGGCACCGCGCCCGGGTACGTACCGCCGTCCGTGGCCGTCGAGCCAGGTGCGGAGGTCACGAGCGCGCGATCCGGCGGCGCTGTTCTGGGTCCGGTCGTCCTTCTCATCGGGCTGATCGGGATCGTCACCGGCTACCTGCTCCCGTTCCTCTACGGATCCGGCTCGCTGTTCGATCGGGCCGCGGGATCGAACGGGTACGGAATCGCATTCTGGTCCGGCTACCCCGAAGTCGGCGCCGGCCTTACCGACCAGATCTACTACGGTCTTGCCGGTCCCGTGCCGATCCTGGGACTGCTGCTCCTCGTGCTGGCGATCGCCGGCTTCGCCCGGGCGGTGCCGGGTCCGCTCCAGGTCGTCGGCCTCGGGGTTGCGCTCCTGTGGAGCGTCGGGCTCATCGTCCTGTTCGGCGTGGTCGAGCTGGCCGGGAACTGGAACGGCGACCTCGTGGGGATGCTGCGGGTCATGACGCCCGCGGGCATCATCTTCTTCCTGGGGTCGCTGATCGTCCTCATCGGGACGTTGACTCGCTTCGGCCGCAGCTGAGCCGATGGCCAAATTCTGCGCAGCCTGCGGGACCGAGGTGGAGGACACCGCCGTCTTCTGCCCGACCTGCGGTCAGCCGATCGACCAGGAAACGGCGTCCGAGATTCCTCAGGCCCCGGCCTGGCCCGATCAGCCCTCTGGCGCGGAGGCCGACGAACCGGCGGATGACGACTGGGCCGGGGAAGCCCCTGCACCGCGCGACTCGGTGGCACCCGACGATGCGGCGCCCTTCGAGGAGTCCACGCGTCCCGAGGCCGCGCCACCGCCGCCACCATCCATCCCACCCCGACCTCGTCGTCCGGAGAACCAGCGGAGCGCGCCGGCGGTCAATCTGCCGCTGACCATGCCCGTGATGCTGTCCGGGTGGCTCATCGGCGTCGGTGCGCTGATCGCGGCCCTCGGGGTGCTCATCGGCCTCTTCCGCGTCACCCTGAACCCGATCGACCTGATCGTCCTGGTCCTGCTCCTGGGCATCGCTGCCATGGTCTTCCTGCCATCACGGGTTCCCGAAATCCCCCACGCGCGGCTGCTCATCCTCGCGATCCTGCTCGTCGGGTTCGGGATGGCGCTGGATCGCATCGGCATCGGCGGATCCGGCGTCGGTGAGCTGCTCTTCTTCTTCGGGACCGCGGCTGCGGCCATCGGTGCCGTCCTCGTCGAGCTGGGACGGGACCAGCCGCTGGGTGGGCCGCAGACCTGAGCGAATGACGCTCGCGCCACCGCCGGCCGAGCAGCTGCATGGTCTCACGGCGTCCGAGTACCGGATGGTCGTGGATGCGCTGGGCCACGTCCCGAACGACGTTGAGCTCGGGATGTTCGGCGCGATGTGGTCGGAGCACTGCGCGTACAAGCACTCCCGTCCGCTGCTCGGGCGCCTGCCCTCGACCGGTGCGGACGTGCTCGTCGGGCCGGGCGAGAACGCGGGGGCCATCGACATCGGCGACGGCGTGGCCGTGGTGTTCAAGGTCGAGTCCCACAATCATCCGTCGGCCGTCGAGCCGTACCAGGGCGCGGCCACCGGCGTGGGCGGGATCATCCGCGACATCTTCACCATGGGAGCGCGGCCCATCGCATTGCTGAACAGCCTTCGCTTCGGCCCGCTCGACGCCGACGACCGAACGCCGGGCGAGGTTGCGGCCCGCAATCGCTACCTCTTCAACGGGGTGATCGGTGGGATCGCCGGCTATGGAAACTGCATCGGCATCCCCGATGTCGGCGGCGAGGTGACCTTCGATCCGACGTACTCCGGCAGCCCGCTCGTGAATGCCATGTGCGTCGGGATTGCCCGGCACGACGAGATCACCCTGGCCCGGGCCGCCGGGGCCGGGAACGTGCTGCTGCTCGTCGGCGCCACGACCGGCCGGGACGGCATCCAGGGCGCGAGCTTCGCGTCCGCGAACCTGGCTGACGACCGAGAAGCGCGCCGTCCCGCGGTCCAGGTCGGCAATCCCTTCCTCGAGAAGCTCCTCATGGAGGCCTGCCTCGAGCTGGCGCGCATGGACGGCGTGGTCGCCATGCAGGACCTCGGGGCCGCGGGGCTGACCTGCGCCCTCGCCGAGCTCACCGCCCGCGGGGGCGTCGGCGCGGAGGTCGACCTTGGGGCGGTACCACGACGCGAGCTCGGGATGAGCCCGTACGAGGTGCTGCTCAGCGAGTCACAGGAGCGGATGCTCGTCGTCGTCACCCCGGATGCCGCGAGCTCTGTGGAGGAGGTGTTCGGACGCTACGAGCTGCACGCCGCTCGTATCGGGACGATCGTCGACGAGCCGCTGGTTCGCTGCCGGTCGGATGGAGACGTGGTGTGCGAAGTCTCCGGACGGGCACTGGCCGATGACGCCCCGCGCTACGCCATCCACGGACGCCCCGCTGCCCTCGAGGAATCGCGTGAGCTGGCCGAGCTCGCCGGCGAGGAACCGAGCGTCGACTCGATCCTCGGCCTCCTCGCATCGGCGAATGCTCGCGATCGCAAGCCGATCTGGCGGCAGTACGACCACATGAACGGTACGAACACGGTGGTGGGACCGGGTGCGGGCGACGCGGCGCTGCTCCGGATCAAGGGCACGACCCGTGCGCTGGCGCTGGCCATCGACGGCCCGGGGCCGGCACGCGTCGGAGCGCTCGATCCCTACCTGGCGGGTGCGTCGGCCGTCATCGAGGGCGCCATGAACGTCGCCGCAAGCGGGTCGCGGCCGATCGGGATCACCGACTGCCTCAACTTCGGCTCGCCCGAGACGGAGCTGGGCGCATGGCAGCTCGAGCGTGCCATCGACGGCCTCGCCGATGCCTGCGGCGCGCTGGACCTTCCGGTCGTGTCCGGCAACGTCAGCCTCTACAACGAGACGCCGGATGGCCCGATCCTCCCGACACCGGTGGTCGGCACGGTCGGCCTCCTGGACGACCGCGCGCTGGCGCTGGC
The DNA here is from genome assembly GCA_051000335.1 of Candidatus Limnocylindria bacterium. Taxonomy (GTDB): domain Bacteria; phylum Chloroflexota; class Limnocylindria; order QHBO01; family QHBO01; genus JACDBZ01. Next base: position 29,882 of record JBPCOK010000128.1, on the reverse strand, counting down.
CATGCGCTGGGAGGCGGGCGACGAGATCTGGCTTCTCGGCGAGCCGATCGAGGACGCGGACGGGCTCGCGGGCTCCGAGCTGGCGTGGCAGCGCGGCATCCGGACCGGCGCCCCGACGCTCGATGTCGCGGCCGCCGCGCGAGTGGTGGCACTGGTCCCACGGCTGGCCGCGGAACGCACCGTGCGGGCGGCTCATGATCTGTCGGTCGGGGGCGTGGCCATCGGGCTGGCGCGCATGGCCATTGCCGGCGGCGTCGGCGGCAGCGTCGACCTCGACGTGCGGGACGGCCTCGCGACGGCCGCGTTGCTGGGCGAGCGGGCGGGCCGCATCCTCGTTTCCGCGGAGGCGGCAGCGAGCGACGTGCTCCTGGCGGCCTGTGACGGCGCCGGCGTACAAGGCACGCGGATCGGGACGGCGGGAGGATCGAGCCTGCGCATCACGGTCGGCGGGCATGCGTCGATCGAGCTCGGCCTTGATGACCTGGCGCGAGCGTGGGCGACCGGCTTCTAGCGCGCCCTAGCGCGTGGCTTCCTGGACCTCGGTGGTGGGTTCGTCATTCCGCTGGCGCTTGGGTCGGGCTCGCCGTGCAGGCGGATGCGCCGGCTCGATGCGGTCGAGCCCGCCTCGTGCCCGCTCGTTGAGGCGGTAGACCTCCTCCAGCCCATCGGGCGGCACCGCGGCCGCGTACACCTCGCGGAACGTCGCCACCACGGCCGGGTCGAACTGGGTGCCGGCGTTGCGCTCGAGCTCGGCGATCGCCTCGTCGTGCGTCAGCGCCGTGCTGTATGGGCGTTCGTGGACCATGGCGTGATAGGCGTCCGCGACGGCCACGATCCGCGCTCCCATCGGAATCTCGTTGCCCTTTAGGCCGTGCGGATAGCCGCCGCCGTTGAAGCGCTCGTGGTGATGGAGGACGACCGGAATGGCCTCGCGCAGGTTCGAGGCCTGCTCCAGGATGACCTGGCCGATGCGCGGATGCTCGCCGATCGCCTGCCACTCCGTGTCGGTGAGCGCGGTCGGCTTGTCGAGGATCTCCTCGGGGACCGCGATCTTGCCGAGATCGTGCAGCAGGGCGGCGATCCGGATGCGCTCGATCTCTTCGTGCGGCAGGCCCATCTCCAGCCCGATGCCGGTGGCGATTGCCGCGATCATGTCCGACGGCCGGCCGCGATGGTTGGGCTGCGGGGCAAGGACCGATGCCAGCGCCTGGGTCGCGGTGTCGCTTGCCCACTGGCCGATGGCCGTCGCCTGGGTGCGGCGCTCGTTCGAGATCGGGGCGCGCCGGATGACGGCGCTCTCGTCGAGGTCCCGGAACAGGTACGTGCGGTTGCGACCGAGTGACTTGGCCGCGTACATCGCCGCATCGGCCCGGTCGACGAGCTTGTCAGCCTGCAGCTCGGCGCCGCGCCCACCGCTGATGCCGAGGCTGATCGTGATCTTGACCGTCCCGTCCTCCGGAAGCCGCAGCGGCTCCAGCTGCACCAGGGTTCGCAGCTCCTCCGCCAGCCGGACCGCGTCATCGGGCAGGGTCTCCGGCAGGATGAGCATGAACTCCTCGCCCCCGTACCGGCCGAACGTGTCGCTGACGCGCACGCCATCGGCCAGCAGCCTGGACACTTGGCGGAGGACGGCATCGCCGGAGTTGTGCCCGTACGTGTCGTTGATCGGCTTGAAGCGGTCGATGTCGATGAAGGCGACGCTCAGCGGCTTCGAGTGGCGGACAGCCCGCTCCACCTCGGCTCCGAGGACGCTGAGCAGGGTCTCGCGGTTGGGGATGCCGGTCAGCCGGTCGACCGTCGCACGGGCCTCCACCTGGATGAATGCCCCGCTCGCCGCGTTGAGTGCCCGCACCAGACGACGCTCGCCGGGAATCCCGGACTCGCGCAGCCGAATCGGCTGGTCCAGCTCGAGCATTCGCTCGAGGTCACGCGCGATGTGGTTGAGCCGCCACCCGAAGTAGCTCCAGCCGACGAGGGCCATCGTCGTGAGGCCCGCGGCCGCGGCGGATGCCGCGACGAGCCCGACGCGCCATCGCTCGTCGGGTTCGACCTGGCTTGCCACGCCAAGGGTGACCAGGACGAGCACGGCCACGGCGACAGGAGCCAGGAACCCGAGGAGGCGAATGAGCAGCAACATTGCGGCGCAGCATGGCCGGGATGGTCCGGTTCGACCATGAGTCGATGGTCCCGCGGTGCCTCCGGGCAATCGGCGGAAAGCGGCGGAATGGGCGCGGGTGCGGATTGCTGCAGTACCTGCCCGGTACCGACGCCGAGCGCTCCGGAAGCGGCATCATCGGGCCCGCGTGGCGGCTATGATGGCTGCGTGCCCGGCCAGCACCGATCCGCTTGACCCACCCCGTGCGCGCGCCCATCCGGCTGTCGCACGCGACGGGTGATGCGCTACCCATCTACGAACCTCACGGACCGCGCGAGGAATGTGGTGTCGTGGGCGTCTGGGCCCCGGACGCGCCGGTCGCCCGCCTCGCCTACGTCGGGCTCCACGCCCTGCAGCACCGTGGCCAGGAGTCCGCGGGCATCGCGGTCACCGACGGCACGCAGCTCAGCCTCCACAAGCGTCTCGGCCTGGTCGCCAGCGTCTTCGACGAGGAGACGCTGGTGCGGCTCGAGGGCGGCGACGACAGCCGGTCCCCGAAGGCCGCCATCGGCCACACCCGGTACAGCACGACCGGATCGAACACGCTGCCCAACGTGCAGCCGGTCTATGCGCGCGCCGATATCGGTGAGCTGATGCTCGGCCACAACGGCAACCTCACCAACGCGACCTGGCTGCGCGACGAGCTCAGCGAGCAGGGGATCGAGTTCGCCTCGGCATCGGATACCGAGGTGCTGGCCAAGCTCATCGCGCATGCCCCCGGGAAGACCTGGGCACAGCGCGTCGATCACGCGTTCCATCGTGCCGTCGGCGCGTTCACCTTCACCATGCTGACCGAGACGGCGCTCGTGGCCGCCCGCGACCCGATCGGCTTTCGACCCCTCTGTCTCGGCCGTCTTGCCGGCGGGGGATGGGCGGTCGCCTCCGAGAGTGCCGCGCTGGACGCGATGGGCGCGCAGTTCGTCCGCGACATCGATGCGGGCGAGGTGGTGGCGATCGACGACGACGGGGTGCAGTCCCACCGGTCCAGGCTGGCCGCTCCCGAACGCGAGCGTCTCTGTGTGTTCGAGTTCGTGTACCTGGCACGGCCGGACTCGGTCATCGACGGGCGCCTCCTGTACGAGGCGCGATTGGAGATGGGCCGACGCCTGGCGCAGGAGCATCCGGCCGATGCGGACCTCGTCATCGCCGTCCCCGATTCGGCGGTGCCGGCCGCCATCGGCTACGCGGAGGAGTCCGGGCTGCCGTACCGCGAGGGGCTCATCAAGTCGCGCTACGTCGGGCGCACGTTCATCCAGCCGGCTCAGCACAGCCGCGACGAGGCGGTGCGCATGAAGTTCAACCCGTTGCCCGACCTGCTGTCCGGCAAGCGCGTGGTGGTGGTCGACGACTCGATCGTGCGCGGCACGACCACCGGGCCGATCGTGAAGATGCTGCAGCGCGCCGGTGCCGCCGAGGTGCACGTGCGCATCCACTCCCCGCAGATGCGGCACCCCTGCTATATGGGCGTCGACACCGGTCGTCGGGAGCAGCTGATCGCGGCCAACCACTCGCTCGAGGGGATCCGGGCCGCCATCGGCGCAGACTCGCTGGGCTATCTCTCGCAGGAGGCGCTGCTCGAGGCCGTCGGGGGTCGCACCGATGCCCGCTGCACGGCGTGTTTCGATGGCGTGTACCCGACGGACGTGCCGCTCGAGCTGGACAAGCTGGCCATGGAGCGTCGCTGAGCCGATGGCGCGCACCTACCGCGAGGCGGGAGTCGACATCGCCGAGGCGGAGCGCGCCGTGGAGCGAATCGGCCGTGCCGCGGCCTCCACGCTGACCCCCGCGGTGCTTGGCGGGGTGGGCGGCTTCGGCGGCCTGTTCCGCTTCGACCCGTCCCTCCACCCCGACCCGGTCCTCGTCAGCAGCACCGACGGCGTCGGGACGAAGCTGAAGGTGGCCATCGGCCTGGGTCGGCACGACGCCATCGGCGTGGATCTCGTGAACGCGTGCGTCAACGACATCGTCGTGAGCGGCGCCACCCCGCTCTTCTTCCTCGACTACCTCGCGGTCGGCGAGCTGCACGCCGAGGTGGTGGAGGAGATCGTCGGCGGCATCGCCGCGGGCTGCGCGGCCGCCGGGATGCCCCTCATCGGTGGCGAGACGGCGCAGATGCCCGACCTGTATCGGGGCGCGGACTACGACCTGGCCGGATTCATCGTGGGCGTCGTGGGACGTGATGACCTCATCGATGGCTCACGGGTCCGTGCCGGTGACGCGCTCATCGGACTGCCGTCTTCGGGACTCCACACCAACGGCTACAGCCTGGCCCGCCGCGTCCTGCCCGAGGAGACATGGTCGCAGCCGATGCCGAACGGTGGCGGGACGATCGGCTCTGCGTTGCTGGACCCGCACCGCTCGTATCTCGATGAGGTGCGATCGCTCCGGCGCTGCCTGCTGGAAGCCGGCGGCGACATCCATGCGCTGGCGCACATCACCGGCGGCGGATGGGAGGGGAACGTCCCGCGCACACTCCCCGCGGGCCTCGGCGTCGAGGTCGAGACCGGCTCATGGCCGATCCCGCCGATCTTCAGCCTCATCCAGTCGCGCGCCGACATCGCCGATGAGGAGATGGTTCGTACCTTCAACGTCGGCATCGGCCTGACGGCCGTCGTGGCATCCGAGCACCTGGCGACGGCGCTGGGCGCGGTGGAGGACGCGTGCCACATCGGTCGTGTCGTGTCGGTCACGGAGGGTGAGCCGCGCGTCGCATTCGTATGAGGCTCGGGGTGCTCGTCTCCGGGCGGGGCTCGAACCTGGAGGCCATTCTGCGGGCAGACCTCGAGGTCACGCTGGTCGTCAGCAACCGGCCCGGCGTGCGCGCGCTCGACGTGGCAGTCGCCCATGGTGTCCCGCTCCGTGTCCTGCGACGCGCTGACTTCGCCGATGCGGGCGTCCGGGACCGCGCCATCGGTGGGGCCCTGGAGGAGACTGGAGTGGAGCTCGCGGTGCTGGCGGGATACGACCAGGTCCTTCGTGCTCCGTACTTTGCTGCGTTCGCCGGCCGCACCATCAACATCCATCCCAGCCTGCTGCCCCTGCACGGCGGTGCCGGCATGCTCGGCCTGGCCGTGCATCGGTCCGTCCTGGCGGCCGGCGAGGTCGAGACCGGAGTCACCATCCACGAGGTGACGGCTGACCTGGACGCCGGCCCGATCCTGGCCCAGGCTCGCGTTCCCGTTCTGCCCGATGACGACCCCGAGACACTGGCGGCTCGCGTGCTCGTGGTCGAGCATCGGCTGCTGGTGGAAGCGCTCGGCGGCATCACGGCCGGGGCGGCTCCGCGGACTCGATGAATCGAGTGATTGTCACCGGAGCAACCCGAGGGGTGTCAGATGCTCGATAAATCGAGCGCTCTGCGGCGTGAACGGCCCGCCGCGGTGCGCCTCATGCTAACCGGTGCTCGAAGAATCGAGCAGATGCAGCGCAGCCCAGGCCCCAGGTGAAATCGGCTCGATTCATCGACCACCAGGCCGGGATAGGGCGCGCAGGAGCCAGGATCGTCCCGCGGCCAGCCGGCACGAGCCGTGCTAGCATGCCCGATGGCGCTCCGAGTGGTGCGCACCCCACGCAGGAGAGGCCAGGCAGCTACTGATGGACGCGATTCTCGGACCGATCGGCGAGTTCTGGGACGGATTCCTGAACAACCCGGTCGTGCAGCTGGCCAGCCAGCTCATCGTGATCTACGTGGTCCTGCTGTGGCTGGGCACGGCGTACTGGGCATTCCGCGACATGCAGGCGCGGACCGAAAACCCGATCCTCCCGTACTTCGCCGCCGCGCTGATCATCTTCTTCACGCCCCTGCTCTTCCTGTTCGCCGTCGTGCTCTACCTGATCGTTCGCCCGCGCGAGTCGCTGGCGGAGGTCTACGAGCGCTCGCTGGCGGAGGAGAGCCTGCTGGCCGAGGTCGAGAAGAACGAGCTGTGCCCCGTCTGCCGTGACCGGGTCGACTCCGAGTGGCTCGTCTGCCCGAACTGCCGAACCCGGCTTCATCGGGTGTGCCCGTCGTGCAACCGGCTCGCCGATCCGACGTGGCCCCTGTGCGCCTTTTGTGGAACGGACTTCGGACATGAAGGCGCTCGGCCGCAGCGTCGTCGTCCCGCGGCGGCCGCGGCGGCAGCCCACGCCGATGAGCATGACGCCGACGCGCCGGCGGACGTGACGGCCGAGCACGCGCGCCTGCGCCGGGCAACCAACACCTGAACCTCGACGGCACCCAGGTGCCTCCCGACCGCTCCGACGGCCCCGATCCGGCTACCCCGCTGCGCACCGGACCCCACCCGACGGCACACCCGTCGAGCGTCACGCTCCCTCGCTGGCCCGGGCCGGCGATGATCATCGTCGGCGCCCTGCTGGCGGTCGTCTCCCTGGGAGTGGCCGCCGCCGCGGAGCAGACCGACATTGCGATCGGCGACCCGGCGCTGTTCGGGTGGCTTGCGATCTTCGGGGCCGCGCTGTTCGTGGCGGGGCTCCTCTACGTTGCCATCCGTCAGCTGCGGGTGCGTCGCCACCTGCCTCCTGGGCGGTACCGGGGGCCGGCGATCCCGCTGCTGCTCGTCCTTGTGTTCGTCCTGGCGTCCATCGCCACCGCGCCATTCGCGCGGGACGCCGCGGCGCTCGTCCTCGGCCAGGGCAAGCTCACCTTCTTCGGCTCGATTGTGATCCTCATGGCGACGCAGTCGGCACTGCTGCTCGTGAGCTGGTTCCTCGTCTTCCGGCCGGGCGCGCTCCAGGCGCTGCCATCACTGCCCGGTCGGAATGCCGGGGCCGCCCTCCTCCAGGGAGTCGGGTGGGGGGTCGTGGCCTGGATCGTCTCGTCGATGATCGCGGTCGGCGTGGAGCTCGCGCTGCGGCAGGCGGGGCTCGAGATGGAGCCACAGGCCGCCGAGCAGGCAATCTCGGTGGTCGAGCCATGGGTCGTGGTCCTGGCCATCGTCGTGCTCGCACCGATCGCGGAGGAGATCTTCTTCCGCGGCATCGTGTTCAACGCCTGGCTGCGCGAGCGCGGTCGCCGCTGGGCGTTCATCGGCTCGGCGGCGCTGTTCGCCATCATCCACGTGTCGCTCGTGGCCCTGCTGCCGATCTTCGTCCTCGGCCTGGGATTGGCCTGGATCTACAGCCGGACCGGGAATCTGCTGGCCCCGATCGCAATGCACGCCACGGTGAACGGGATCTCGGTCATCCTGGCGCTGCTCGTGCGTTTCGAGGTCATCACCCTGCCCGTCTGACCGCGGCCGGTAAGCGGGTCGTAAGCGGGTGGGCATGGCCCACGTCATAGAGTCGGCGGCCATGACCCCCGAAGCGTTCCCCGACCTGATCCCCCTGGCCCCGGCCCGCGCCCGGCGCGCTCCCGCACGGGCCGCGCGCCACGGACCGGGTGCGGCGAGCGACGAGGAGCTCATCGCCGCCATGCTCGGAGAACGGAGCGCTCGCTCGCGACAGGCTCGTCGGCTGCTCGACCGGTTCGGCTCGTTGGCGGCGGTCGCCCGCGCCCACCCGGTCGAGCTGCGCGTGGCCGGTGTGTCCACGGCCGCTGCTGAACGCATCGGGTCCTGTATCGAGGTCGGGCGTCGGGTCGCGCGGGCGTGGCCGTCGGATCCGTGGGTGATTCGCACGCCGTCGGACGCGGCCGAGCCGCTGATCGACGCGATGGGCGCCCTCGAGCGCGAGGAGCTGCGGGTCCTGCTGCTCGACACGAAGAACGTCGTCAATGCCGAGCGGACGGTCTATTGCGGCAACCTGTCCGGATCGTCTGTTCGGGTCGGCGAGGTCTACCGCGAGGCGGTTCGAGCCTGCGCCGCGGCGATCATCGTCGTCCACAACCATCCATCGGGCGACGCAGGACCGTCCGGCGAGGACCTGCGGATCACCGCAGAGCTTGCGGAAGCGGGACGCCTGCTCGACATCGAGCTGCTGGACCATCTCGTGATCGGTCGCGGACGATGGACGTCGCTCCGTGCCTTCGGTGCGATGGCTCAGCCGCCGGCCACGATCCGCGACACGGTCCCCGATCCGACATCGGCGACGTAGAGCTCGCCGGCATCGTCGCTGCCGATGGCCGTGATGCTGGCCCCGGTCTCAAGGAGGGTGGTCGGAGTGACGACCTCGGATGCGCTCGCATCGGATCGCACGCCGAACACGCGGCCGCTGCAGTAGTCGGCCATGAGGTACCAGCCGGCGAGGCCGTTGATCGCCGCGCCGCGGTAGACGTGCCCGCCGGTGACCGAGCATCCCAGGTCGCGCCCGTACTCCGCGACGGGCAGCACGAGGCCGTCCGTCGAGCAGTCCGGGCTCGAGAAGCAATGCGCCCCCTCCATGGTGTTCCAGCCCAGGTTCGCGCCCGCGTCATCCGGATCGAGCCGGTTGACCTCCTCGTACGCGCCCTGTCCGACATCGGCGATCCAGAGCTCGCCGGTGGCGCGATCGAAGCTGAAGCGCCACGGGTTGCGAAGGCCGAAGAGGTAGACCTCGGGTGCGCCGTCCGTCCCATCCGCGAACGGGTTGTCGTCCGGGATCGCGTACCCGCCGCCAGTGGCGACGTCCAGACGCAGGATGCTGCCGAGCAACGTCATCGGATTCTGGCCGTTGCCGAGTGGATCCCCGCCGGACCCACCGTCGCCAAGCGCCATCCACAGGTATCCGTCGGGGCCGAAGACAAGTTGCCCGCCATTGTGATTGCCGAACGGCTGCTCGGCGGTCAGGAGCACGCGTTCCGACTCGGGGTCGAGCACCGGCGGGCCGGCGCCCTCCTGCGTGCCGCTGAACTCCGACAGGACCGTGTTCCCGTTCGAATCGCTGTAGTGCACGAACGCCCGGCCATCAGCCGGCCAGTTGGGATGGAGGACGAGTCCCAGGAGCCCACGCTCCCCACCGCCCCCGACCCGATCACGGATGTCGAGGGTGGTGACCGTTTCTCCGTTGGCCGGGTCGATGGACAGGGCGTGACCGGCCTGCTCGTTGACGATGAGCCAACCGCCGGGTGCCGTCGCGATGCCGATGGGCGCGACCAGGCCCTCGGCGACCGGCTGGAGCGCGACCGGTGGGGGTGGGTCGGCGATCTCGCCGGCGGTCGGGGCAGGCGCCGAATCGTCCGGGGACCGCGAGCTCGGGCTCGACCCGGCCGAGGTCGCGGAGGCGGACGGGCTCGACTCCGCGGGACCCGATGAGGACGGAGCCGATGCGGTGCAGGCGCCCACCTGGGCGGCGATGGCGAGCCCAACGGCTGCGAGACGGGGGAAACGCATGCGCCCGATTCTCGCCGACAACCGGCGATCCTGCCGAGGCGCCGACTGATCGGGTAGGGTTTTGTTACCCATGACGACGAAAGCAGGCCTGAGACGTGCCATCGCAACGGTGACGACGGACGCCGAGCCGGGAGCCGGGGAGATCGGCAACCGGCGCAGCGTGACCGTCGAGCGCATCGCGCCGCAGGTCGACGAAGGACAGTACGCGGTGAAGCGGGTGGTCGGTGATCGGCTGCTCGTCACCGCCGACATCTTCGCCGACGGCCACGACTTTCTGGACGCCGTGCTGATGCTCCGGGCGGACGACGAGACCGTCTGGCGCGAGGAGCCGATGCGCCTGATCGAGAACGACCGATGGTCGGGCCAGATCCTCGTCACGCGGAACCGGCGGCACCGCTACGCCATCGAGGCCTGGCGCGACCGCTTTGGCTCGTGGCGTGACGGACTGCTCAAGAAGGTCGATGCCGGAGTCCGGGTGCCCACGGAGCTGGAGGAAGGGCGGGTGCTGCTCGAGGCCTCCCTGCTGCGCGCCGAGAAAGCCGAGGCAGCGACCGACATCGCCGTCATTCGTGGCGCATTGACGGCGGCAAACCGCGCCCGCTCGGAGGTGAAGAAGGTGGCCGCCATGGCCGGGGACGACCTCCTGGCCGCCATGCGTCGCCATCCGGATCGGCACCACGCATCGCGATCGGCCGAGCTGCCGCTCATGGTCGATCGTGAACGGGCGCGCTTCGGCGCGTGGTACGCGCTGTTCGCGCGATCCCAGGGTCGCGATCCGACCCGGCCGAATGCCACCAGCTTCGCCGACGCGGAGTGGCGCATCCCGCAGATCGCCGCCATGGGCTTCGACGTGGTCTACCTCATGCCGATTCACCCGATCGGGCAAACGAATCGCAAGGGCCGCAACAACACGCTGGATGCGGCCGATGACGACGTGGGCTCGCCATACGGCATCGGCTCAGCGGAGGGAGGCCATGATTCGGTCGCCTCCGAGCTCGGCGGGCTGGAGGAATTCCTTCACTTTCGCGAGCAGGTCGAGGCACACGGGATGGAGGTGGCGCTCGATATCGCCATCCAGGCCTCGCCGGACCATCCCTACGTGTCGGCCCATCCCGACTGGTTCCGTCGCGCGCCGGATGGCACGATCAAGTTCGCCGAGAATCCGCCGAAGAAGTACCAGGACATCTACCCGGTGTTCTTCGAGGGCGAGGACGGCACGGAGCGCGCCGCGCTGTGGCTGGAGCTCAAGCGGGTCTTCGAGGTCTGGATCGAGCGCGGCGTGCGGATCTTCCGGGTCGACAACCCGCATACCAAGCCGATTCCCTTCTGGGCGTGGCTGATCCCGGACATCCAGGCGACGCACCCCGACGTCATCTTCCTATCGGAGGCGTTCACGAAGCCGAAGATGATGCGGATGCTGGCCAAGGTCGGGTTCACGCAGAGCTACACCTACTTCACGTGGCGCGAATCCGCCGCGGACCTGCGGGACTACCTGGCCGAGCTCACCCAGTCGGAGATGCGCGACTACTTCCGCGGCAACCTGTTCACGAACACCCACGACATCAACCCCCATCACCTTGACCACGGGCGTCCGGCATTCGTGATCCGCAGCGTGCTGGCCGCCACGCTGTCGAGCTCGTACGGCATCTACTCGGGCTGGGAGCTGTGCGAATCGGCGCGGCTGGCCGACCGCGAGGAATACGTCGACAGCGAGAAGTACGAGGTCCGCGCCCGCGATTGGGACGCGCCGGGGAACATCAAGCTGCTGATCGGGGAGCTCAACCGGCTGCGGCACGAGCGGCCCGCGCTGCAGGCGTACGACAACCTGCGCTTCGAGAACGTGTCGGGCGGCCGCACGCTCTTCTATCGCAAGGCCCTGCCGGCGGGTGAACTGGATCCGCTCAGCGGCCAGCCGCGTCGCTGGCAGGATCCGGTGTACGTGGCGGTGAACAGCGATCCGACCACGCCGGAGCATGCCATCCTGCACCCGGACCTTCCGGCCGTCGGCATCGGCTGGGATGAGCCGTACGAGCTGACCGACCTGCTCAGCGGTGAGGTCTCGCGTCACGTCGGGGCCGACGTGGCCTTCGTCCTGGATCCGGCGGGGGAGCCGTTCCGCATCTTCACCATCGCACCGCTGGGCCGGCCCCCCGGGGCCTGAACCAGCACCCGAGAGGAGGCACCCCGTCCGATGACCGCGCCCCGCGCACCGCGTCCGGTCGACGCCGGCGCCCCACAACTGCTGCGTGATGACCCCGAGTGGTACCGCGACGCGATCATCTACCAGCTCCACGTCAAGGCCTTCATGGACTCGACGAACGACGGCGTTGGCGACTTCGCCGGGCTCGCCGAGCGGCTGGACTACATCGCCCAGCTGGGCGTGACAGCGATCTGGCTGCTGCCCTTCTACCCCTCGCCGCTGCGGGACGACGGCTATGACATCGCGGCCTTCACCCAGGTGCATGCCGACTACGGTTCGCTGCGCGAGTTCCGGTCCTTCGTTCGCGAGGCGCATCGGCGTGGCCTGCGGGTCATCACCGAGCTCGTCATCAACCACACCAGCGATCAACACCCGTGGTTCGTGGAGTCCCGTTCGAGCCGCAAGAACCCGAAGCGCGACTGGTATGTGTGGAGTGACACCGACCAGAGGTACGCCGACGCCCGGATCATCTTCACCGACACCGAGACCTCGAACTGGACGTGGGACCAAGAGTCGCAGCAGTACTACTGGCACCGCTTCTTCAGCCACCAGCCGGATCTCAACTTCGACAACCCGCAGGTCGTGAAGGCGCTGACGCGCGTCATGCGCTTCTGGCTCGACCTGGGCGTCGATGGGCTGCGCCTGGACGCGGTGCCGTACCTCGTCGAGCGCGAGGGGACGAACGGCGAGAATTTGCCGGAGACGCACACCGTGCTCAAGCGGCTGCGCGCCGACATGGATGCCCGCTACGAGGGCCGCATGCTGCTGGCCGAGGCGAACCAGTGGCCGCCCGACGTTCTCCCGTACTTCGGCACGGTCGAGGAGCCGGAGTGCCACATGGCGTTCCATTTCCCGCTCATGCCACGGATCTGGATCTCGCTGCGGCGGGAGGATCGCTACCCGATCGTCGAGATCATGGATCAGACGCCCGACCTGCCCGATGGCGCGCAGTGGGCGCTCTTCCTGCGCAACCACGACGAGCTGACCCTCGAGATGGTGACCGACGAGGAGCGCGACTTCATGTACACCGAGTACGCCAAAGACTCGCGGATGCGCATCAACGTCGGGATCCGACGCCGCCTGGCGCCGCTGGTCGACAACAGCCGTCGTCGGATCGAGCTGCTCAACTCGCTCCTGTTCAGCATGCAGGGCACGCCGGTCGTGTACTACGGCGACGAGATCGGCATGGGCGACAATGTCTACCTCGGCGATCGGAATGGAGTCCGCACGCCGATGCAGTGGACCGGCGACCGCAACGCCGGCTTTAGCCGCGCCGATGTCCATGCCCTGTACGCGCCGCTCGTCGCCGATGCGGTCTATGGCTACCAGGCGGTGAACGTCGAGTCGCAGGAGCGCGTGCCCGGCTCCCTCCTGAACTGGATGAAGCGGCTGATCCGCGTGCGCCGCACGCACCCAGTCTTCGGCCGCGGCTCGCTCGAGTTCCTCCATCCGGAGAACCTCCGTGTCCTCGCCTACCTGCGCGAGCACGAGGGCGTCGCAATCCTCTGCGTGGCGAACCTGTCGCGATTTGCGCAGTACGTGGAGCTGGACCTCGGCCGATTCAACGGGCGGGTGCCGATGGAGCTCATCGGGCGCGTGCATTTCCCGGCGATCGGCGACCTGCCCTACCTCCTCACCTTGGGACCGCACGACTTCTTCTGGTTCGAGCTCACCGATGGCGCCTGACCCCGATACGGTCATCCGCGCGGCGCACACCCTGGATGCGGAGGCGCTCGGCGGAATCAGCCAACGAGCGTGGGAGGCGACGTACCGGGGGATCGTTCCTGGCCCGGTGCTCGACGAGTGGCTCGCCACCGTAACGGAGAACTGGCAGGGGGCGCCGGCAGGTGCGGACGCGGCGAGCCCCGCGCGGCGCTGGGTCGCGGAGCGCGACGGCACGGTCCTGGGCTACGCGACCACGGCGCCCGGGGGAGATGCCTGGCTTCCGCCTCCGGACGGTGCCGGGGAGCTGACGAACCTGTACCTGGATCCCGGGGCGATCGGCACCGGCCTCGGACGCGCCCTGTACGAGCATGCTGTTGAGGACCTGCGCGAGCGAGGCTTCGATCCGCTCGTCGTCTGGGCGTTCCGTGAGAACGAGCGCGCGACCCGGTTCTACCACGCACGCGGGCTGCGCATCGACGTCGCACAGCACGACTGGGTGCTGGGGGACGTGCCGTGCCCGATCGTGCGATTCCGTTCCGATTGGTCGGGGCAGCACGTTGAAGCTTGACGACCGCGCCCGCGGCATTTCGCGCACATGGCCCGCGGAGACTCGATTTATCGAGCGACGTTCACCCGACGAGTGGTGCGGGCGTCAAACTCGCGATGAATCGAGCGCCGGCACGCATGAGCGGCACCCCCACGTGCGCATCACGCGGTCCCATGCTCGATGGATCGAGCAGACGACACGTAGCCTGCCGAACAAGCGAAGTCCGCTCGATTCATCGCGAGATGGCATCGGCCGCCGCGGGCTCCCGCCGCCGGGCGATGGCGGACTCGATCGATTGCGCAAAGTTCACTGGGCGGGTGCTGCGGGCGTCAAGCTCGCGATGAATCGAGCACCGGCACGCATGAGCGGCACCCCGGCGCGCCCCCCCCGCACTCCCGTGCTCGATGGATCGAGCAGACGACACGCAGCCTGCCGTCCAGGGGAAGTTCACTCGATTTATCGACAGTCCACGACGACCCGATGACCCTGGCCACTCCCGATTGGCTTCGGACTCAGCGCTGGTTCCGGTCGAAGCAGCGACCGATATCCTCGGTCATCGAGGTTGACCGGGCCGAAGTCCCCGGGGTCGAGCTGCGGATCCTCGAGGTGGCCTACGCCGATGGTGGCATCCCGGACCGATACCTGCTACCGACAACGGGCGGAGACGAACCGCAGGACGGGCACGGCGCCTGGCAGGCTATCGCCACCGTCATGGCCGATGGTGCCGAGGTGCGCGCACGGCACGGGCGCTTTATCGGCTGGCGGACGGAGGCGCTCGAGGACCTCGTCCCGTCGGCGGCCGAGGCAATCCCGGCCCTCGGGGAACGGCGCCTGACCGTGGAGCAGTCGAACACCTCGGTCGTGCTCGGTGATCGGCTGATCCTCAAGGTGTATCGGCTGCTCGAGTCGGGCGACAACCCCGACCTGGAGGTGAGCGCCTTCCTCACCCGGGCCGGATTCGCCGATACCCCGCCGGTGGCGGGGGGCCTGGCCTACGAGGCCGATGACGGCCAGTCGTCCACCGCGGCCATGCTCCAGGCGTTCGTGCCGTCGCGCGGCGACGCGTGGGCCGCCATGCTCTCCGCGCTCGCCGAGGATCCGGCGCGGGGCATCGAGGTGGCGGCGGCCGTGGGGCGGACGACGGCCGCGATGCATGGCGCCCTGGCGTCGGAGCCTGGGAATCCCGCATTTCCCGCCCGTCCCGCGACCAGCGCGGAGGCGGCGGCATGGCGCACGTCGGCCGAGCGGCAGCTGGCCGAAGCGGTGACCGCGGTGCGCGGCGATGACCACGCGCGGATGGTGGAGGTCGCCCCCCGCGTCACCGAGCGATTCGCCGACACGTTCGGCGCCGCGAGCGGTGCTGCCCGCGTGAGCCGGATCCACGGGGACTATCACCTCGGGCAGCTGCTGGCACTCGCCGACGGCGGACTCAGCGTCATCGATTTCGAGGGTGAGCCGGCCCGCCCGATGCAGGAGCGCAGCGCTCCCTCCTCACCCCTGCGGGACGTGGCGGGCTTGCTGCGCAGCCTCGACTACGCCGCACGCACCGCTCAGCGCGACAACCCGGCGTTCGACCCCGATGCCTGGTTGGCCGATGCGCGCCAAGCCTTCAAGGACGGCTACGGCGACATCGGCCCCCTCGGCGGCACCGGGCTGCTTGATGCCTTCGAGCTCGAAAAGGCCTGCTACGAGGTCCGCTACGAGGCCAACAACCGCCCCGACTGGTTGTGGCTGCCGCTCGCCGCAGTGCATCGGCTGGCCGCCTCGCCAGCCTGACCACCCCCTTGCCTCACTGCCGGTCCGAGCCGAGGTGCTCGGTTCCCGCGTATGGTCGACGTCGGCCGGTCGAACCGCCCATCCAAGCGCCACGAGCAGCAGCAGCACGGCGAGAAATCCGATGATCGCGGCGACGACGGCGCGGATGTCCCTGGCCACGAGCCGATCGTAGCGCGGCGTGGCCGAAGGGCACTGGCCTCGGCGCATCCCGCTATGATTTCCTCTCCATGTCTCGTGCTCGCCCATCCGCCGCTGCGCGCCCGCCCAACCCATGTCCGTGAGGATCTGGCGCGGCACGCCCTACCCACTCGGAGCCACCTGGGACGGATCCGGCGTGAACTTCGCGATCTTCAGCGAGAACGCCGAGGCCGTGGACCTCTGCCTGTTCGACGCCGATGGCACCGAGCAGCGCGTGCGCCTGAGCGAGCACACCGACCTCGTCTGGCACTGCTACCTGCCCGACGTGCGCCCCGGCCAGCGATACGGGTATCGAGCCCACGGCCCGTATGAGCCGCACAACGGACATCGCTTCAATCCCGAGAAGCTGTTGATCGATCCGTATGCCAAGCGCATCGACGGTCCGATCAGCTGGGACGACTCGCTCTTCGGATACCACATCGGAGCCGATGCCGACGATCTCGAGCCGGATCCGCGCGACTCGGCCGGTTTCGTACCGAAGAGCGTCGTGATCAACCCCGCCTTCGTGTGGGGCGGCGATCGGCATCCTCGCACGCCCTTCGACCGAACGCTCATCTACGAGGTTCACGTCAAGGGCTTCACCCAGCGCCACCCGGACGTTC
This sequence comes from Candidatus Limnocylindria bacterium, assembly GCA_051000335.1. Taxonomy (GTDB): domain Bacteria; phylum Chloroflexota; class Limnocylindria; order QHBO01; family QHBO01; genus JACDBZ01. The sequence goes on along the minus strand of JBPCOK010000128.1, from coordinate 13,495 downwards.
CCGAGGAGCTGCGCGGCACGTATGCCGGTCTGGGCTCGGCGCCCGCCCTCGACTACCTGACGAACCTTGGGATCAGCGCGGTGGAGCTGCTTCCGGTTCACCAATACATCAACGACCGGCATCTCGTGGATCGCGGTCTGAGCAACTACTGGGGCTACAACACCATCGGCTTCTTTGCGCCGGACGTGCGCTGCAGCGCAACCGGCGAGCCGGTGAGCGAGTTCAAGACGATGGTCAAGCGGCTGCACGACGCCGGCATCGAGGTCTTCCTCGACGTGGTCTACAACCACACCGGCGAGGGCAATCACCTCGGCCCGACCGTGAGCTTCCGCGGGATCGACAACGCGGCCTACTACCGGCTCAGCCCGGACGACCAGCGCTACTACGTCGACTACACCGGGACCGGGAACACGCTCGATGTCACGAGCCCGAAGGTGCTGCAGCTCATCATGGACTCGCTGCGCTACTGGGTCACCGAGATGCACGTCGACGGGTTCCGGTTCGACCTGGCATCGGCGTTGGCGCGCGAGATGTACGACGTCGACAAGCTCGGCAGCTTCTTCGACATCATCCACCAGGACCCGGTCATCAGCCAGGTCAAGCTCATCGCCGAGCCGTGGGACGTCGGGCCCGGTGGCTACCAGGTCGGCAACTTCCCGGTGGGCTGGGCCGAGTGGAACGGGAAGTACCGCGACAGCGTGCGCCGCTTCTGGAAGGGATTCGGTGGCCAGACGGCGGAGCTCGCGTATCGGCTCAGCGGCAGCTCGGACCTCTATGCCGGCAGCGGCCGCATGCCTCACGCCAGCATCAATTTCGTGACCGCCCACGACGGCTTCACGCTCAACGATCTCGTCAGCTACTCCTCGAAGCACAACGAGGCGAACGGCGAGGACAACAACGATGGCGACAACAACAACGAGAGCATGAACTTCGGCATCGAGGGCGAGACCGATGACGAGGCGATCATCGAGGCCCGCGAGAAGCAGAAGCGGAACTATCTCGCCACGCTGTTGATGAGCCAGGGGGTGCCGATGCTCCTCGGTGGCGACGAGATCGGTCGCACCCAGTCCGGCAACAACAACGGCTACGCCCAGGACAACGAGATCAGCTGGTTCGATTGGGACCTCAAGCGCCGCGATCGGCAGCTCTTGGCCTTCACGCGTTCACTGATCCGATTGTTCAGCCTGCACCCGGTGTTGCGACGACGCCGCTTCTTCCAGGGCCGCCAGATCCGCGGCTCGCGCGTGAAGGACCTGACCTGGTACGCGCCGAACGGCGTCGAGATGAACGATGACGAATGGCAGGCGCCCGGCGTGAAGACGCTCGGCGTGCAGTTCGCCGGTGATGCCATCGAGGAGCGCGGTCCGCGCGGCGAGCGCATCGTGGACGACACCCTGCTCATCATCCTCAACGCCGATGACAAGCCGGTGGCCTTCGAGCTCCCGAACCACGAAGCCGCGAAGCGCTGGGAGCTCGTCTTCGACACCGTGCATCCGACGTTCGGCGGCTCGCATGGCGAATTCGAGCAGGGCGCGATCTACCGCGTCGCGGAGCGCTCGGTGGTCTGCCTGCGCCGTCTCCCGCGCGTTCGCCGCACGAGCAACGAATGAGCGAGCCACGCGCTCCCGAGGGGGGTGTGGCGTGACGAGCTCGAGGCGTACGGATCCGCGGGCCACCTACCGCGTCCAGCTCCACGTCGGCTTCACGTTCGCCGATGCGATCGCGATCCTGCCGTACCTGCACGACCTCGGGATCAGCCACCTGTTCTGCTCGCCCGTGCTTCAGGCAGCGCCAGGGTCGATGCACGGCTATGACGTCATCGACCACGGCCGCGTCAACGAGGAGCTCGGCGGCGAGGCCGGCTGGCTGCGGCTGACCGACGCGGTCCGTGAACGCGGCATGGGCGTGGTGCTCGACATCGTGCCGAACCACATGGCCATCAGCGAGGGCAACCGCTGGTGGTGGGACGTCCTCACGCATGGCCGGGCCAGCGAGTTCGCCCCCTTCTTCGACATCGCGTGGGATCCACCGGAGTCGAGGCTGCGCGACGTGATCCTGCTCCCGGTCCTGCCCGACCATTACGGCCGGGTCCTCGAGGCCGGGGAGATCACCCTTGCGGTCCGTGACGGCGCGCCGGCAGTGGTTGCCGCGGGCCGCGCGTTCCCGCTGGACCCGGCGACGATCGACGGCACTGTCTCGCTCGAGGCGCTCAACGTCGATGTCGACGCGCTCGACGCGCTGCTGAACCGGCAGCACTACCGGCTGGCGCACTGGCGTGCCGCGTCGCGCGACCTCGGTTATCGGCGCTTCTTCGACATCGACGATCTCGTGGGCTTGCAGGTCGAGGACGAGCGCGTGTTCACGGCGACGCACGCGCTGCCATTGCGCTGGGTGGCGGAAGGCCGGGTCGACGGGCTTCGGATCGACCACCCCGACGGCCTGCGCGACCCGGCCGGGTACTTCGAACGGCTGCGCGCGGCGGCGCCGGATGCCTGGATCGTGGCCGAGAAGATCCTAGAGCTGGACGAGGCGCTGCCCTCGGACTGGCCGATCGACGGCACCACCGGCTATGGCTTCGCGAACCTGGCGACCGGCCTGCAGGTGGCGCCCGGCGCCGAGCCACCGATGACCGAGCTGTGGGATCGCCTGGCCGATGCCGGCCCCACCTGGGACGCGGTGGTCGCGGAGGCGCGCTCCGAGGTGCTCTCGACGGTGCTCGGCAGTGACGTCAACCGCCTCACGGACCTGTTCCTTGCGGTCTGCGAGGAACATCGTCGCTACCGCGACTTCACCCGGCACGAGCTGCACCATGCGCTGCGCGAGGTCGCCGCACTGCTGCCGGTCTACCGGACCTATGCACGGGTCCAGGATGGCGCGGTCTCCGCGACTGATGCGGCGCTCATCAGCGGGACGGTCGTGCGGGCCGCGGCGCGCCGACCGGACCTCGATCCCGAGCTGTTCGAGCTGCTCGGTCGGATCCTTCGGCTGGAGCTCGGCGGCGAGCGGGCCGGTGAGCTGGCGATGCGCTTCCAGCAGTTGACGCCCCCGGCCATGGCGAAGGGTGTTGAGGACACCTCGTTCTACCGCCATCATCGGCTCGTGGCGCTCAACGAGGTCGGGGGCGATCCCGGGAGGTTCGGCATCGCCACCGACGCCTTCCATGACGCGATGGTCGAAGCGGCAACGGCGTGGCCGTCCGCGATGCTGGTGCTCTCGACGCATGACACGAAGCGCAGCGCCGATGTCCGTACGCGCATCGCCCTCATCACCGCCGATCCCGCCGCCTGGCGCGGGTTCACGGAGGGCTGGCTCGGAGCGACCGCGGCGTACCGATCAGGGCCCGATCACCCAACCGACGCGGATGCCTACCTGCTGCTCCAGGTCCTGGTCGGCGCCTGGCCGATCGATGCTGACCGCGCGGCGGCCTACATGGCCAAAGCCACGCATGAGGCGAAGCTGCGCACCAGCTGGACGGCGCCGGACGCGGCCTACGACGCCGCGGTCGACCGGTTCGTGCGCGAAAGCCTGGCCGATGCCGCCGTCAGCGGCGAGATCGAGGCGTTCGTCAGCGGACTGCTCGACGCGGGACGGCGAGCCGCGCTGGCGCAGGTGGCGCTCCACCTCACCGCCCCGGGAATCCCCGACATCTACCAGGGCAGCGAGCTGTGGGACCTCTCGCTCGTGGACCCCGACAACCGGCGGCCGGTCGACTACGGGGCGCGACGCGCCCTGCTGGTCGAGGCGGCGGACATCGGGGTGGCCGAGGCGTGGGCTCGTCGCGACGACGGGGTGCCGAAGCTGTGGTTGCATCGGCGGCTTCTCGAGATCCGATCGCGACGTCCGAACGCCCTTATGCCCGGAGCGACGTATGCGCCGATGCGGGCGACCGGTGACGGGGCCGATGCGATCGTCGCCTACGCGCGCGGCGAGGAGGTCGTGATCGTCGTGCCGCGGATGTCGGGGAACAGCCCGGCACACGCGCGCCTGGAGCTCCCCGCCGGGGAGTGGCTGGCCCTCGACGGGGCAGCCCACCGAGGATCGACCTCCATCGGTGACCTCCTGGCGTCCTTCCCGGTCGCGGTCCTGGAGCAGCTGGCATGAGCGTGAAGCTCGAGGTCTGGGCCCCGACGCCCGAGCGCGTCGAGCTGGCCGTCGGGGACGAGAGCCATCCCATGCGACGCCAGGAGACCGGCTGGTGGATCGCGGAGGATGCGATCGAGATCGGCGCCGAGTATGGCTACGTCCTGGACGGCGACGGTCCGTATCCCGACCCGCGCTCCGGCTGGCAGCCGGATGGCGTGCTGGGACTGTCCCGCGCCGTTGACCACGCCGCGTTCGACTGGAGCGATGACGGTTTCAACGCGAAACCCCTGGCCGAGGCGGTCATCTACGAGCTGCACGTCGGGACCTTCACCCGCGCTGGCACGTTCGACGGGGCGATCGAACGGCTCGACGATCTCGTGGATCTCGGCATCACCCACCTGGAGCTCATGCCGGTGGCCGAATTCAGCGGGGACCGCGGCTGGGGATACGACGGCGTCGACCTCTATGCGCCGCACCATGCCTACGGCGGTCCGGATGGCCTCAAGCGCCTGGTGGACGCGGCCCACGCGCGCGGCCTGGCGGTGCTGATGGACGTCGTGTACAACCACCTCGGTCCGGAGGGCAATTACCTCCCGCTCTTCGGCCCGTACTTCACGTCGCGCTACGGAACGCCGTGGGGAGACGCCGTGAACTTCGACGACGCGGGCAGCCACGAGGTCCGCCAGTTCGTCATCGACAACGCGACGATGTGGATGCGCGACTACCACCTCGACGGACTGCGCCTGGATGCCGTGCATGCGATCTTCGACCAGTCGGCGGTCCACATCCTCGAGGAGATCGCGACGTCCTCCCGGTCGCTGGAGGCCGAGATCGGCCGCCGCCTGGTGCTCATTGCCGAATCGGACCTCAACGACCCGCGCCTCGTGAAGCCGATCGCGGAGGGTGGCTATGGCCTTGACGCCGTCTGGGCCGATGACGTCCATCACGCCCTGCACGTGGCGCTGACCAACGAGGAGACCGGCTACTACGCCGACTTCGCCGATGCCGATGCGCTGGCGCGCGCCATCACCGATCCGTTCGTCTATGCCGGTCACTACTCGGCGGTCCGTGACCGGCTCCACGGCCGTTCCGCCGCGGACCTGCCAGGCAATCATTTCGTGGCCGCGCTCCAGAACCACGACCAGGTTGGGAACCGGGCGATGGGGGAGCGGCTCGCCCATCTGGTCTCGCCCGGACGGATCCGGATCGGCGCAGCCCTGCTGATCACGATGCCCTACGTGCCGATGCTGTTCGCCGGCGCCGAGTGGGGCGCGGCGTCGCCGTTCCGCTACTTCACGTCCCACGCGTCGCCGGCGCTGGCGGCCGCCGTGCGGAAGGGACGTCGCGAGGAGTTCAGCGAGTTCGTGGCCGATACGCCGGTCATCCCGGATCCGCAGAAGCCGGAGACCTTCGCCGTCTCCGTGCTCGACTGGGACGAACGCGGCCGGGAGCCGCACGCGGGGATCCTGGCCTGGTATCGCGAGCTCCTGGCGCTTCGTCGCCGATGCGGGCCGCTGCACGAGGCCGATCGCGCCGATGTGGTCGTCCATCACGACCCCGACGCGGGTTGGATCTCGGTGGAGCGAGGCACGATCAGCGTGGTCGCCAACCTGGGCACTGAGCCCGTCGAGACCCAGGTCGGCGGCGCACTGCGACTCGCCTGGCCGTCCGACGTCGTCATCACCGGTGGCTCGGTCACGTTGCCGCCGGACGGCGTCGTCGTCACCGAGCGAGACGCGTGAGCCTCGATCTCGTCGAGGAGGCGTATACCGACGCACTCGGGAAGCGGCGCACGATCGCTCCGGAGGTCCGCAGCGCGGTGGTCGCGGCGATGCGCGAGGACACCGACACCGCCGCCGCGGGGCCGGGGGTCGCCATCGTTCGACCGGGTTCAGCGCTTCCGCTGACCGGGTCGGTGACGCTGGAGGACGGGACGGAGCTCGGCCGCACCGACGCCCTGCCGCGTGACGTCCCGTTCGGATATCACCGCCTCGAGCCGGACGATGCGCCTCCGCAGCTCGTCATCACGGGTCCGGGTCGTTGCCACCTGCCCGCTGGCCTGCGCGCGTGGGGCTGGGCGATTCAGCTGGCCGCAACGCGTTCACGCCTCAGCTGGGGCATCGGCGACCTGGGCGACCTCGCGGCCTTCGCCCGCTGGTCCGCCGATGCCGGCGCAGGCTTCGTGGCGGTGAGCCCGCTCGGGGCGCCGAACCCGGGGCCGAAGCCGGAGCCGAGCCCCTACTACCCGAGCACGCGCCGCTTCGGAAGCCCGCTGCATGTCGACGTCGCGTCGCTCGCCGGCTCCGTGGACGTCGCCGATCTTGTTGCGCAGGGAGAGGCGCTCAACCAAGACCGGCTGATCGACCGTGCCCGTGTGCTCCAGCTCAAGCGCGAGGCGCTCGAGCGCATCTGGGCCGCCGGGGTGCCCGACCGTGAAGCGTTCGCGTCTTGGCGTGCCGGGCGCGGCACGGCGCTCGAGCACTGGGCCATCTTCGTGGTGCTGAGCGAACGCTTCGGGCCGGGCTGGCACGCATGGCCGGAGGAGTTCCGAAGTCCGGGTGGCGCGGCCGTCAAGCGCGCTGCCAGCGAACATGCCGACGCGGTCACCTTCCACGCCTGGATCCAGTACGTATTCGACCGCCAGCTCGCCGATGCCTCGAGCCACCTCCGCCGCATCGCCGACATGCCGGTCGGCGTCGACCCCGGCGGCTTCGACGCCTGGGACTGGCAGGACCAGGTGGCCCAGGAGATGACGGTGGGGGCCCCGCCCGATCGGTTCAACAGGGCGGGCCAGGACTGGGGGCTGCCGCCGTTCATCCCGCATCGGCTTCGCGCGGCGGGCTATCGGCCGTTCGTCGACACCATCCGCGCCCAGCTGCGCCACGCCGGCGGCCTGCGAATCGACCATGTGCTCGGGCTGTTCCGGCTGTGGTGGGTGCCGGCGGGGATGGGTCCCGCGTACGGCGCCTACGTCCGCTATCCGACCGAGGAGCTGCTCGAGATCGTGGCGCTCGAAAGCCATCGTGCCGAGGCGGTGGTCATCGGCGAGGACCTCGGGACGGTTCCGCCGGGCGTTCGGGACAGTCTTCGGCGTCATCGGCTTCTCTCGACCCGGCTCGTCCTCTTCGAGCGCAAGCCGCCGGAGGCGTACCCGCGGCAGTCGTTCGCCGGCGTGACGACGCACGACCTCCCGACGGTACCCGGCGCGTGGAGCGGTGCCGACCTGGCGGACCAGGTGGAGTCCGGCATCACGCCCGACCCCGATGGCGCCGCGCTCCTACGGGCGCGGCTGGCCGCCGTCGCCGGTGTCGGCGCCGAGGCGGGGGCAGCCGAGGTCAGTGCGGCGCTGCATCGGCGCGTGGCGGCGTCGCCCGCGGCCCTCGTGGCTGCGACGCTCGAGGATGCGCTGGGCGTGCTGGAGCGCCCGAACCTGCCGGGAACGGTCGGGACGCAACGACCGAACTGGTCGCGGGCGTTGCCGATCCCCATTGAGGATCTCGCCGAGCACCCCGGCATTCGATCAACGACGGACGCAATGCGCCGATAACGTCACTTCGCAGCTCCCAACTGACGAGGCACCCGATCGTGATTGCAGGGTGGCGAGACTCTCGTACGTTTGCAGCGTGGCTTCATCGCATGTCCTGAGTGTGGATTCGAATCGGAACAAGTCAGCGTCACGCTGCCGTGACGCACGGCCGCCCGTGGATTGGCTCGCGACCTGCAGGCTCTGAGCGTCTGCGAAGGGACTTGCGCACATGAACATCCACGCCCCTCGAGCCTTGGCGACATTGACCATCCTTGTCCTGACCGCTTGCGCGGCAGGAGCCGCGCCGAGCGGCGAGACGTCGCCTGACGTCAAGGAATCAACCATCCCAACCGACCTCCCAGCGACGACCAGTCCGACCCCCAAAGGTACGACTACAGCCGAGCCGACGCCGATACCGACAGAGACCCCGTCCGCGCCGGATGCCACCGGCACGGCATCGCCAACAGCGGGACCATTCGGGGCTGACGTCTTCAGCGATCCCGACGACTGCGCGCATCCGTCGGGCGCCTACCGGGTGGCCTTCCCAGATGCGTGGTGGTGGAATACTGGCTTCGAGAACGCGGAGACCGGTCGCGTGGCCGCCTGTCGCTTCTTCGCGCCGTCCTTCTTCGACGTGTCTTCCATCACTCGGCGCAACCCGATTCCGGAAGGGATTTCAATTTGGCTGGATTACGTCGAGGGCGGATGCTTCGGGTACATCAATCCCATACTCGAAGAGCGCGACGTGGAGATCGATGGGTTCACTGCGACGGTCCGCGAGTTCGCGCAAGGGCAACGAAGCGACAATCCGCCGTCGTACTACCGCTACACGGTCGAGCTGACGCCTGATCTCCCATGCGAGAGCTCGGACTCAAAGACCATCGTGGCCACCACGGGTGTCGATCTGTTCGGCTCATACCAAGACAACAAGGACATGCTCGATCGGATGATGGGAACAATGGAAATCGAGATCCCATAGGGGGCCGCGCCCGCACGCGCCCCACGCCGAAGGTGATCTCGGTGACCTCTACTCATCCGCGGCGCGGCGCAGGATCAGACCGCTGAGCGGCGGGAGCGAGAGGGTCCCCGAGGCCGGCTGGCCGTGCCATGACTCCTCGTGGGCCTCGATCCCGCCGAGGTTGCCGAAGTTTGATCCGCCGTAATGCTCCGAGTCGGAGTTGATGGCCTCGACCCAGCGTCCGGCGCGCGGGAGGCCCAGGCGGTAGTCGTGGCGGGGGATCGGCGTCAGGTTGAGGACGACGACCGCCAGGTCGTCATCGGCGCGGCGGATCCAGGCGTAGACCGATGCCTCGACGTCGGACGCATCGATCCAGGCGAAGCCGTCCGGATCGTGATCGGCCGCCCAGAGGGCGGGCGTATCGGCGTAGACGCGGCCGAGATCCTCCATGAAGTGGGCCATCCCGCCGTGCATCGGCTCATCCAGGAGCTCCCACGGGAGGGTGCCCTCGTGCGCCCACTCGGTCCATGGCGCCATCTCGGCGCCCATGAAGAGGAGCTTCTTGCCGGGCTGGCCCCACATGTCGACGAGCATGGCGCGGAGGTTCGCGAAGCGCTGCCAGTCGTCGCCGGGCATCTTCCGCAGCAGCGAGCCCTTGCCGTGCACCACCTCGTCGTGGCTCAGGGGCAGGACGAACTGCTCGGTGCCCTGGTAGAGGGCGCGGAACGTCAGCTTGTCGTGATGGAAGCGCCGATGGACCGGGTCCTCCTTGAAGTACGCGAGCGTGTCGTGCATCCAGCCCATGTCCCACTTGAAGCCGAAGCCGATGCCGCCGAGGTACGTCGGGCGGGTGATGCCCGGGAAGGCGGTCGACTCCTCCGCGATGGTCACGACGCCGGGGAAGCGGCCGTAGACGCGCTCGTTCATCTCGCGCAGGAAGCTGACGGCCTCGAGGTTCTCCCGCCCGCCGTGGACGTTCGGCGTCCACTCGCCGGGCTCGCGCGAGTAGTCGAGGTAGAGCATCGAGGCGACGGCATCCACCCGCAGCCCGTCGATGTGATAGCGATCCAGCCAGAACATCGCGTTCGACACGAGGAAGTTGCGGACCTCTGCGCGGCCGAAGTCGAAGATCAGCGTGCCCCAGTCGGGATGCTCGCCACGCTGCGGGTCGGCGTGCTCGTACAGGGGCGTGCCGTCGAAGCGGCGGAGGGCGAAGTCGTCCATCGGGAAGTGGGCGGGGACCCAGTCGACCAGGACTCCGATGCCCGCGTTGTGCAGGATGTCGACCATGGCCGCGAAGTCGTCCGGTGAGCCGAAGCGCGCCGTCGGGGCGAAGTAGCCGGTCACCTGGTAGCCCCACGATCCGTCGAACGGGTGCTCCGCCACGGGCAGCAGCTCGACGTGCGTGAACCCGAAGCGCATGCAGTGGGCGACGAGCTTCTCCGCCGCCTGCCGGTAGCCGAGCCACGAGCCGTCCTCGTTGCGCATCCATGAGCCGAGGTGGACCTCGTAGGCCGCCATCGGCGACCGATACGGATTGCGCTCGGCGCGGTCGGACATCCAGACATCGTCGGTCCAGGTGAACGCGGTCGTATCCCAGACCTTCGAGGCGGTCTCGGGGCGGACCTGCATGGCGAACGCCAGCGGATCCGCCTTGAGCCGCAACGTGCCGTCCTGGCCCAGGATCTCGTACTTGTAGAGCTCGCCCGGACCGATGTCGGGCACGAAAAGCTCCCAGACGCCGCTGCTACCCATCGAGCGCATCGGCATCAGACGTCCGTCCCAGCGGTCGAAGTCGCCGACGATCCGGACGCTCCGCGCGTTCGGCGCCCAGACGGCGAAGCTCACGCCGGTCACGCCCTCGTGCTCGCGAGGGTGGGCGCCGAGCACGTCGTACAGGCGCTCGTGCGTCCCTTCGCCGATCAGGTGAAGATCGACCTCGCCGAGCAACGGCCCGAACCGGTACGGATCCTCGTGCTCCCAAGTGTTTCCGTCGGAGAATGTGAAGCTCAGGCGGTAGGCGAACTGGCCGGGAGCGAGGTCGGGCACCAGACCGGCCCACAGGCCCTGGCCCATGGACTCCATCGGTGCGCGCCCGCCGTTGGGCGCCACGAGCTCGGCGCCGCTGGCATCCGGATGGAAGGCGCGAACCACCGTCCCCCCGGGTGCGGGATGTGCGCCGAGGATCGAGTGGGGATCGTGGTGTTCGCCGCGCGCCAGGCGGGCGATCTCATCGGTCGGGGGTGCGAGTTGGGCCGTCGTCATGTCAGTAACCATACGCCCCACGTCCCCGCAAGACCCGTGCGAGGCCGCGTCGGTGGGATCAGCGGCTGGTCGTTCGGCGCACAGCTTCCTTGTCCTCGAGATCCACGAGGGCATCCATCGCCGCGCTGCTCCATCCGACGCTTGACGACCCGGGGCTGTCGGCGGAATCGGCTCGCCACACGGTCATGCGGACCGCGAGCCGGAGCGTCTCGCTGGGGGACAGCATGGTGAGGCCGCCGCTCAGTCCGTCGCGCAGCCGACGCAGACCCTGCGGAACGTGTGTCTGGGGCTCGACCGCGATGGCGCCGAGACCGGATGGGCTGGCTGCCGTGACGTAGCGTGCCGGCGCGTCGAACTCGAGCCGCGCGGTGATGCCGTCCTCGGGCCAGGCGAGCTCGACCGGCGGATCGGCGAGATCGGCCCACGTGGCGTCCAGGTCATCGGCCATTGCGCCGAGCGGACGCAAGTCAAGTGCACCGGCGACTGGCGCGGGCTCCGGGCCTGGCTCCGTGTTGGAGCGAAAGACGGACCCCGCCCGCACCGAGACGAGCACCGGCTGCTTGAACCAGGGGTGGAGGCCGAGCCCCGCCGGCATCGGCGTATCCGCGAGATTGCGGAGCTCGAGATCCAGCGTGAGCGTCCGATCCACTGCGGCTACATCTAACGTGACCTCGTAGGGCCACGGCCAACCGTCACCGCCCCCGGCCACGCGCAGGCGGCCGTCGCCAACAACCTCCCAAGATCGGGCGTACACCTGGCCGTGGATGGCGGAGCCGTCGTCGAAGTTCGGCGCCAGGTTGACCGTTTGACCGGCCACGGCCTGGCGCCCGGCATCGAGCCGGTTGCCCCAGGGCGCCAGGACGTAGCCGCCCCAGAAGAATGGATCGGCGCCGTGGGTCGCCGGATCGGGCGGCGTCCGGAGCAGGTCAACACCGAAGGCACGCAGCCGATGCAGCCGAGCGCCGACGTCCGGGAGCAGCTCGGCCTCGAGGGCCTCGGACTCGACGCGGACTTCCCTCACGGCCGCATCGTCATGGCTCGGTCCGGCCGCAGGAGGAACGGTGGCAGGTGCGCCGCGAGATTCGAGAGCGGCAGCACGTCGGGATGCAGCTCGATCCCCAGTTGATCGGCCATGAAGGCCGAGTCTAGGACGATCGACCGCACCGTGATGGTGGGCACCGCATCACCGCCGTCGAGGACCATCGTCCGGTGGCGATCAGCGAGGAGCGTGGTAGGGTAGCGCCGCGTCCGAGGTGACCGGGCGCACCGCATCATTCGACCACACGCTCGCGCCGCCCCCGTGCCCGGCTGGTGCATCACCCACGGAGGGAGCTTGGGACTCTTCGACGGCCTGCTCGGCCTCCTCAGCCACGACGTCGGGATCGACCTCGGCACGGCGAACACACTGGTGACCGTCCGCAACCGCGGCATCGTCATCAGCGAGCCGTCGGTCGTGGCCATGGACACGCGGACGAAGCGCGTGCTGGCCATCGGCGCGGAGGCCAAGCGCATGGTGGGCCGGACCCCGGCCAGCATCGTCGCCATCCGACCCCTGCGCGACGGCGTGATCAGCGACTTCGACGTCACCGAGCAGATGATCCGGTACTTCATCAACAAGGTGCATGACCGCTACGCCCGGATCCCGCGACCGCGGGTGCTGGTCGGCATTCCGTCGGGCGTCACGGAGGTCGAGAAGCGTGCCGTGCGTGACGCGACGATCAACGCGGGCGCGCGCTGGGCACGGCTCATCGAAGAGCCCATGGCCGCCGCCATCGGCGCCGGCCTGCCGGTGAGCGAGCCGTCCGGCAGCCTCATCGTGGATATCGGCGGTGGGACGACCGAGGTCGCGGTCGTCAGCCTGGGCGGAATCGTGGTCAGTCGATCCGTGCGGATCGGCGGCGACGAGATGGACACCGACATCGTGAGCTTCGCCCGTCGCGAGTACAACCTGCTGATGGGAGAGCGGACGGCGGAGGACATCAAGATCGCCGTCGGATCGGCCTCCCCGACAGATGAGGACAAGCGCACGACCACCTTCCGCGGGCGTGACCTGCTGACCGGGCTGCCGCGCAGCGTCGAGGTCGGCAGTGACCAGATCCGGGAGGCGCTCGAGCCGTCGATCGTGCAGATCGTGGAGGCCATCAAGGAGACGATCGAAGAGACGCCACCGGAGCTGGTGGCCGACATCATGGATCAGGGGATCGTGCTGGCCGGCGGTGGCGCGCTGCTGGTCGGGCTCGATCGGCGCGTTGCCGAGGCGACCCAGATGCCGGTCCACATCGCCGACGACCCGCTGACCTGCGTGGTACGCGGGACAGGGCGCGTGCTCGAGGACCTCGACACGCTGGAGCGCGTCCTCGTCAGCGACCAATTCACCCGCGCGCCGCGTTGACGCCGGGCAGCTGATGTACGGGCCCTCCAGCCCGAACCGGCGAGCGCGCGGCGGCCTGTGGTTCGCGGCATTCACGATCGCAAGCCTGCTGATGCTCCTCGCGAGCTCGACCGAGCCGGCGCTGACGCTCCAGCGCGTGACGGCTCGCGCGCTCGATCCGGTGCGCGCCGCGATCGGCGGCATCGGCGAAGGAGCGGCAGGGGTGCTCGGCACGATCGGCGAGATCGATCGGCTGCGGACCGAGAACGATCAACTTCGCGGGGAGCTGGCG
>JBPCOK010000123.1:0-11106 GCA_051000335.1 Candidatus Limnocylindria bacterium | reverse complement strand
AGATCAGCAGGCGGCGAGGCACCGTGACGCGCACGGCCGCTGCGAAGGCCGCCCACACCAGCGCCGCGTTGCCGAGATACGCCACGACGCCCACGATCCCGATCGGCGAGACGAGGATGAGCAGCCCGATCATGACCTGGATGGCGGACAGGGTGGCCGCCATCGTCCGCGCCGCCTGTCCGTACACACCGGCCGACAGCCCGGTGAAGAGGGAGAGAATCGCCATGGTCAGCCAGATCCGCCACACCTGGTCGTCGGGGTACTGGCCAACGAGGAACAGCCGCAGGTTGTTGCTGACCACGTTCCACCGAGCCTCGGTCAGGACCCAGCCGCCGATCTGGATGAGCAGCCACCCGAGCACCAGCGCCAGCAGGATCGTGATGACCGAGTTGATCGGTCCCGAGAAGAGGTTCTTCCTCAGCCATCCGATCGGCCCGATGGACGTCCGGGGCGGGAGGAGCGTCTCGGCCGTCATCGCTCGAGGACCTGGACGCGGCGGTTGTAAATGTTCATGAGCAGCGACGTCACGAGGCTGATGGCGAGATACGTGCTCATGACCAGGATGATCACCGGAACCGGCTGCCCGGTCTGGTTGCCCATCGTCTGGCCCACCTTGAACAGGTCCGGATAGCCGATGGCGATGGCGAGGCTCGAGTTCTTCGCCAGGTTGAGGTACTGGCTGGTGAGCGGTGGCACGATGATCCGCAGCGCCTGCGGAAAGATCACCATGCGCAGCGTCTGGCCCTCCGACAGGCCGAGCGCGCGCGCGGCCTCGACCTGTCCGCGACGCACGGCCTGGATGCCACCGCGGACCACTTCACCGATGAAGGCGGCAGTGTAGAGGACCAGCCCGATGAGCAGCGCGGAGAACTCGGGCGAGAGCGCAAGGCCACCGCGGAAGTTGAAGCGGTCCACCGCCGGCAGGTCGAACGTCACGGCCTCGCCCCCGGCCACGAGCCAGCCGACGACGCCGAGGATCACGAGCCCCACCAGGCTGAGCGTCCGGAGGCGGTACGACGGCCTGCCCTGGTCCTCGAGGCGAGACGCCACGATGCGGGCCACGACCAGGAGGACCACGCCGGCAACCAGGAACCCGAGCCAGATCCCGAAGGTCGAGGTGAGCTGCGGGCCTGGCAGGAAGACGCCGCGCTGATTGAGGAACACCGAGTCGCCGATGGAGAGCGAGTCGTTGATGCCGGGGAGCTGGAGGAAGACCGCGAAGTACAGGATGAAGAGCTGCACGAGCAGCGGCGTGTTGCGGATGATCTCGACGTAGCCCGACGCGATCCGACCCAGGAGCCAGTTGTTCGACAGCCGGGCAACGCCGACGACGACGCCGAGGATCGTGGAGAGGATGATTCCGATGAAGCTGACGAAGAGGGTGTTGAGCAGCCCGACGATGAACGCGTGGCCGTAGGTGTCGGTGGCGGTGTAGGGAATCGGGGACTCGGAGATCTCGAATCCGGCCGTGCGGCCGAGGAAGGCGAACCCGAAGCCGAGGCCCCGTTGCGAGAGGCCGCTCAGCAGGTTGTTGACGAGCCACGCAATGACGAGGCCGACGACGATGATGACGGCGATCTGGCCGCCGATGGCGAGGGCGCGCTCGTCACGCCAGAGCGGAACGGCTCCGGCTTTCCGAGTGGATGGGACCGGCGTCATGACGACCGGTGAACGTGAGGATCGGGGCGGGATTGCTCCCGCCCCGATTGCTCAGCCGATTCCTATCGATACGGAGGTGCGTAGAGCAGACCACCGTCGGACCACAGGCTGTTCAGCCCGCGATCCAGGTCGAACGGCGTGCTCGACCCGAGGTTGCGCTCGTAGATCTCGGCATAGTTCCCGACCTGCGAGATCATGTTCACGACCCAGTCGCCATCAAGTCCGAGACCCAGATCGCCATCGGAGCCGAGAAGGCGCGCGATGACCGGGTTCTCGCTCGAGACCATGTCCTCCACGTTGTCGGACGTGATGCCCTGCTCCTCCGCCTCGATGGTGGCGAAGACGGCCCACTTGACGACGTTGAACCACTGGTCGTCACCGAGCGGCGCGACCGGGCCCAGCGGCTCCTTCGAGAGGACCGCGTCGAGGATCACGTGATCGTCCGGATTCTCGAACGCCGTTCGGAGGGCGACGAGCTGCGAGCGGTCGCTCGTGACGGCGTCGCATCGGCCCTCCTCGTAGGCCTGGTAGGTCGGATCGATGTCGGCGAAGACCTGCGGCGTGAAGTTGATGTTCAGCGCCCGGAACTGGTCCGTCAGGTTGAGCTCGGTCGTGGTGCCGGACTGCACGCAGATCGTGGCTCCGTCGAGATCCTCGAGCGCGGTCGCGCCGAGCGAGGCATTGGCCATGATGGCCTGGCCGTCATAGAACGTGGTCGGGCCGAAGAGGCCCCAGCTCGTGTCGCGGCTGACGGTCCAGGTCGTGTTGCGGATCAGGACGTCGACCTCGCCGGTCTGGAGGGCCGGACCGCGCTGGTCGGCGGAGAGGGGGCGGAACTCGACGGCCTCGGAGTCGCCGAGCACGGCGGCGGCCACGGCGCGGCAGAAGTCGGCATCGAAGCCGACGGTGTTGCCGCTCTCGTCGAGGAAGCTGAAGCCCGGCAGGCTGCCGTTGACGCCGCAGATGAGCGTGCCGCGGTCCTGCACGGTGGCCACGCGGCTCTCACCGGTTGATGGCGCATCGGTTGGCGCGGTGCTCTCGCCGGCCGTCGTCGGCTCCGGCTCAGTTGACGTCTCGGTCCCGGTGCTCGAGCCGGGTGCGGCCGAGGATGGCGGCGGGGTGTCGCCGCAGGCCGTCACGACCAGGGCAAGGACCACGAGGCCGATAATGGACAGTCCGAATCGGGGCATGTAGGCAAACCTCCGTGTCAGAACGACCTCGCTTGGTCGCGGGCCCGGGTGGGCCATTTACCATCGTACGTGCAGTGCGCAAGGTGAGGGGCCGGTGGGGCGGTCGGTTGGCACACGCAGGCCCGTTCGCTCGATCAATCGAGTGAAAGTCACCGGAGAGCCATTCGGGGTGTCGTTTGCTCGATTTCTCGAGTGCCCTTGAGCGTGAACGCCACGCCGGGGTGCCCCTCCCGCACATCGGCACTCGAAATATCGCGAGTTCACCGCCCAGGACCGCGCTCCGGTGAAGATCAGTCGATATCCCGAGTTTGCCTCGGCCACATCCCTTGCGGGTCATTTTCTTGACACCGCCCGACGCGGGATCGTTGCACATGGGCATCGCGTCAGGCTGGAGCATGGAGGAGGAAAGGGTGGTGGAGATGAGGGGACTCGAACCCCTGACCCCTGCGATGCGAACGCAGTGCTCTCCCAACTGAGCTACATCCCCAACGGACGGTGCGGGACCGGCGGCGAGTATAGCAAAGGAATTTCGGCCTTCCCGAACTAGAACATCTGTTCTATCATCGATGGTCCGATGCTGACCGATGCCCCCGTTTCGCCGTCCCTGGCAAGCGCCCTCGAGACGCTCCGCGCACGCGGCCTGGGGCTGCGCCGAGGCAGTGATGCGCCGATGCCGGAGCAGGCGCGACCATCGGTCCCGACCGGACACGCGTCGCTCGATGCCGCGCTCGGAACCGGGGGCTGGCCGCGCGGCGCGCTGTCGCTGCTCGACGCCCCGGCCGGGAGCGGCGCCACTACGCTGGCGATGACCTCGCTGGCCGCGGCGCAGGCGGCCGGCGGGTTGACGGCCTGGCTCGATCTCGACGGCACATTCGACCCGGCCGTGGCCGCACGCCTGGGGGTGAGCCTGGATTGGCTCCTCGTCGTTCGGCCGCAGGATCCCGCCGAGGCGATCGAGCTGGCCGCCTGGTTGGGACGCTCGGGACTGATCGATGCGCTGGTCCTCGACCTCGGGGAGCGGACGATGCCGGAGCGTCGCGCGCTGGATCGGCTCGGCTCCCTGCTGGCGCGTTCGGGCAGCACCTCGGCGCTCGTCCTGGCGCCGGCCGGGCGAACGGTGGCGGGCGTGGCGGCCGGGGTGCGGGTGGTGCTTCGGCGCACCGCCTGGCTGGCCATTGGCCGTGACCTCGTCGGCCAGCGGGTGGAGGCCAGCGTGGAGCGTCATCGATGGGCGCTCGTCGGCGGTTCGGCGGAGCTCGACCTGTGGTTCGGGGAGGGGCGCCGCCTCGACCCGCTCGTGGCGACCCTGGCGGATCCGCGGCCGCTCGAGGAACGCCCCGCCCTCCGGGTCGTGAGCGCCTGATGCCTGCGCGATCCCACCCCGCGGGCATATCGGCCATTCATCGGCCGATCTTGCATCCCGTGGGAACTCCAGCCACCCAGGATCCTCGCTGCCTGGCCAGCGCTCCCATCTCCTGGGAATCCGGCCATTCAGTGGCCGATACGCCCCCAGTACGAACGCCGAGCCGATGCGGCGGCCTGCCACTGGTCCTGTTCAACCTCGAGAAGCGGAGTGGATGGGACCTATGACCTTGACGCCAATCGTCTCGTCGCCGATGGTGACATTCGGACCCGTCAGGTCCGAACGGAGGGAGAGTCAGTGAGCCACCGAGCGTGCCCCGCTGCGACCGCCACGCCGCGCGACAGGGCCGTTGTCCATCTCAGCAGCCCGTCGAGCCTCCCGATTCTCCTCCTGCTGCTGGCACTGACCGCGTGCAAGACCGGCGTCGAGATCCCGGACATCGTTCGTGAGCCAGAGGTCGTGGGGACGGTTGTTGAAGTCAGCTTCCCTGGGGCAGAAGCTCCTGCAGAGTCGCGTGCCCTCCACGAACTGGCGGACGGTCAGGTGATCGAGATCGAACGGAACTCGGCAATTGCGCTCCGCGGCCCTGATCCACAGGTTGGTGATCTCCTCCTGTACGGCACGCAGCCGGACGGGACGTGGTTCTGGTCTGGGCCACTGCTCGATGATCCCCGGAGCGGAGGGGAGTGCGCCGAAATCATGGCGCCGGCCCTAGACGAAGGCGACTCAATCGTATTCGAGATCGGGCTCCGACTCCCGAAAGCCGACGGTTTCGACCCCTTCGAGGTGACCGACGGTCAGTTCAACGATCCCACCAAGGGCTTCTGCCTCAATGAGCGGGGCGAAGTCACTCGCTACCGATCGTAGGCGGCAACTGACGCGGCAACTGACAGGGAGGGGAAATTGTGGCCAGCCGACTGCTCAGATCGTCGATCAGCGACCGACGTGTTCGTGCGCGGGCCAGATCAATGACGTTGCGCCGATGATGACCATCCCTGGTGGGTCAGGGGCTCGCATCCTCTCTCTCGTCTGGCCCGATCTCCGCAGCGCCGATGCGGACGCGCGACCATTCGATCGGATGCTCGACGCCCTCGACGATCTTTCGCCCCGGGTGGAGGCGGTCGATGCCGGCGTGGCGCTCATCGACATCACCGGTCTGGAGCCGATGTGGGGGCCGGAACGGCGGATCGCGGCGCGGGCCGTGATGCTCACGCGCTCGGTAGCCCCACTGCGAACCCGTTGCGGAATCGGGGAGAATCGGTGGCTGGCCACGCTTGCCGCACGCCTGGCCCGGTTCGAGCGGCCTGAGGCGCCCGCCGCACTTCGCACGATCGAGCGCGCGGAGCTGGACGACCTGCCGCTGACCCTGCTTCCCGCCGATCCAGCCATGCGCCAGCGCTTCGCGCTCTTCGGCCTGACCCGGATGCACCAGCTCGCCACGCTGCCGCGCTCCGCGGTCGGGTCGCAGTTCGGCGTGGCGGGGGAGCGGCTCCAGGCCCTGGCTCGTGGCCACGACCCGCGGCCCATCGTGCCGCGCCGGCGCCCGGAGCGCGTGGAGGCGAGCGCGACCTTCGAGACGCCGCTCGACGGGATCGGCGCCGTGGGCCTGACCCTGCGACGCCTGGCGGCCGAGCTGTGCGACCACCTCCGTGATCTGCACCTGGCGCCCGGCCGCGCCGTCCTGCGGCTCGTCCTGGAGGATGCGCCGGCGCTGCGGGTCGCCCAGCCCTTCCCGCAGCCAGCCCTCGAGCCGGACTGGATCGCGCGGTTGTTGCTGAGCCGGCTCGAGGCGGCGGCACGGGGTCGGATGATCGAGAGTGAGCCCCGGGTCGCCGCGCTCCATCTCGCGTTCGACCAGCTCGCCGATCCGGCAACCCGCCAGCTCCCGGCCTTCGAGGCACGCGCCGGCCGCTGGGAGGAGCTGCGCTGGTCGCTGGAGCGGATGCGGCATCGGTTCGGGGAGGGGCGCCTCTGGCGGGCAACCAATGACCGGCCGACCGCGGCGCTGCCCGAGCATCGGTCGCGGCTGGTGGACATCGGCCCATGACCCGGCGCTACGCGAACCATCCGTTGGTCCAGGTCGAGACCGATGCCACCGGCACGCCGACCCGTCTGCGCATGGACGGCACCGATCACGGCGAGCTCGGCGTCTGCAACCGATGGCGCGTCGACGACGGCTGGTGGCGCGAGCCGGTCGCCCGTGCCTGCTACAAGGTCGTCACCCGGTCAGGCCTGCTGTGCACGATCTTCCTCGACGAGAACCGCGGCACCTGGCACCTCGAGCGCCTCTTCGACTGAGCCGATGGCACCGACCGTGCAAACCCGGCGAGCATGCACACCATCCATCGATCCACTCGTGCCGTCGTCCTGGCCTCGCTGCTGGTCCTGGCGTCGGCATCCGCCGCCATGGCGGCGACACCGCCGCGACCGGGCTGCGGGTACGGCGACGCGAACCACGCCCATCAAGCGGCGCCGGGCCGCGATGACCTCGGTCTCCGGCCTGGCAAGGGCCAGGGAGACGCCCAGCACCTGCACACCTTCCCGCCGGGCCAGGCGCCGGCCGACGGCGGTGACCAGACTGGCCCGATGCGGGGCTGCACCGCGGAGCCGCCCGGGCAGGAGTGACCGGCACGGCCCCGCCCGTGAGAGTAGGGTGGGGCCATGAACGACTTCGACCGGCAGCCGGGAGCCATAGACGATCCGGGCATGAAGGGCGGCATCGATCCGGGTGAGGATCGCCTGCCACCGGGCGACCATGCCGGCAACACCGGCGGCCCCGGGGAACCGGAGGCCTCCGAGCTCGACCTCCCGGGCCCGGATGATCCGGTGGCCTGGAGCTACATTGAGCCCGATACGCCCGTCGTTGGGCCGAGCGGCGAGGATCTGGGTCGCGTCGCTGCGATGCTCGGCACGGAGACCGAGGGAATCTTCCACGGCATCGCGGTCCGTCCGTCCAAGGGTGGTACGAGCCGCGTGATCCCGGCGGATTTCATCACCCTCCTCACGTCCGCCAAGGTCGAGACCTCGTGGGACGCCGATGAGCTGGCGTCCGCCGAGGAGCACGCTCCCGAGCGCCGTTGACCCCAGGCTCAGGCTTGCCTGGAGCATGCGCGCCGTGAGCGCTTCCTCGCATCGCGTCGACCGCCTCTGGCCACGGCCGGCGGCGGACCTCGACCTCGACGACGCCATGGCCGATTTCGAGCTGCATGACCTCCCGCGGGACCGCCCGCTGGTGGCGATCAACATGGTCACGAGCATCGATGGACGGGCTCAGCTCGATGGAACCGCCGAAGGGTTGGGCAGCCGCGCCGACCGTCGCCTCATGCGCCTGTACCGCGCGGCATTCGACGCCGTCGGCAGCGGTGCCGGCACCCTTCGCGCCACCGGGGTCTGGCTGCGCGTCGGTGACGACCTGGCCGAGCGTCGTCGCGCGCGGGGGCATCCGCCGAATCCCACTGGCGTCGTGATCGCCGGGAGCAGCGCCGTACCGCTCGACGCCCCCTGGTTCGCGGGTGATGAGCCCCGGATCCTCGTCGTCGGAGAGGGGAGCCCCGTTGAAGAGGCCCCGGAGGGGACGGAGCTCCTGCGCAGCCCCAGCGCACGCCCGGATCCGCGATGGGTCCTCGATGCTCTGGCGGAGCGCGGAATCCGATCGCTCCTGCTCGAGGGCGGCCCGTGCCTGAACGCGGCATTCCTGGCGGCGGATCTCATTGACGAGGTGTACTGGAGCATCGGCGCCCATCTGCTCGGGACCGATGCGCTGCGGATGGTCACGCCCATCGAGGGCGGATCGCCCTACGCGTCCGAACCGCGGGCCGGGCGCCTGGTGAGCGTCCTGCGGCACGACAGCGAGCTCTTCCTCCGATATCGGTTCGAGGCGACCGGTAGCATCGGCGCATGAGTCCGTTCAATCTCGGCCGGCTCGGCGTGTGGGGTCACCTCGACTCGTTGTCGGCAGCCGATGCAGCGGCCTATGTCCGTCGTGCGGAAGCCCTGGGCTATGGGACGCTGTGGGTGCCCGAGACGGTGGGCCGCGAGCCGATCGCACTGCTCGGGTATCTCGCCGCCTCGACCGACCGCATCAACCTGGGGACCAGCATCGTGAACATCTGGGGACGCGATGCGCAAGCCGCCCGCATGGCGGCGCGAACCCTGGCCGAGGCGAGCAGTGGACGATTCGTGCTCGGACTCGGCGTCAGTCACCCGCACCTGGCGGGAAAGCTGCGCGGCCACCGCTTCGAGCGGCCGCTGAGCAAGATGCGCGACTACCTCGCCGCCTACCGCGCGGCCGTGTACCACGGCCCGGGATCCTCCGACGACGCCGCGGAGGCGCCGCTGATGATCGCGGCGCTCCGCGAGAAGATGACCGACCTCGCCGCCACCGATGCGGACGGCGCGCTCCCGTACCTCGTCACCGCCGAACGCGTGGCGTGGATGCGGCAACGGCTGGATGCCGCGGCGCCGGGCACACGACCGCTGCTGGCCGTCACGCTGCCGGCGGTCATCGGCGATCCCGGCGACCGGGACGCGGCACGGGCGTATCTCCGCCCCTACCTGCGAACCCCCACGTACCAGGCCTCGTGGGAGCTCCAGGGATTCGGTGCGGCGGATTGGGAGGCCCCGGCCAGCGATCGGCTGGTGGATGCGATGGTCGCCATCGGGTCGGCCGACGGCGTTCGCCGGCGCATCGATGCGCTGCACGCGGCCGGTGCGGACCACGTCGCGATCATCCCGCTTGCGCCCGATGGTGTGACGGAGCACCTCGAGACGCTCGAGGCACTCGGCGCCTGATGCGTCGCGCCGTTCGGCTGGGGTCGCTCCTTCTCCTCGCCGCCCTCTCGGCATGCTCGGGTGCTCCGTCCGATTCGTGGCCACCGGCAGCCACGCCAGAGGCCACTCCGCTGGCGACCGCCCAGGCCGATGCCGTCTCCGGCCCGGAGCTCCTCGTGGCGATTGCCCACCGGGCTCCGCCAGCACAACCCGCGATGGTCGCCGACTTCCGGGCGGACCTGCTCGCCGATCACTGCCTGGACCGCGACGTCGCGGCGCCTCCGGCCGCGGACGAGAGGCTGGTGGTGCTGGACCGAACGTACGGGCTGCCGGCTGGCTACGCGCCGGATGACCTCGTCGCGGCATCGACCGCCGGCCTGGCCGGCGCATCGGGGAGCAAGTTGGTGAGCGGAGCGATAGTCAACGACCTTCGCGCCATGGCGGCGGCCTGGCGCGAGGCCGGACTGAGCGTGATCATCGAATCGGCGTACCGATCATACGGAAGCCAGGTCAGCACCTTCAACAGCTGGGTCGCGCGCCTCGGCTACGCCGTCGCATTGGAGCGGAGCGCACGGCCGGGGCATTCGGAGCACCAGCTTGGCACCGCGCTCGATCTCACGTCGCCCGGCTGGGGAGGTCGCTTCGGGGATTGGGCGGTCGAATCGGGGGAGGGTGCGTGGATGGTCGCTCACGGTTGGGAGTTCGGGTTCGTCATGAGCTACCCGGTCGGTAGCCAGGGGTCGACGTGCTTCTCCTACGAACCTTGGCACTACCGCTGGATCGGGCGCGAGGCCGCCGCGGCACAGCACGCCAGCGGCCTCTACCCGCGGCAGTTCCTGGAGCGGTACGTGGGCGGATGAGGGTTCGGTCCGCCGATGATGACGCCCTCGTGGCCGCGCAGCGTCGCCGGATCATCTGGACGCTGTTCGCCATCTCCGCGCTCGGCAGCACCGGGTATATCGCGGCCGTGACGGCCGGGACCTTGGCCGCGGCCGAGATCGCCGGCAGTGCCGGCCCCGGTGGCCTTCCCACCGCGACGTCGACCCTCGGAACGGCAGCCGCGGCGAGCCTGCTGTCTCTCGTGATGCTGCGCGCGGGACGACGACGTGGCCTGCTCCTCGGCATCGCCGTCGGTACGCTCGGCGCGGTCGTCGCATTGAGCGGGGTGCTGGCCGTGTCGCTCCCGCTGCTGCTCGCCGGAAGCGCCATGGCCGGCTTCGCCAACGGCGCTGCGCAGTTGGGCCGATATGTCGCGGCGGACCTCGTGCCGATGACGCAGCGAGCCCGCACCATCGGAACGGTCGTGTGGGGCTCCACCATCGGCGCCGTGGCCGGTCCGAACCTCGTCGCACCGTCCGGGGAGATCGCCGCGTCGCTGGGGCTTCCGGCCCTCGCCGGCACCTACTTCCTGACGATGGTGTTCATCGGCATGGCGCTGGCAGCGGCGGCCATCTTCCTTCGTCCCGAGCCGTTCTCATTGGCCGATCCCTCGGCCACCGCGGCCCATCCCGACGGCACCCCATCCGCCTCGATCGCCACGCTCTTCCGCCGGCCGTCCGTCCGGGTCGCGCTCGTCACCCTCGCCGCGGGCCAGGTGGTGATGATGCTGATCATGACGATGACGCCGATCCACCTCACCGATCACGGCCACGGTCTCGGGACCGTCGGCATCGTGCTCTCGGCGCACACGTTCGGGATGTTCGCGCTCTCGCCGATCTCGGGGCGCCTGACGGATCGGTTCGGAAGCCCGATGATCATCGCCGCAGGCCTCGCGACGCTGGCCGTGGCCGCGACGCTGGCCGTGGCGGCCCCACCCGACAGCAGCACGCTGCTGACCGGCGCCCTCTTCCTGCTCGGGTTCGGCTGGAACCTGGGGTTCGTGGCCGGATCGGCGATGCTTTCCCGCGGACTGTCGTTGGCCGAGCGGACGCGGGTCCAGGGGGTCGCCGATGGCGTCGTGTGGTCGAGCGCGGCCGTGGCTGGGCTGGCCTCGGGCTTCATCGTGGCCGCGGCGTCCTACTCGCTGCTCGGCCTGCTGGGGATCGGACTCCTCGTGCCGCCGGCGGCGCTGCTCCTGGTTCGCCGGAATGCCATCGCCGTCCCGCGACCCGCGATCTGACGCTC
>JBPCOK010000021.1:0-6873 GCA_051000335.1 Candidatus Limnocylindria bacterium | reverse complement strand
GCGCGTAGTCTTCCGTACTCGGGCCGGTATGAGGGTGAACTTCGTATGGATGCGTGTCGCTGGATCGGGGACGGCGACCTGCCGCTCGGATCAGCGCGCGGCATGTAATCGGCCACCAGATCGGTGGTCGACGGCGGTCCCTCTCTGCGGGAAGATCTTCGACCACCTCGACCGCCACGTTACGCGGAGAGCAGGGTGACTCGGGAGATGATCTCCTCGCGTCCAACGACGGGGATGCGGATGCGTGAGCTAACTCGCGGGTTCGTCCCCGGTCGGGCCGGCGATCTCCCAGGCCGTGAGCTTTGGAAACGAAGCCGAACCGGAAAGACTGCGCCAACAGACGAACGGCCGCCTCCCGTGACCAGCGATCGGCGCACTCGGTCGCGTGCGCAGGCTCGCGTTACCGTGTAACGTGGAACCCGAAGCTTGCTGCGGGAAGACCGGAACACATGAGGAAAGGACGCGTCTACAAGCGCTGTCGGGCCTGCGGACGCGACGTCGATGGTCGCCGCTGCCAGCGATGCGGGGCCGACCGCTTCGCCTGGGGCTTCCGAGTCGACGTCCAGCGCAAGAACGAGCCCCGGCGGCAGGTCCACCGGAGTGGGTTCGCCACGCAGGGCGACGCGCGCGCGGCCATGGTCCGGGCGCAGCAGCGCGCGGACACGGACGAGCCCGAGCCGACGTCGATGACTTTCCGCACCTGGAGCGCGCAGTGGCTCGAGTCGAAGAAGGAATCTGTTCGACCATCATCGTGGATCAGCATGGAAGGCGCGATG
Source organism: Candidatus Limnocylindria bacterium (assembly GCA_051000335.1). Taxonomy (GTDB): domain Bacteria; phylum Chloroflexota; class Limnocylindria; order QHBO01; family QHBO01; genus JACDBZ01. The sequence continues at coordinate 6,097 of JBPCOK010000021.1, read as the reverse complement.
CGCCTGCACCTCTTGGCGGAGCTCGGCGACGTCCAGCTCAGGCACCTGACGCGAGCACTCATCACTGGCGCATACGGACGGATGGGGCTCTCGCCGAAGACGACGCACAATGCCCACCTCGTCCTGCATCGATGCCTCGCCGAGGCTGTCGAGGAGCGTCTCATCGCGCATAACCCGTCAGACCGGGCTCACACTCTGCCGCGCGACTCGCGGCCCGAGATGCGAACGTGGACGCGTGAGGAGGTGCGTCGCTTCCTCGCCCAGGCTGCTGGTGACCCTCTCGGCCCGATGTGGCGGCTGTTCGTCATGACCGGGATGCGACGTGGCGAGGTTCTGGCTCTACGTCGCGAGGACCTGGATCTCGACGGTGGCTTCGTTATGGTCCGCAGATCGCTGGTGCGAGGGCTCGATGGCTGGACGACGAACCCGCCGAAGACCGCGCGCGGCCGTCGCCGCGTGGACCTCGATCCGGCAACCGTGGCGGCGCTGCGCGCGCACGTCAGGTCCCGAGCGATGGTGGGGATCGACGGCCACGTCTTCGCCGACGCGGCCGGGCGCCCGCTCGATCCGGATGGCGTCTCAAGCCGCTTCGCGCGGCTGGTGCGCGAGTCCCGTCTCCCGCGCATCCGTCTCCACGACCTCCGGCACACCGCCGCGACTCTCATGCTGGCCGCGGGGATCAATCCGAAAGTCGTCAGCGAGCGTCTCGGGCATGCGAGCGTGGTGATCACGCTCGACACCTACTCGCACGTCTTGCCGTCGCTCCAAGCCGACGCGGCAACGGCGCTCGCTAGGGCCATCGATGGTAGCTAGCGGGTTCTGGTAACGGTTTCGCCGAACCGCTTTGGTAACGGTTTGGGTAACGGGAACTTGGGACGAGTCCTCCCATCGCGTCACGTCGCGTCTGCGATCACGCACGAAACGTGCTCAGATGGGACAGGAAGGGATGCCAAGTGACGGGTGGATCGGCCTCATAACCCGAAGGTCGGCGGTTCGAATCCGTCCCCCGCAACCACGCATTCCGGTCAACGAGCCCGGCCCTTCGGAGCCGGGCTTCGTCGCGCATCGACGTGGTTGCGGCCCTGTGTACCCGGTGCGAACCGCCGAACAGGTGATTGACATCCGTCCCCCGGCATTCACGATGGAGCCCGTAGGGTTGTATGACGATGTCATACACTGGAGCGAACGTCCGGGGACGCGACGCATCCGCTCGGGCAGGATTCGGGTGAAATCACATGGCACCGAGATTGGGCCGACGCCTGGCGGCGATGACGTTCATCGGCATGCTGGTGATCGGCAACACCACATCGCCGTCGAGAGCGGTGGGGCCCGGGGACCCGGCGACCGCGGCAATCGAGGCCGTTTCGGCGCGCGAGGGGATTGCTGCCGCTGATCTCCAGCTCATCCACCAGCAGCTGGCCCCTGCCGCGGACGGGGTGGCGTGGGCCGGCAAGCTGGCGGATCGTCGGACCGGCGACGTGCACATCACCTACGTGACGTCGAGCGGCGACGTGGTGGCGGAGGTTCCCGATGGCGGGTCCGCCGCCTCCTTGAGCACGACTGGCGTCGCAGGCGTCACGGCGAAGCAGGACCGTGCGCTGACCGTGGCGCTGGCGCGCGATCCGGAGTCCGACACGACGCTCCCCATCGCGGTCTGGATGGACGCCGATTTGACCGGTGCGGAACGGAGTGTGCGAGACCGTCATGCCGAGGTTGACTGGCTGGCGGGGCGTCCCGTCGTCTCGAGTCTCGAGCAGGCACGGGAGATCCGGGGGGAGCTCTGGGATGCCAGGCGCGTCGTCTACGCGCAGGCTGCCGACTCGATGGCCGCTGAGATCGAGGCGAGGGGAGGATCCGTCGCCTACGTCAGCACGTCGGCCCCGCTCCTCTTCGCCGACGTACCCGCCTCCGAGGTGGCCGGGCTCGCTGCCCAGCCGGCCGTCCGCAGTCTCGGCCTCGAAGGAAACTGGGCGACCGAGATGTCCAGCGCGGGTGCGACCGTTCGCGCGGACTGGTCCAGGGGATCCGCTGACCAGGGGAACGGCGTGCGCGTCGGAGTCGTGGAGTACCACAACGTTCGCACCACCGGCGACATGGCGGGCCAGGTCGTCCGATCATTCAGCACCACCGGCCGGCTTGCCTACGGCACCGGCGCGAACGACCACCCCACCTGGGTGGCCGGCGCGATCGCTGGCCTGTCGCCGTCCTTCCGGGGCGTGGCCCCCGGCGCCGACATCGTTTCGGCGTCCACCGGCGGCTATTCGCCAAGCCTGGCCACCGATCGAGCGATCATCGCGGCGGCCGACTGGGCGGTGGCTCCGAACGGCGGGGACGCGGACGTCATCAATGCGAGCATCGGCCAGGACACGTCGGTGGGAGCCGAAGAGGCGCGTCGCTACTTCGACTCGATCGCGTGGGAGAACGGACGCCTGGTCGTCGCAGCGGCCGGCAACTACGTCACGTTCGGCAACTGGGACGTGGTCTCTCCGGCGACGGGGTACAACGTCCTCACGGTCGGGGGCGTGAACGACCGCAACACCGGCAGCTGGAGCGACGACCGCCTCTGGTACGCGCCGGGATCCAACGGCGCGAGCTATCGCGACCGGACCGATGCGTCCTGGAATTCGCACGGTGACTACAACAAGCCGAACCTCTCGGCTCCCGCGGTCAGCGTGCGGACCGCGAACGGGATGATCGGTGACGGGACGAGCGTCGCGAGCCCGATCGTTGCCGGTATCGCGGCCCAGTTGATCGCGCGTGCGCCGGTGCTCGCCTCGTGGCCCGAGGCCACGCGCGCCGTGCTCATGGCCGGAGCGCTGCGGCGAACTCCCATGCCGGACGGTTCGCGCAGCGCCGACCACGAGGGAGTCGGGACCGCGGACGCCCTCTGGTCGAATCGGATCCTGGACAATGGTGGCTTCGGCGGGTATCGGGTCGGATCGATGTCGGCCGGCCAGGTGCCGACGCAATCCATCCCGGTGATCAAGGGGCAGCGGGTGAGGGCCGTCGTGGCGTGGAGCAGCCACACGTCGGGCGGAAGCAACACGGGCAAGGCGGACACCCTCACCGCCGACCTTGACCTCCGGCTCGTGGGACCGAATGGCGCCGTGACGTGGGGCGCGACGTTCGACAATTCGTACGAGGTTGTGGAAGCCGTCGCGGCAGCGACAGGGACTCTCAGCATCCAGATCAGGTCCGGTCGCTTTGACTCGAGCGCGGAGCCGTACGGCCTGGCGTGGACCGTCAGCGCGCCGTTCGTGGACGCCGATGACAGCGAGTTCCGCGGTGACATCCTGTGGGCATGGATGACGGGGGTGACCGCTGGTTGCGCCAGCGATCGCTTCTGTCCGACGACGGCGGTGACCCGCGAGCAGATGGCGTCGTTCCTGCGGCGTGCCGGCGGCCTGAAGCAGACGGCCAGGGACTACTTCCGCGATGACGCCACGAGCCAGCACGAGGGCGACATCAATGCGGTCGCTGCGGCGGGGATCACCGCCGGCTGTGCCGTGGGTCGCTATTGCCCGCGCGCTCCCGTGACCCGCGCCCAGATGGCGTCGTTCCTCGTGCGAGCGCTCAAGCTGCCACCGACGGCCACCGACTATTTCGGCGATGACGAGGGCAGTCCGCACGAAGCCGATATCAACGCACTGGCGGCGGCCGGAGTCACCGGCGGCTGCGCCACCGGGCGCTTCTGTCCGGGCCGGACCGTCACTCGTGGCCAGATGGCCGCCTTCCTGCACCGCGGGTTCGGCCCATAGATGCGGCGATTCAGCCCCACGCTGGTCGTGGTCGCCGCCCTTCTCGCAGCCTGCGCGGCAACGCAGATCTCCGCATCTCCCGCCAGGACAATGCCGGACGCCGGGCCGAGTGGCACGCCGTCGCCGTCGCCGACCGCGGCCGGCATGCGCTCCCCGCAGGCCACCCCGTCGTCGTCCCCGCTGCTCGAGCTGCCCGGACCGGGTCGGCCCTACGATGCCGCCGCGGTCCTCGATGCCATGGTGAACTCGCGACGACCCGACGGCGTGCCCGACCAGCTCGAGCGCCCGGCGATCGCCGGCGCAGTCGCTGATCAGCTCTGGACGGCCGACGGTCGACCATGGAGCACCATCGCGGTGGGCGGATCCTGCGGCCCCGAGGTCTGCTCGCTCGAGGTCGCTGGGTCGCCCGAGGGTGGCGTCGGAGAAGACCTGTACGTGTTCGCCATCCGCCCCGATGGTCCGGAGGTCGAGGTGCTGACCACGACTCTTGGCGGCCTCTCTCCCGAGCTTGTCACCGCTCTCGACGCGGCCGTCCGATCCACCTGGAGCGGCGACCTCGGCGGGATGGTGCTCACGTCCGCGCGATGGTCACCGCCGCCGGACGACGGGGTGTTCGCTCTCTCCTACCGCTCAGGCGGCGAAGAGGGATCACCCGGCGTCGATCTGCTGCTCGACGCCCGACGAGGAACCGTCACCGCTCCGTGACGGTGCGGTCCGGTGCGGTCTTGGCGGTTGCAGGACCTGCGGGGAGCGTCGATACTGCCCACCGGCCACGTTCGTCAGTGCCCAAGATGGCGTGGTGAGAGGGAGAGTTGTGTCCAACCCGCAGAGCGAAGTGATGCGTAACGTCTCACTGCCTTCGAGCAGTCGCGACGCGGTGACGTCTCGCCCTGCGGATGCGCCCTGCCCTCGCCATCGAGGAAGAGGTCTTCGGCGAGCTCGTCGTGCCAGCCGAGATCGCACCGCTCGACGCGGCGCCCATCAGCGCATCCCTGCGCCAAACCCGTAGCCTCATCACCATCGAGGAAGGCACCGAGGGCTGGTCCTGGGGCTCGGAGATCGCGCAGCGCATGAGCGCCGAGGCATTCGGTCAGCTGCGGCGCCCGGTCGACATCCTGGCCAGCGCATCGAGCATCATTCCCAGCAGCCGCGAGCGCGAGCGCGAGGTCCTGGTGACCCAGTCCGATATGCGGCAGCGGATTCGAGCAGCGGCCGCATGACGCCGGTCTCGGTCCCCTGGACCGACGTGAACAGCGAGATCGCCGTGGTCAGCGTCTGGCACGTCCCCGATCGATCCATGGTCCGCGGTGGCGACGCCCTTGTCGACGTCGAGACGAGCAAGGCACTGCTCGAGGTCGAGGCCGAGGTCGATGGGTTCGTGCTTCAGCTCGTCGCCGCTGGCAGCGCGGTGTCGGTCGGTGAGCCGGTCGCCCTGCTCTTCGATGACGAAGCGAGCCTCGTCGCCCATCTCGAGAGCCGAACGCAAGAGTCCGTTGGCTCGCGGGAGGCCGGCGAACGGGGCGCCGACGAACCACGGGCAACCGCCAAGGCGCGCGCACGAGCGCAGGAACTCGGCGTCGACCTGGCGTCGGTGGCGGCCGCGGGCTTGATCACGGTCCGCGACGTCGAGGCCGCCGCCGGTTCGTCGCCGTCGGCCGTTGCCCCGTCCGAACCGGGATCTCCGCTCCCCGGCGACGCCGCCACCCAACGACTGCTGCTGATCGGGGCCGGCCTCGGCGCGACGCAGGTAGCCGACATCCTCGCCGAAACCCCGGGCCAGTCGGCCATCGGCATCATCGACGACGACCCGGCGTTCTGGGGCCGTGACGTCCGAGGAATCCCGGTCATCGGAGGCTCCGAGGAGATCGCCACGCTGTGGGAACGCTCGGCGATGGACGCGGTCGTCGTCGCCATCAGCACATCGGTCACGGCGAGGTCACGCTTCCGCGAGCTGTGTCGCGCGGCCGGTATTCCGCTCGCGAACGTCATCGATCCGCGCGCGAAGGTTGCCTCGGGCGTGCGCATCGGGCTGGGGAACGTGATCTGCGCGTTCGTGCAGCTGGGCACCGAATGCCAGATCGGCGACAACAACTTCTTCTCCGCCTACAACAGCTTCGAGCACCACAACGTGCTCGGCTCGGACATCTCGACCGGCCCCGGCTGCATGACGTCCGGCGAGGTTCACATCGGTGACCGCGTGCGCCTGGGGATGGCCGTCATGGTCGAGCCGAAGATCTCGATCGGCGCCGACAGCGTGGTGGCATCCGGATCGGTGATCGTGCACTCGGTCCCGCCCGCTCACGCCGTGAAGACGAAGGTCGTGACGACGGCCGTGGTGC
>JBPCOK010000137.1:0-20017 GCA_051000335.1 Candidatus Limnocylindria bacterium | reverse complement strand
GCGGCGTACGACACCGAGATCGCCTACGAGCGGCACCGTCATCGGTTCGAGGTCAACAACGCGTATCGGGATCGCCTCTCGGCGGCGGGGATGGACTTCAGCGGTGTCTCACCGGATGGACGGCTGGTCGAGTACATCGAGCTCCGCGACCATCCGTGGTTCGTCGCCACGCAGGCGCATCCGGAGCTGAAGAGTCGCCCGAACCGTCCACACCCGCTGTTCCGGGACTTCGTCGGCGCGGCCTCGCGCGGACTCGTGCCGGAGACGAAGCCCCGACGTTCGGCCGCGCGGGCGGCCGCGCCGGCCAAGGCCTGAAGACATGATCACACCCGCCACGGACCTCGATTCGGCGATTGCCGCAGCGGAACGCGACACGATCGTCATCTGGCGCGGCGAGCGGATCCCGCTCCCCGAGCTCCGCGATCGCATCGCGGCCACCGACGGGCGCGACGAACGGAACGGGATGTACGCCGGTTGGATCGACGCGTTCGAGGCGACGAACCCGCTGCGGCGCGAGCGCCTCGCAACGTGGCGCGCCGGGACCACCGGTTCTGACAAGGCGGCGGAAGATGGCCGCGAGGCGTTCGCGCTCGAGCTCGAGCGATTCGCGCTGATGTCCGAGACCGTCTACTTTGCCGCTCTGCGCCGCCACCTTGCGCTCATCGGCATCGAGCAGGGCGATGCGACGCTCGCCGACGCGTGGTACATCGAGCGCGGGTCCGCGTGGTCGAGCTGGTTCGGATCCCGAGACGTGGAGCGCGCCGCCACGGAGACGGGACGCCAGGGCGACGCGCAGGCGCGTCACCAGGGGTGGCGTTCCGGGCGTGCAGCGCTGGCGGGTGGTGACGATCCGGAGGGCGGCGCGGGCGCATCGGCCGTGCGAGAGCTGTACCGGTGGTTGGTGGCGGACCCGACGTGGCTCGCCGAAGCCCTTCGCATGGGCCCAGAGGACGTCATCGGGTTCGCGGATTTCGCGTCATACGCCCGGCTGTGGGAAGTCCGGGAGGCGATCGGCACCCATCTGTACGGGCTGCGCGTGGCGGCGACGGACGACGAATCGCTGCAGCGCGCCTATTACAGCGGAATCGTCGGGAACATCGTCGGCGTCGCCATGCCGGAGGCCGCGTATCTCCATGCGCTTCCGTCACTGGGTGCGGCCGAGGCCGAACTGCAGCGCGCGATCCTGGCCGGGCAGATGGCCGAGCGGCTCGAGTCGCGGTTCGGATCGAGCTGGTGGTCGGATGCCGAGGCACGCGCCACGACCGCCGAGCTCACCGCTGTGGCGGATGTGACAGACGTGCTTGCTCAACTCGGGTATGATGATCTCGACTGGAGACCCCTCCTGCGTCAGATCCGGACGCGGCTCATCGGCGAGATGAGCGGATACGGGGGACCCAACATCACCACCCGTGCCGGGACCCGCAAGGTCTGACCGTTTGACCGCACGCGATCCCGAACACCAGCCCCCGACCCCCGGCCGTACCCACGATGCCAGGGTCGACCTCTTCAACTGTCGCTCCTGTCGACGATTCACCAGGACCCTCATGACGGATCGAGGGTGGTGCAGCAGGAACGGCTCCCCGAAGCTCATCGAGGTCAGGTCCTACATGAAGCACTGCTGGCAGCCGAGGCGACCATGAACGACGACGCGCGACCGCAGCAGCAGCGTCGCCGCTCGCGACGCCGCCAGGACTCGGCACCCCGACGATCGCAGCAGGGCGGCCAGAATCGTGGCGGCTACGCCCCGCGGCGCCGGAACGACTACGCATCGGGGCAGTATTCCTCGATCTTCACCGGCCCGTTCCCCACGGATGCTGACGATCCGGGCATGAACCTCGCCGATCTGCAGGCCAAGCCCATCGACGAGCTTCGCGAGCTCGCGGCCGAGCACCAGATCGACGGCCACGACGAGCTCGAGCAGTCGGATCTCATCCTCAAGCTGCTCGATGTTGTCGCGCTCGCCCCTGCGGCATCCCAGGAGCGCAACGGCCAGTCCGGCGAAGCGGAGGGCATCCTCGAGATCGTCGACGAGGGCTTCGGGTTCATGCGCGTGAACGGCGTCATGCCGTCGCAGCAGGACATCTACGTCAGCACCTCGCAGGTTCGTCGATTCGGGCTCCGCACCGGTGACCGGGTCACCGGCCAGACCCGGCAGCCCAAGGACCAGGAGAAGTACTGGGGCCTGCTGCGCGTCGACAGCGTCAACGGCGTCGAGCCGGAGGTCGCGAAGCGCCGCCCGTACTTCGACTCGCTCGTCCCGGTCTTCCCTGACGAGATGTTCGACATCGAAACGGATCAGAAGAACCTGACCCAGCGGCTCATCAACCTCATCAGCCCCATCGGCATGGGGCAGCGCGGCCTCATCCTGTCGCCCGCCAAGGCCGGCAAAACGACGGTCCTCAAGCAGATCGCGTCGGGCATCACCGAGAACTCGCCGGAGGCGCTCCTCATGGTCGCGCTCATCGGTGAGCGGCCCGAGGAGGTCACCGACATGCAGCGCAGCGTGGACGGTGAGATCTATTCCTCGACCTTCGACGAGCCGACCGAGAACCACACCCGCGTGGCGGAGATGTGCCTCGAGATCGCGAAGCGCCAGGTCGAGACGGGACGCGATGTCGTCATCCTGCTGGACTCGATCACCCGGCTGGCACGCGCGTACAACCTCGCCCTGCCGGCGTCGGGGAAAACCCTCTCGGGTGGCGTCGACCCCGTGGCGCTCTACCCGCCGAAGCGGTTCTTCGGCGCGGCGCGCAACATCGAGCACGGCGGCTCGCTGACGATCATCGCCACCTGCCTGGTCGATACCGGCAGCCGCATGGACGACGTGATCTACGAGGAATTCAAGGGCACCGGCAACATGGAGCTGGCGCTCGACCGGAAGCTCAGCGAGAAGCGGATCTTCCCGGCGATCGACGTCCTGCGCTCCGGCACGCGTCGCGAGGAGCTGCTCCTCGACGAGAACGAGCTGCGGATGGTGTGGACCATGCGCCGCATGCTGAGCGCGGTCGGTCCCAACGAGGGGATCGAGCTCCTGATGCAGCGCCTGGGCAAGACGGCGAACAATGCCGAGTTCCTGGTGTCGCTGAGCAAGAGCGTCGAGTCCTCCGAGCGCACCTGATCCCACCAGCCCCGCGACCGTGAACCGTTGGGTCCCGTCCCTCGCGCTCGCCGTGGCCCTGCTGACCGCAGCCTGCAGCCTCGGCGATCCGAACGCGACGCCACGCACGACCTCGGAGGCCGCTCCGGTGAGCGCGCCACCGCCGATCGCGACGCCGTCGTCCGAACCCGACCCGGGCACGATCACGGCCGCTCCCGGCTCGACGAGCGCCGTGTACGAGCCCAATCCGGGCGCCATCGTGGTGGCGATCGACGCCGGTCACGGCGGCTGCCTCGACTGGGGAGTCCCCGACCCGTCGGAGCGCGGCGTCGAGCTTGCGGAAAAGACGTTGACCCTCGAGATCGCCCGGCGGCTGCGCGATCTGCTCACGGCCGAGGGAGTCGGCGTCGTCATGATCCGCGACGCCGATGAAGCGCTGGCCGGCGACGACTATCCGCCCCTCGGCTGCGACGGACCCCCGTGGCGCGATGTGAACGGCGACGGGCTGTCCGGCTTCGGCCCGGACGTCCCCGAGGCGACGCGGACGCGCGACGAGCTTCAGGCGCGGCTCGACCTTGCCAATCTTTCGGGCGCCGATGCGCTCGTCAGCATCCACATCAACTCGCCCAGCGATGGCGGCGAGCGGATCGCGATCGCCTTCAGCGAGACGTTCTACACCGACGAGACCCCATGGGGCGTCCCGCAGAGCCAGGGTCTCGCGCAGGCCGTTGAGGACGGTGTCGTGGACCGGCTGTCGCCCCTCGCCGATTACGACCGCGGTGATCGCGGCATCACGGCGCACAATCTGTACATCGTGGCGCCGCCGCTGTTCGAACCCACGGAGGAGCGGCCGGATCCGTCGAAGCAGCCGACGCGCGGCGGCCTCATGCCCGTGGTCCTCGCCGAGGTCGGGTCCATCACCCTTCGGGCCGAGCACGACCTGCTCGCGTCGGCCGACGGCCAGGATGCCGTGGCTCGCGGGCTCATGGACGGAGTCGCGCACTACCTCGCGGCGCGCGATTTGTCGGCGCGCATCGGTCTCGCGGATGCGCCGCTGGCGGACACGCCGCCCGTAGCCGACGGTGACGGGCCGCCGTACTGGGCGACCGTTGTCACAGATGGACCCATCCGCCTCCGCCTGACGAACAACGGAACCGCCGCGTGGCCCGCCGGCCTGGAGCTCGTCGCCGGCTTGGAGGTGTCCGTGGCGCCGTATCTCGCCCGCCCTCCAACGGCCCTCGAGCCGCTGGCGATCGACGTGCCGCGTCTCGGTCCGGGGGAGTCCGTGGTCGTCGTTGCGGACATCCCGCTTCCGCCCTCGGATCGCGGTTTGGCATGGATCTCGCTGAGGAATGGGTCGACGACGACCGCAGACCTCGGCATTCCGGCGCTTCAGGTTGCCACCCAAGGGCGCTGAACCGCCTCGGAGCACACCGCTCCGGACGATCCGATGGTCCGGGTGGGGCTGCCCGCAACATTCGTTTGACCCATCCGTCCGGCCGCTGCTACGATGGCCACCGCAATGCACCGGCCCTTCGGCGACGGGGGAGCCATCTGGTACGTCGGACGGTCGTGGCGGTGCACTGTGACAGCGTTGACGTGACCATCCGCAAGCGGAGCTGACCTTCTATTGCCTTATCTGCGACGGCTGACCCGCCGCATCACCGATAGCCCCTTGCCGACCAGGTTGATCGCCCACCTGTCCGTCGTGAGCTTGGTCGTACTCGCCACCGCCGTCGGCGCCGGCCAGTCCCAGGGCACCGGATCGGTCGACAGCACCCGCGCCGCGTCTCGGTTCCCGACGATCGTCTCGACGGTCCGCGGCGCCGATGATTCGGTGGCAACCGAGGCTCCGTCCACGCTGGGCATCACCGCTCACCCCGCCGACGACTTGACGCAGGTCAACCGCGCGGCGCCGGCGGTCATCCCGTCCGAACCCCTCCCCACGCCGGTCGCCATCGACCCCAATGCCACGCCCCTTGCGGCCCCGACGAGCGTCGGCGGCGTCGCCGCCAGCGGACCCACCTCCCGTGGCACCACTCCCGCTCCGGCCACGGGTCGCCTCGTCTGGCCCGTCCCCGTCGGATCGATCAGCCAGTACTACCACAGCGGCCACCTGGCCCTCGACGTCGCCGCCCCGTATGGGTCGCAGGTCGTCGCTGCGCAGGCCGGCGTCGTGGCCTCGGCGGGTTGGCGTAACAACGGCGGTGGTTACGTGATCAGCATCGACCATGGCAACGGCCTCGTCACCGTGTACAACCACCTCGGCTCCATCTGGGTCAGCCCCGGCCAGGCGGTCGGTGCGGGGCAGGGGATCGGCGGTGTCGGATGCACCGGCCTGTGCACCGGTCCGCACGTTCACTTCGAGGTGATCGTGAACGGCGTGATCGACAACCCACTCCGATACTTCTAGCTTCGACGCCACGCATCTCCGGGGCCTCAGGCCCGCACCACCGGCATCGCCATGCCTCCCGCCATGTTCGCTGACCGCGCACGTATCCTCGTGTCCGCTGGGACCGGGGGGGATGGCGCTTCGACGTTCCGGCGCGAGGCGCACGTCCCGCGCGGTGGACCGGACGGGGGTGATGGAGGGCGTGGCGGAAGCGTGACCTTCGTCGTCGAGCCCGGGATGACGACCCTCGGCGAATTCCGGCGCCAGCGCCATGTCCGCGCTCATGATGGCGGCCGCGGCATGGGACGCCGGGCGCACGGCAAGAATGCGCCGGACATCACGATCCGCGTGCCGCCGGGCACCCTGGTGCGAACTTACCCGGACGGCGAACTCATCGGCGAGCTGGTCGAGGCGGACGCGCGGCTGGTGGTTGCCCACGGCGGCCGCGGTGGGCGTGGCAACGTCCATTTCGCCAGTGCCACGCATCGGGCCCCGAAGCATGCCGAGAAGGGGACGCCGGGTGAGGAGCTGCGCATCGAGCTCGAGCTCAAGCTCATCGCCGACATCGGCCTCGTGGGGGCGCCGAATGCCGGCAAGTCCACCCTACTGGCCGCCCTGACCGAGGCGCGTCCCGAGGTCGGAGCCTATCCATTCACGACGATCAGCCCGAACCTCGGCGTCATGGCCCTGGACGAGGAGCGGACGACGGTCATCGCGGACGTTCCCGGCCTGATCGAGGGAGCGAACGAGGGACGGGGCCTGGGGCATCACTTTCTTCGGCACGTCGAGCGCACGCGGGTCATCGTCGGCGTCGTGGACGGCGCCGGGCGGGACCCGGTCGAAGAGTGGAACGCCGTGGCCGATGAGCTGCGGCTCCACGATGCCTCCCTGCTCGAGCGCCCGATGCCGCTCGTCGTCACGAAGCTCGACCTGCCGGAGGTCGCCGAGCGCTGGCCTGACATCCGCCGAGCGCTCCAGGCCGATGGCCACGACCCGGTGGGCGTCAGCGCGCATGATGGCACCGGGCTCGATGAGCTGCGGGCACGCCTGTCGGCGGCTCTCGACGCGGCCGCCATCGCCGAAGCGAGTCATCCGCCGGACGCCGCCATGCGCGTCCATCGGTTCGACCCGCTCGCCGAGGGGTGGGAGGTCGTGGCCGAGGGCGCAGGGCTCCGCGTCCGTGGACGGCGGATCGAGCTGCAGGCCGCGCGCACCGATTTCGACAACGAGGAGTCGCGCGATCGATTCTGGCGCCGGCTCGAGCGGCTCGGCATCGACGCGGAGCTGCGCCGGGCGGGAGCCGGCGCCGGAACGACCGTCCACATCGGGCCGATCGAGCTGGAATGGGGGGACGAGGATTGAGCGCGTCACTCCTCATGGCGCCACGCTCGGTGTCGGAGACCAGGGTTGCGCGCACGACACCGGAGCAGCCGATGCATCGCGTCGGCATCCTGGGCGGCACGTTCGATCCGCCCCACGTCGGGCACCTGTGGCTGGCCGCCATGGCGGCCGACGCCCTCGACCTCGACCAGGTGCTGTTCATGCCGGCCAGCCGGCCACCCCACAAGACGGACCGGCCCGTCACCCGCGCGACGGACCGGATGCTCATGACGCGGCTCGCCATCGATGGTGACCCGGCGTTTGCCCTGTGCGGCATCGAGATGGAACGCGCCGGTCCGTCGTACACGCTCGACAGCGTGATCGAGCTCAAGCAGCTACGACTTGCCGAGGAGCTCGTCCTGGTCATGGCGGCCGACTCCCTGGCCGAGATCGACGGCTGGCACGAGCCGGATCGCCTGCTCGACGAAATCGAGTGGGCCGTCGGACCGCGTCCGGGCAGCCTGCCTCCGACCGGAGACTGGCTGAGTCGCCGGTTCGGCGAGCGTGCCCGGCGCGTTCACCTGCTCTCGGGTCCATCGCTCGATGTGAGCAGCTCGGAGATTCGGCGACGGGTGGCGGCCGGCGACACCATCCGCTACCTTGTGCCGCGCGACGTGGAGGAGCTGATCATCGAGCGAGAGCTGTACCGCGGTGGCTGAAGAGGCCGCCGAGGAGACCATCGCCACTGAGCGGGTCGATATTCCGGAGGAAGCCGCCGCCCTGGCGCATCGGATCGTCGAGATCGCATCGGACAAGAAGGGCAACGACATCGTGATGCTGCGCACGGCGGAGCTCACGACGATGGCCGACTTCTTCGTCATCTGCTCCGGCCGCAGCGATCGCCAGGTCGCGGCCCTGTCCGGCGCCATCGTCGATGAGCTGCGCGACGAGGGGATCCGTCCGCGCGGCATGGAGGGCAGGCAGTCGTCGCGGTGGGTCCTGCTCGACTTCGGGAGCGTCATCGTCCACGTCTTCGCTCCCGAAGAGCGGGAGTTTTACGGCCTCGAGCGACTCTGGAGCCAGGCCACGCAGGTCGTCCGCATCGTCTGAGGCTGAGAGGCCACCACCGTTGGTACTGGTAGCCCCCGGGGGCATGCCCCTTTGGTCCCATTGAGACAACGTGCCGTGCTTCGCATGCTCTGGCACATGACCGATCAGACCCGCCGTTCGCGACCCATCGAGACCTGCCGCTTCTGCAGCGGGTCCCTGTTGACGAGCGTGTTCGACACCGTCTTCCGCGATCCCGAGGCCGATGAGCGGCTCTTCTTCGCCATCCCCGGCGCACTCTGCGTGCCGTGCCGGCAGCTCTACGTCGACCAGCAGCTGATCGGCATCCTGGGCCTGGATGGGGCGCGATGCACATTCGCGATCGAGTCCGATCGGGTCCTGAGCGCCGGACCAGCCGGGCGCGCTCCGGCCGCCTGAGCTACGGTCAGCCGGGCCGGGACGCCAGCAGGTGCTCCCCGAGCCACGCGACGAGCGCCGGCTCCTCGTCCATCGCGTTCGACTTGATCGCCACGTCGGCCTCGAACAGGCCGATGAGCATCCGCTCCAGCTCGTCTCCCCGGTATCGCCGCGCCGCATCCACGATCCGCTCCGCCATCCGGGCATTGCCGCGCGCAATGCGTCGCGCGATCTCGTTGGGGGCGGTCTTCGCGGCCGCCAGGTCGCGGGCCACGATGAGGTCCGACACCCGACCGGCCAATGACGCCAGGATCCGCAGGCCGGGCTGGCCGTCCGCCAACGCGCGGCGCAGGGCCTCGGCCGCGGCCGCCGGCTCACGCCGGTCGAGCGCGTTCGTGATCGCGAAGACCGAAGCGGGTCGGGTGTCGATGGTCAGCGCCTCGACGTCGTCGGCGGCAATCGGACGTTCTTCGGCGTAGGTCGCCAGTTTCCGCAGCTCGGAATCGGCGATGCGCGTCATCTCGCCGCGCTCGATATCGGTCTCCCAGATCTGTCCGCCGATGCGCTCGGCGAGGAGATGGGCGGCCCGAACCTCGATCTTCACGCCGATGCGCGCCGCATGGGTCACGATCCAGCCGCGAAGCTCGCCACGGCGCGGAGCGTCCCGCTGCTCGACGCGCCCGCCCCGGTCCCTGACGGCCTCCGCCAATCGCTTGAGAAGCGCCGGTGGCTTCGCGATGTCGCGCGAGGGCCGCTCCTCCACCAGCGCGAGCGCCGATCCCTCGGGAAGGTCGTGAACGAGCGCCAGCAGCCGATCCGCCGCGCTGGTCGAGCGCCCGGCCGCGCGGAGCGGCTGGTGGAGCACGGCGAGGTGGGTACCGAACATGCCCATCGTGCCCGACTCGAGGCGCGCACGGTCGATGGCGCCCTCGTCGGGGGTCGAGCTTGGATGGATCTCCATCCGATCGGTGGCGTCGATCTCCGCGGCGAAGTCGCGTTGTGCGAGATCCAGCCCCAGGCCATCGTCGCCGTGCAGGAGCAGGAGCGGCACGCTCACGCTCCCGCAGCCCAGGCACGGCGCAGCCGAGCCACCAGCTCGTCAACCGACAGCCCGACCACCTCCGCCAGCTCCGCTTCGAGGGCGTGGGCGGGCCGTCGCGCAGCATCGATGGCACTCGCGTGTTCGGGGTGGCGCAGCCTCATGTCGTCGAGTCGCTCGTCGACGGTGAGGAAGTCCTGGGCCACGTGCCGGTCGGCCACCGCCACCAACACCGATGGCCAGCCGATCGGGAAGCGCTCTTCATCGAGCAGGCAGCTGATGGGATGGGAGGCGACCGGCATGGCGAGCTCTTCGTGTCCCGCCGCCTCGAGCCGGCGCGCGCCGACGATCCCGTGCTCGCCGCCGGTGCGCCGGATCTCGACCTTGTCGATGTCGTGCAGCAGGGCGGCCGCCTCGACCAGGCTGCCGTCGATCGGGATCTGCGCCTCGGCCAGGAGGGCGGCGGCGGCAATGGCGACGCGAGCAACGCCCTCGGAATGTCGGACGATGCCGTCGGGCAGGTCCGCATCGGCGAGCATCCGGCGGGCGGTGGAACGATCGGGTACGGCCACGGACCGATGCTACCCGCGGACTCCGACGCGTGCACCGCACGCGGTGCGCTCCAACCGAGGTCGCTGCGAAGGGCGAAGGTGCGACCGTCGCTGACGATCTCGAGGTCACCCGCCGTGTCCGTCTGGTACACGGCAAGTCCCGGCCGCGCGCCGAGCAGTGCGAGCGTCTCCGGCGCGGGGTGGCCGTACTCGTTGCCCACGCCGGACGAGATCAGTGCAACGCTCGGCCGGACCGCGTCGAGGAGCTCGGTCGTGGTCGACGATGTCGATCCGTGGTGGCCGACCTTGAGCACGTCGATGGCCGGCAGCCCGCGGCTCACGAGCGATGCCTCGACCGGCGCCTCCGCGTCGCCCGTGAGGAGCGCGGCAAATCCGCCCATGCGAAGCAGGAGGACGACCGAGCCATTGTTGATATCCCCATCGGGAAGCGGGGCGGCGGCATCGGAGCCAGACGGGTAGAGGACCTCGAGCGTCGTCGTCGGGTCCAGCGTCATGCGCTGGCCTGCACGTGCCAGCACGACCGGCGTGTTCGCGGCGGCGGCATCGGCCAGCAGTCGGTGATAGGCGGGGTTCTCGTAGTCGATCCCGGCGTGGAGAAGCCACCGCACGCGAAATCGCTCGAGGACGTCAACCAACCCGGCCACGTGGTCCTGGTGGGGATGGCTCAGGACCAGCAGGTCGATCCGGCGTGCGAAGAAGGGGAGATTGGCGCCCAAGCGCCGCAGCGTGAGGTCGGGGTCGGGTCCGCCGTCGACGAGCATCGTTGCCCCGGTCGGCGCTTCGATGAGGATCGCGTCGCCCTGTCCGATATCGAGCAGGGTGACGTGCAGCCGGCCGTCGGGGCGAGACGCGATCGAGACGGCGAGGAGCACCGCGACGATCGCCAACCCGACGGGCACGGGGCGGACCACTCGGCGCGCCAGGGCGGCGGCCGCGCTCGCCGTTCGCTCGTCGGGTGACCGCTCGTCGACATGGTCGCCGGCGAGTGCCCACGTTCCGAGCGCAAGGATCGGCAGCCATGCGAGCGCGACGACCGGCGGCAGCGTCAGGTCGAGTGCGGCGTGCGGAACCGAGGCAACGGCGATCCCCAGCGCGATGATCACCCGGAGCACGAGCCATGCTGCGCCACCGACCAGCCACCCGATGGCGTCCGAAGCCGCCGGGATGGCGACGAGGGCGCTCATCGCACCGAAGGCCGAGGCGATAGCGCTCAACAACATGGCGATCGGCACGAAGGGGACGACGAGGACGTTGGCCAGTGGCGCGACGAGCGAGAGGCGCTCGAAGTTCACGAGGATGACCGGCAGGGTTGTCAGCTGGGCCGCCAGCGTCAGGGCGACCGGCTCTCGAATCCAGCCTGGCCAGCCCGGCAGGCGTCGCTCGACCGCCGACCCGAACCAGATGAGGCCGCCGGTGGCGAGCAGCGAGAGCTGGAAGCCCACATCCCAGAGTACGGCCGGTGCGACGAGCAGCATGACGAGCGCGGCCAGCTCGAGCGCGGACGCCGCGTGCGCCCGCGATCCCCCGAGGCGCGCGATGAGCATGGCGCCGGCCATGAGCGCGGCGCGAACGACCGACGGGCTCGCGCCCGTGAGAAGCACGTACCCCGTCACCGTCGATGCCGCAACGATCGCCGTGGTCCAGCGGCCCCCCGGACGGCGCTCGAGCGGCCGGACGACGGCCGCAATGAGGGCGGCCACGATGGCGATGTTCCAGCCGCTGATGGCAATCACGTGGGTCAGTCCGGCTGTCGCGAACGCGTCGTTGATCTCGGGCGCGATGGCCGCCCGCACGCCGAGGAGGATTCCCGCGCCGAGGGCGGCCTCCGGCTCAGGCACGAGTCCATTGAGGCCATCGAGGAGCGCTCGACGGAGGGCGACCAGGACCGCGGTGGGGCCGCTGGCCGCCGCGATCAGCTCCGCATCGCGCGGTCGAGCGATGGCCGCGACGCCCTGGCGAGCGAGATACTCGCGGTACGCGAAGCCGTCGAAGTCCTCCGGGAGCTCGACCCGGGACCGTATCCGGAGACGGTCACCGCTCCCGGCATCGATGCCGCGAGGCATCCAGATCAACAGCCGGTCCGCGAACGTCGCGACTGCACCGCCCGCTGACCCCTCGATGTCGCCGAGGACGAGCTGTATGCGGTCCGCGCGGGGGCGCGGGTCGTCCATCACCGTGCCGGCGAGCTCGTGCTCCTCCCCGTCCACCAGCCGCGCCACGGACGCTCGATCCGGTGACATCGAGGGATCCGTCGTCTGGAGGCGCCATGTCCCGAGCGCCGCGAACGCCAACGCCGCCGCGATGAGCCACAGCCCGCCGCGGAGCGGACCGACGAGCGCGCCGATGGCGACAGCGCCGATGGCGACACCCCCCAGCTGGGCCCAGGCTGGACCGATGCCGAGGTCGGACGCAAGGATCCCGGCGGCGCAGCCGAGCAACGCCACCGGCAGCGCGAATCGAGCGCTCCCCAACGCTCAGCCCGCGGTCGCGAGGCCCTGGATGTCCTCCAGCTGTCCGCGGTGGATGACGCCGCGCTGCACGGCATCCTCGAGCGAGGCGAACGGCTGCTCCTGCCGGGCTGCCACGATCTTCTGAACGGTCACAGGCCCGATCCCGGGGAGCGCCTCGAGCTGGTCGGGCGTGGCCGAGTTGAGGTCCACCAGCGCCGCCCCACCGCTCCCCGCGCCGCCGCCGCCTCCCGATGCGCCGCCGGATTCGGTCGACCCTCCGGCCGTCACGGCATCGCCGACGCGGGGAACGCGCACCTGCTCACCGTCGGTGAGTGGCTGGGCCAGGTTGATCGATGCGGCTGCCGCACCCAGGTCGGCGTCCGACGCGTAGCCCCCCGCGGCCGCGATGGCGTCCGCGATCCGCGATCCGACAGGCAGCGTCCGGACCCCGGGAGCAGCGACGGCCCCCTCGACATCGACGACGATCGTGGTCGTGCCCTCGCTCGTGCTCGCGGCCGGCTCGGAGGCGGAGGGGACGAACGACACCGCCGATGCGTCCACCAGGCCGACCGGCGCTGCCTCGGGCGGGGCGAAGAAGAGCCATGCGGCAGCCAGCCCGAGCACGAGGGCACCCCCGGCGGCAGCGATCGCAATACGGTCGGAACGCGACACCTCGAAACCTCCACGCGGGAGGCGAGGATGATGACGACGGCGAGCAGCTGCGTCCGATGCCCGGCACCCGGGCACTCGGCGCCGGGCATCGGAAGCAGGGCTGCACCCTAGGCGGCTCCGCCTTATCCGGCCGTTATCGGCGCGTTATCGAGCGTGTCAGTCCCGGGGCGTGACCACGTTGACGAGCTTGCCGGGCACCTGGATGACGCGCATCGGGGCGCGTCCGGCGAGGTAGCTCTGCACGTGCTCGGAGGCGAGCGCGAGGCGCTCGACCTCATCCGCGGGCGTATCGGCCTTCACGACCAGCCGGTCACGGAGCTTGCCGTCCACCTGCACCGGCAGCTCGACGGTGTCGGACGTGGCCAGCGAGGGATCCGCCTCCGGCCAGGGCTGCTGGTGCACGCTGTAGGCGTGCCCGCGTCGCTCCCAGAGCTCCTCCGCGATGTGCGGGGTGAGCGGGGCCAGCAGGACGAGCAGCGTGTCGACCGCCTCGGCGTAGGCCGGATCACCGGCCTGGCCGGCCTCGCGGGCGCGAACGATGGCATTCGTCAGCTCCATCAGCTTGGCGATGGCCGTGTTGAAGTGCATCTCGGCGTAGTCGTCGCCCACCGCGGCGATCGTGGCGTGCGTCGCGCGGCGAAGCGCGGTCTGCAGCTCCTCGGCCGTGCCAAGCACCTCGCGGTTCGATGCGGAACGCTGCAGGTCGCGGTCGGTGGGCAGCGCGGTGCCCCACACCCGGCCCAGCCAGCGGTGGATGCCGTCGATGCCCGACGGATTCCACGGTCCGCCCTGGTCCCACGGTCCGATGAACATCAGGAAGGCGCGCACGGTGTCGGATCCGTAGCGCTCGACGAGCTCGTCCGCCGCCTGCACGTTGCCGCGCGACTTGCTCATCCGGTTGTGGTCGGCCCCCAGGATCTGGCCCTGGTTGCGGAGCTTCAGGGTCGGCTCGTCGAATGAGAGGAGGCCCAGGTCGCGCAGCGCCTTCACGAAGAACCGGAAGTAGAGCAGGTGCATGACGCCGTGCTCGGCGCCACCGGTATAGAGGTGGATCGGCATCCATGCCGCGACCTCTTCCTGATCCCAGGCACGCTCCTCGTTGCCGGGTGAGCAGTAGCGCAGGAAATACCAGGACGAATCGATGAACGTGTCGAGTGTGTCGGTCTCCCGGCGAGCGGGCTTTCCGCAGGTCGGGCATTCGGCCGCCAGCCACTCGGCGTGCGACTGGAGCGGGGAGACGCCGGTCGGCGCGAAGTCGACGTCGTCGGGAAGGACCACCGGCAGCTGGTCCTCGGGCAGCGGCACCGCGCCGTGCTCCTCGCAGTACACGATCGGGATCGGGGCGCCCCAGTAGCGCTGCCGGCTCACCAGCCAGTCGCGCTGGCGGTAGGTGACCGCCATCTGTCCACGCCGCGACTCCTCGAGCGCCTTCGTGATGGCGGCGATCGCCTCCGCGGCGCGCATCCCGGTGAACGCGCCCGAGTCGATGAGCACCTCGTCGTCGGCATGCGAGACGAAGGCCTCGCCGTCGGGCAGCTCGCCGGAGGTGGGGGACACGACGTAGCGGATCGCCAGGTCGAACTTCCGGGCGAAGTCGTAGTCACGCGCGTCGTGCGCGGGGACTGCCATGATCGCGCCGGTCCCGTAGCCGGGCAGCACGTAGTCGGCGATCCAGATCGGGACGCGCTCGTCCGTCATCGGGTTGATGGCGTATGCGCCGATGAAAACCCCGGTCTTCTCACGTTCGGTGCTCATGCGCTCGATCTCGGTCTCGCGCCGCGCGGCCGCCACGTACGCCTCGACATCGGCGCGTCGATCGTCCGTGGTGAGCGTCTCGACCAGCGGATGCTCGGGCGCCAGGACCATGAACGTCGCGCCGAAGACCGTGTCGGGCCGCGTGGTGAAGACGCGGATCGGCTCGACGTCATCGGCCTCGGTCGGGAAGTCGATCTCCGCACCTTCCGACCGGCCGATCCAGTTCGTCTGCATGAGCTTGATCGGCTCGGGGTAGTCCAGGCCGCTGAAGTCGAGCAGCTCGTCGGAGTAGTTCGTGATGCGGAACCACCACTGCTCGAGGTCGCGCTTGATGACCGGTGTGCCGCAGCGCCAGCACCGGCGCTCGGTGCCCTCCACCTGCTCGCGGGCCAGGACCACCTGGTCCTTCGGGCACCAGTCGACCGGCGCCTTGGCCTTGTAGGCGAGGCCGGCGTTGTAGAACTGCAGGAAGATCCACTGCGTCCAGCGGTAGTACTCGGGGTCGGAGGTGGCGAGCTCCCGCGTCCAGTCGAACATGCAGCCCATCGAGCGGAATTGGGTCCGCATGCGGTCGATGTTCGCCGCCGTCCACTTCGTGGGGTGGATGTTGCGATCGATCGCCGCGTTCTCGGCCGGCAGCCCGAAGCTGTCGAAGCCCATAGGGAACATCACGTTGTTGCCGCGCATGCGGTGCAGGCGGGCGACGATGTCCGGGCCGGTGGCCGCGTACCAGTGGCCGATGTGCAGATCGCCGGACGGATAGGGGTACATCGTCAGGACGTAGCGCTTCGGTCGCGGGTCGTCGTCACGGGCCACGTACAGCTCGTCCGCGGCCCAGCGCTCGCGCCACTTCGCTTCATACGACATCGGGTCGAATCGGCCGGCGCGCGGCGCGCGGGCAAGGGTGTCGGTCGTCATCGGTCCTGATCCTCCTGCGGGAACCACGCCATGAGCACCTCGTCGCGGTACTCCTCACCGGATCGGTACTGCTGTCGGCGCATGCCCTCGCGCACGAAGCCTCGCCGCTCATACACCGCGATCGCCCGTTCGTTGT
Organism: Candidatus Limnocylindria bacterium; assembly: GCA_051000335.1. Taxonomy (GTDB): domain Bacteria; phylum Chloroflexota; class Limnocylindria; order QHBO01; family QHBO01; genus JACDBZ01. The sequence continues at coordinate 4,202 of JBPCOK010000137.1, read as the reverse complement.
CGGGGAAGACGCCGAGCGAGATCTTGCGCAGACCGTGCTCGTGTGCCCATGCCTGGGCGCCGGCGACCAGGTCGCTCCCGATGCCGACGTCGCGCCAGTCGGAGCCGATGCAGATCGAGAGCACGCCGATATGCTCCGTGGCGCGTCCGCGATCGACGCTGACGAGCACGTTCCCGACCACCTCGCCGTCCGCCTCCGCCACCAGCGCCAGGTGCTCGGAGGCCCGGATGAGCTCGCTGATCCAGAACGCCTCCGACGGTTCGCTGACCGATCCTGGCGTGGTGATCAGCCAGCGGCCCTCCTCGCGGACCTCGGCGAATAGCCGGGCCAGGGCGCGTCCATCGGTCGGCCGCGCCGGGCGCAACGTCCAGCGCCGGCCGTCGCGCGCCGTCTTCGCCTCGCCGCTCCCGGTCAGGATCATGGAAATCTCCAGACAACGACAAACCCCTCCGTCTGCTCGGGACGAAGGGGCTCACATCTCCGCGGTACCACCTGAGCTTGGCCGATGAAGTGGTGGAGCTGGGGGGACTCGAACCCCCGACCCCCTGCATGCCATGCAGGTGCTCTCCCAGCTGAGCTACAACCCCACGGATATCGTCGGTCCACTCGTCGGCGCGCTATCGGACGCCAACCGGCCAGACTCATCGCCTGGGCTGCTCAACGGGTGAGTTCCGCGCTCCTCGTGTCGCCGGCTTCCACCAGTCCCGGCTCGCTGTGAACGAGGCGCAGCACGTACTGCTCCCGCGTCAACGCGTTCGGATCGAGGATATCACAGGGGTCCGCGGACCCTCAATCCCGGTCGGATGACGTCGTCGCCTGGCCGGCGCGGATCCCGGGGTCATCGTCGCAACGGTCAAGCGATCCTTGAGGGCCGATGCGCCGCGCCGCCTCGCGGCGCCTCCCGCTTGACACGATCCATATATTCAGTAAATGAAACCTCTTGCGAACGGGGTCGAGCGGACCTACCGGAGCGAGCTACGCACGCAACAGGCAGCGACGACGCGTGAGCGGATCCTCGACGCGACCGTCCGCGTGATGGCGGGGGGGCTCGCGGACGTCACCGTGCCGGCGGTCGCCCGAGCGGCGGGCGTATCGATCCCGACGGTGTACCGGCACTTCGGGACGAAGCGCGACCTCCTCGCCGCGCTCCAGCCGCACCTTCAACAACGCGCCGGCATCGATGCCGTCGTCTTGCCCGCCTCGATCGATGGGCTTCGGGAAACCCTGGTCGTCGTGCTCCGCAGCATGGACGGCCTGGACGACATGACCCGCGCGGCGCTGGCCAGCCCTGCGGCCGAGGAGGTCCGTCGAGTGCACGCACCGAACCGCTTCGAGTTCGTGCGGAGGGTTGCAGACGCGGTCGCGCCCCAGCTCCCGGCCGCCGATCGCGACCGGATCGCGCGGCTCCTCGTGATCCTGACGACGTCATCGGCGCTGCGGGTCTGGCGCGACCATTTGGGGGCCAGTGTCGAGCAGGTCGCCGACGAGATCGACCGGGCCGTCCGCGCAGCCATCGCCGCAACAAGCTCCGATGCGCCATGAACAGCGTGCAGGCCATCCGACGGCTGGACGAGCTCCGGCTGACCGATGCCCCCGAGGTCGGTGGCAAGGCGGCCAGCCTCGGCGAGCTGCTCGCGGCCGGCGCTCGCGTCCCGGCGGGATTCGTCCTTCCGGTCGGCTTCGCCGCTGCACCGGATGTCCGCTCGGCGGCGCTTGCCGATGCCGCGGCCGAGTTGGGCGCGGGACCCTTCGCCGTCCGATCCAGCGGCGTCGCCGAGGATGGTTCCGAGCGCTCGTTCGCCGGGATGTACGAGACGGTCCTGGACGTGGCGCCGGAGGACCTTCCGGCCGCCGTGGACCGATGCCTCGCGAGCGCGGTCGCGGACCGCGTCGCCGACTACGACCACCGTGACGGCGCCTCGATGGCGGTGCTCGTCCAGCGGATGGTCCGGCCCGTTGCGGCCGGTGTTGCGCTCACCGCCGATCCGGTCAGCGGGGACCGCGACTCCTGCGTCGTCACCGCGGTCCGCGGGCCTGGCGAGCGGCTGGTCTCGGGCGCCGCCTACGGCGACGAGTGGGTCGTCACCGACCGGAGCGCGACCCCGCGCCGCCAGCCGGAGCACGCGATCGATCGCCGGCAGGTCATGGCGGTCGGGACCGAGGCGCGGCGGATCGCCGCCGCCCGCGCCGTGCCGCAGGACGTCGAGTGGGCGATCGGCGCCGACGGCACGCTGTGGATCCTCCAGGCACGTCCGATGACCGCTCTGCCGCCCGACGTGTCGTGGGAACCGCCGGCGTCCGGCGCGTACACGCGGCAGCTGCGCTTCGGCGAATGGATCTCCGAGCCCGTGACGCCGCTGTTCGAGTCGTGGCTGCTGAGCACCATGGAGGAGCGCCTGCACCGCGAGCTCCGCAAGTGGACCGGACAGCGCGCACCGCTGCCTCACCACGTGGTCATAAACGGCTGGTACTTCTACTCGATCAACTGGATCTCGCCGGGGTCGATGGCGCGGAGCCTGCCGGACATCCTGTGGCACCTGGTGCGGAATCCCCGACGAGTGGTCGGGGTGGCCCCGCCACTCGTCAGGCACAGCCTCCCGCTCTATGAGCGCGACTGGCGCGACGACCTGCTGCCGCGCTACCGTGCGACGGTCGCGTCCGCCGAACTGCGCGTGTCGGCGTTGCCGGTCGCCGACCTCCCGTCGCTGATCGATGAACTCGCCGATCTGGCCGGCGAGTACTTCGCCTCGATCGCCACGTTCGCCGGCGCCGCCTACAAGATGGAGATGAACCTCGCCGCGTTCTACCGCCGGCACCTCGCGGGGCCACTCGGTGGCGGTAGCCATCTGCCGCTGCTCGCCGGATTCGATCCTCCGGGCGATACCGCGCCGCACGCGGTCACGTCGCTGGACTGGGCGCATCCTCCCGCGTCGGTTCCGTCTGCCGGCCGTCTCGACAACCACGGCCGCGTGGTGGAGACGCGCCGCGCAGCCGAGGAGGAAGCCTTCGCGGCACTCGAGGCCTCACCTCGTCGTCTCCGCGCATTCCGCGAGCTGCTTGCGGAGACCCAGCGGCTCGTTCCGGTCCGCGAGGAGCACGTCGGCGAGCTCACGATCGCCTGGCCGGTGATGCGACGCGCGGTCCTTCGCATCGGCGAGGCGCTTGCGGCCGCCACCACTATCGATGACCCCGCGGACGTCTTCTACCTGACGCGCTCCGAGGCGCTCGGGGCGCTCGGGGCGCTCGGCGGAGCATCGTCGCAGCCTCCGGTCGATGTGGCCGGGCGTCGCGCCAGGCTCGACGAGCAGGCCAGGCTCGTACCCCCGTTGCTCGTCGGCCGGCTGAACCGGTTTCTGAAACGGACGTGGAACGCGTTCCCCGAGCTGGTGGGGGCAGTCCGGTCCGAGCATGCCCTCGTCTCGGGCTCGCCGGCCTCGGCAGGTCGCGCCGCCGGGTCCGTCCGGGTGATCCGCGGGCCGGACCAGTTCGACGAGCTGCAGCCGGGCGAGATCCTCGTCGCCCCGCTCACCGCGCCGGCATGGACGCCGCTCTTCCACCGGGCGGCGGCGGTCGTGACCGACGTGGGCAGCGCGGCGTCGCACGCCTCGATCATCGCCCGCGAGTTCGGCATTCCGGCGGTCGTCGGCTGCGGCGACGCCACTGCCCGCCTGAAGACGGGCATGCAAGTCACCGTCGACGGCGGCACCGGCAACGTGGAGCCCGCCTGATCCCGAATTGGCCTGGGCTCAGCCGGTGGGCTGGGGAGCGAACCGCGCCTGGCCGGCGCGGATCCGGTTGCCGTCAGGATCGGTGAGCTCCACTTCGCGCGCCCACGGCGCCTGCTCGGGGGCGATGTCGAACTTCGCGGCGACCGCGTCAATGTCATCTACCCAGAAGTAGACGACGCCACCCCTCGGGGCGACGTACCGCGGCATTCCCGGCGCGAACCGGTGCTCAACTCTCGAGCGAAGCCGAGGCGGACATACCAGCCGAATCGGCACGGTCTGCTCGGTCATCTCAACGGAGCTGGGCGAACCGCTCGCGGAGTCGCTCGAGGCTTGCCTTGATGTCGCCGCCGGCCGCGCCGGCGATCATCGGCTCCATGAAGGAGGTCAGCATCGAGCCGCGGATCTCCATGGCGAACGTCAGCTCGCTATCGGCGCCGGATGGTTCGACCTCCAGCGTCGCGAGGGCCCGCACGC
>JBPCOK010000047.1:0-11109 GCA_051000335.1 Candidatus Limnocylindria bacterium | reverse complement strand
CGATCGTCGTCGAAGCGTGTTTCCAGCCGGTCCAGGGTATGCGATGATCGCATCAATCAGGTGCTCCTCTGTCGGGCTTGATGGTTGTCTTCCAACTCCATCTTCCCAGTTCAGATGGGCACCTGATTCGTCATTCCGACACCCTGTGAAGCGCCCTCGATCGGTGGATCCGGGGTTAGACACATCAAGGAGCTCCCCGCGGGTGATGTCGACGCCGGCGGTGTGGGCTACACGCCGGATTGGCGAGACCTTCGGATCGTCAGCCACCCAGTTCGTGCGGTGCGGTTTGTCGTGGGTTCCATGTTTGCAATCGGTGGCTAGGGATTGCTGGTCGCTCTGTTTGCCTTTCGGCCGCAAGGCTGGCCTCGGAGCCGTCGGCGGCTGCCCGTTTGTACGACGATTGCATCGAGCGCGGAAGGCCCACCTGCCGCATCCGATGGCATGTGAGCCGGCCGGCTCCAATCCAGCGCCCCGAGATTGCGACCTGCGCCCAAGCGCGCTCTTCCTCGGCTTCGGACCTCGACTCAATGGGTCAGGGCCGAATCCCCTTCAGGCGCGCGCTCCTCCCTACCGACTAGGATGACGTCATCTCGCGTCGACCGGTGCTACGGGCGGCGCGAGCCAGGCGCCGGGACGGTGGATTGCACGCCGCTCCGGCGCCGTTTCTCTGCCTTCAGCAGCCGAGCGTCGGCGACGGTCCGCGAGGGCGTGCTCTCGGGCTCACCGGGATCGAGCGGCTCGGGTCCCATCGCGTGGGTGATCCTCGGAGGCGGGATGTCGATTGCCGGCGCCGCGGTGCTCGCGAGCTAGTATCGGCTGCGCCGGCGACGGCAGCGGACCTGAGCACCGGACCAATACGGCAGCGATCCTGCGACGTAGACGGAGCATGAGCCCCCGCCGATCGGCGACCTGGAACGTCGTGTTTCTGGCTGCTTATGCCTTCATCAGGATCATCGACCCGCTCCTGCGATGGAGCTGGTTCAGCGTTGGCATGGGAATCACCTCGCGCGTCACGGTGCGGGGTCGCCGCACGGGACGCCCGCGGAGCGTGCTCGTTGGGTTGATCCGGGTGAACCGGACCTGGTACGTCGGCCATCCGAACGGAGAGGTGGCGTGGACCGCGAACCTTCGCAGCGCGGGCGAAGCCACGGTCGCACCTCGGCCCGAGGCGCCGATCGAGGTCAGCGCCGAACCGCTCCCGCCCGGCCCGGAGCGTGACGCGGTGATCTACGCCACGGCCGAGCAGCAGCCGTTCCCCGCCAATCTCCTGTATCGCGGCGCGCGTCGCCACATCCTGTCCGAAGGCCGCTACTTCCGCCTGCAGCTTCGCTGACACGCCGATGGCCGCAACGGCCAAGCTACGGGCGGCGCACGTGGTACGGCACGTCGGCCACGATCGTGTTGGGACGGGCGAACAGCCGAAGCTTAAGGCGAGGCGCTCGCCGCGAAACGCGAACTGGCGCGGCAGGTAGCCGTCGCGCGCCAGGAATGACGAGAGGCGAGGGAAGTCCGCGAAGCTGGTGTTCGCGGCGAGGACGAGCAGCAGCGCCGTGGAGACCTGGGCGATCACGAGGATCGCGCCGTCGCCGGCGAGATGGCGCACGAGCTGGCTCAGCACCGTCTGTTCCTCCGTCGGATCCGGCACGATCCCGATCGAGGTCACGAGATACGCGATCCCCACGAAGAGGATCCCGAAGATGATCGCCGCCCAGGTCAGCGTGATCCGCGCGTTGCGCCACTCGGGTGACTTGAACGCCGGGACGCCATCGGAGACGGCCTCGACGCCGGTCAGCGCCACGGCGCCCTGGCTGAAGGCGCGAAGGATGAGGAACAGGCCGAGTGCCTGGCCGCCCTGCTCGACGCCGGCCCACGCCGCGGGGGCGACGTAGTCGGGGATGTCGCCGATCAGCGTCCGCACCACTCCGTAGCCGAGGATCCCGAGCATGATGACGATGTAGGCGTAGGTGGGAACCATGAAGATCGTGCCCGACTCGCGGATGCCGCGGAGGTTGCCCAACATGAGGATCGCCACCATGCCGACGCCGATGAGGACGCGCTCGGGGTAGATCTCCGGGACGATCGAGGTCAGGGCGGCGACCCCGGCCGAGACCGAGACGGCGACCGTCACCACGTACCCGATGAGCAGCGCCGCCGCGGCGAGGATGCCGGCCGTGCTGCCGAGGTTGTCGCTTGCCACGAGGTCAGGGTCAGGACACCGGTGCCGGCAAGGGCCAGCACGCGCATGATCTCCTCGGGCCCATACGCCGATGAGCTGATGTTGTCGCTCGAGAAGATGGCCAGCGCCTTGACCTTGGTCAGGCGCTCGTGCCCCTCGCGCTCGGTGCTGATCGGTCTTCCGATGAGCCCGGTTCGGAACCTCCGGAGCCCGGACTTCCATCCGCGCCATTCGAGGAGCGTGCGCTCGGTGGCGACCAGCTCGCCCTCATCGCCACGATGGAAGGCGTCCTCGAACGGTCGCACGATTCGCACATAGGCGTCCCCGGGACGCTTCCCGCGCTTCTTCTCGCGGACCTCGAGCAGGGGATCGACCCAGTCGGGATCGGGGCGTCTCGGATGTCGCGTCACGGCGCGCTACGGTAGCACCGCGTGGTCAGAGCCGAATTGCGATTCCCTCGAGTGGCGCGAGCACGAGTCCCGGGAGCTCGACGCGCCCTTCGCGGCCCGATGTGGCGACGAGCACCGTGCCCGCCCGTTCGGGGAGGGAGTCGACGACGCAGGTCGCCTCCCCGTCGCCGGAGTTGAGCAGGACGAGCACCCGCTCGTCGCTCGATTCACGGACCCAGGCGAGGACGCCAGGCCCGACGCCGAAGATCGATCGATGGGATCCATGGCCGAGCGCGTCGGACTCGCGGCGGGCGACCAGCAGCCGCCGATAGAGGGCAAGCAGCGAACCGGGGTCGCGGGACTGGTCCGCGACGTTCCGCGTCGCGGGATCGACCAGCGGCAGCCAGGGCGTGCCATCGGTGAAGCCGCCCGTCGGCGACGGTTCCCACTGCATCGGCGTGCGGTAGGCATCGCGACCGGCCCGATCGAAGGGGGGATCGGGAAGGATGGCCGGATCGGCGTCGACCATGCCGATCTCCTCGCCGGCGTAGAGCACGGCCACGCCGCGAAGGGTCAGGAGCAGGAAGGCGGCCGCCGCGGCTCGCTCGGAACCCCATCGGCTGGCGTGCCGCGACTGGTCGTGGTTGCTGAGGGCGTAGGTCGGGATCGTGTCGGGCGGATGGAGCGCCTCGGATCGTTCGATGGCCAGGGTCAGGTGCTGGTGGTCCCAGGGGGTGAGCAGCATCTCGAAGTTGAACGCGAGGTGGAATTCGTCATCGGCTCCGTGACCCAGGTAGCCGGCCAGCTCCTCGACCGGGACGTAGGCCTCACCGACGAGGACGCGACCGGGGAACTCCTCGGCCACGCGTCGCAGGTGGCGGATGACGTCGTGGACCTCGGGCCGGTTCATGCTCCAGAGGGGATCCTGGCCCGATTCCCGCCCGAGCCCCGGGATGGCGTGCGGGCGGCGGTCCGGCGGGTTGTCGCGGAACAGCTCGTCCTTGATGGCGGCAAAGATGGCGTCCACCCGAAATCCGTCCACGCCGCGTGCGAACCAGAAGCGCATGACGTCGGCCATCGCGGCGGCCACTTCGGGATTGCGCCAGTTGAGGTCCGGCTGCTCGGGATAGAACGTGTGGAGGTAGTACTGCCCGGTCGCCTCGTCCCACTCCCAGGACCGACCGCCGAACGTGGCGGTCCAGTTCGACGGCGGCCCCCCGCCGGGTGCCGGATCCATCCAGATGTACCAGTCCCGCTTCGGGTTGTCGCGGGAGGCGCGCGACTCCGCGAACCACGGATGCTCGATCGACGTGTGGCATGGCACGAGGTCCATGAGGAACCTGAGCCCGCGGGTATGGCACGCCTCGATCAGCGCGTCAAGATCGGCGAGCGTCCCGTACTCGGGCGCGACGTCGGTGTAGTCGCTGATGTCGTAGCCGAAGTCGTGGAGCGGGGAGGGGTAGATCGGCGAGAGCCAGATGGCATCCACGCCGAGGGCGTCATCGGGTCCGGCGAGGTGGTCCAGGCGGCTGGCGATCCCGGCGAGGTCGCCGATCCCGTCGCCGTTGGCATCGGCGAAGCTTCGTGGATAGATCTGGTAGATGGCGGCGCCTTCCCACCATCGATCACGCGATCGGGTCACGCGAATCGATTCTAGAGGTCCGGCCACCGTGGGGATCGGCTCATTCGACGCTGATGAGGACGCCATCCCCATCGGGACTCTCGACATCGACGATGGGTCCCACGACGCCTGCGTCGACCGCCTCCCGGATGCGCTCGCTCTGGTCGCCCCCGATCCCGGGCACGAACTTCAGCGCGGTGTCCACGAAGCCGATGGGAATGCGCAGGTTCACGACCTGCCGTCCATGCTCGGTCACGCGGATGCGCAGCTGACGCCCGCCGAGTCGCCCGGACCGCTCCGTGATCCGATCCCGTGCCTCATCGATGCGCTGCTGCGCCCGATCGATCCCGCGGGTCACCCGATCCTGGAGTCGTTCGCCCGATTCGTCGCGCGCCGGCCGACTGCCCTGCTCGGCGCGCGTGAGGGCGTCGATGATCGGCGCCGCCTGCTCGGGCGTCAGCGTTCCGTCCGCGACGAGGCGAAGGACGGTCTCGAGCTCATCAGACATTGGACGATCCCCCCGCCAGCCGCCGCGCGGCCTCGTCGACGTCGATCTCGCCGGCCTCGAGAGCCTGCAGGATGGCCAGCTGGTCGCTCGGTTCGGACGGCCGTGCCGGCGGTGCGGGCGGTCGCGGATGGTGTGTGGTGCGGCGCGGGCTTCGAACCTCGACATCGCCGGACATCGAGCTGAACAGGAGCTGCGGCTTGCCGCTGCCGATGACGTAGCGCCGCCGGTCGCGGGAGCCCTCGGTGCGATGGGGGAGTCGAACGTCGGCGTCGCTCGACAGGCCACGGACCTCGATCGTCAGGTCCTGCGCAACGCCCAGGCTGAGGTCGCCGCTCACCGTCTCCACGCGATGCTGGGGGCCGTCGTCCAGGATGCCCTCGAGCTCGATGTCGCCGCTGATGGTGGCCGCCCGCATCTGGCCGATACCGGGCGCGACGGCGGACACGTCACCGCTCACGGTGTTGATGTCGAGGTGCTTGATCCTTGCGTCCGCCCGCAGGCTGATGTCGCTCGAGACGCCCTTGATCCGCACCGAGCCGCCAGCTCGGTCGAGCACGAGGTCGCCCGAGACCGTCCGGTACTCCTGCGATCCGGTGAATCCCGAGGCCGTGAGGTCGGCGCTGACGCCGTCGTACCGCAGGTCGCAGCGTGGCGGGGCGGTCACCTCGACCGCCGCCTCGGGCCGGCGTGCCCCGCCGAAGATGCGCGCCAGCGACCCGATGGCCCCCGATGCGTCATGCTCCGGTTCCGCCACCTCGAGAGATCCGCCGCCCTCGTTCACGCGGTAGCGGGAGCGTTCGAAGATCTCGTCCGCGGCCGCATCCGAATCAGCGCGGATCTCGAACGTCACGCGGACGCGAGCGGTCCGACCATCGGCGGCTCGCATCTCGACGTCCGGATCGATGACGCGCAGCGTGAATCTCCCGCGGTCGCCGATCTCATGCTCGATCTCCTGGGTGCGGATGAACGTCGTCATCAGGCATCGGCTCCGAGGCGTCGCAGCTCGGCGGCCGCGTCATCGGCGCCGATCTCGCGACGTGCAAGGCGCTCGAGGATGGCGCGCCGCTCGTCCGCGGCATCGGCGGCGGTCGGTGTCGCTTCGTCATCGGCCTCGCTCAGCTCCGTTTCCTCGCCGTCCGAGAGGCCGAGCGAACGGATGAGCGCGTCCACCCGCGCACGAACCGTGGGGTAGCTGATGCCGAGCTCGCGTTCCATCTCCTTGAGATTGCCGCGCGAGCGAAGGAAGGACTCCAAGAGGTTCATCTGCTCGCGGTCCAGGCGTCCGAATCGGCCGACGCTGAACTCGCCCTCGAGGGCGGTCCCGCAGCTCCGGCAGTGGAGCCGGGCAACGCTGAGCTCACCGGTGCAGACCGGGCAGGTGGCGATGACATCGTGTCCCATGACTAGCGGCGCCCGCGACTGCGCTGCTCACGTCGACCGGACGGAAGCCGGACGACGCGCTTGTCAGGGTGGCCCAGGATCGGGCGACGGGGAGCATCGCCCTCGCCAAGGGTCGAGCTCGGGAAGAAGAGGCGGTAATCGAACATCTCGGGCTGGCTCCTACCAGATATGGCTCATTGGTCGCTCGATTGGTGTCGAATGTCGTCAATCTAGCAATGGGGTAGCAGAATGTCAACCATGGATGCTAAAATAGCAAGCCCAAGAGCAATTCGAATGGCTGAAGCGCGCGAATCCGCTGGTCCAACGCGGCCTGCAGTGCGTCGACGCACCGGCTACCATGGGCCGCTGAGCCATGACCTTGCGACTGCTGCCATACACCCCCGAGCGCGACGTCTATCGCCTCCTCGACGTCCCTTCTTCGGCCTCCATTGACGAGATCAGCGCCGCCTGTCGGCGCCTGGCGCGCACCTTCCATCCGGATCTCAATCGGTCTGGCCGCGCCACCGAGGAGATGCAGGTGGTGAACACCGTGCGGCAGGTGATGGGCGATCCCGAATGGCGGGCCCTCTACGACCGTGAGCGCCATCGATTTCACGCCGCCATGTCGCGCCCATCCGAGGCGATGATCCATGCCTGGCCCCCGCTCACGGCCAGGCGGCCGGGCCGGCGCCCGATCGGCCGGATCCTGCGCGCGGCGTGGGTGGGCGTCGGCGCGGCCGTGCTCAGCCTGGCACCTCCGCGGTGCCGCGGATGCCGGGCGGTGGTGACGAACGGTGACGCCTACTGCGTGACGTGTGGGACGCCGCTGCTCAGCGGCGGCTGAGGCCGATCAGGCGTACAGGGGATTCACGCGGTCGGGATCGATCTCCAGCTCGGCGATGGCGCGCTTCAGCTCATCGGGCGTCGAGCGGCCCTCGAGGCACAGTGCGTGGAGCGCGGCGTAGGCGATGTGCTCGGCGTTGACCTCGAAATGCGCGCGGAGCGCCTCGCGCGTGTCCGAGCGCCCAAAGCCATCGGTGCCGAGGACGGTGTACGGCCGATCGATCCATCGGGCCACCATGTCCGGCACGGCCTTCATGTAGTCGGTGGCCGCGACCACCGGCCCCTCGGTCGGGTCGAGGCACATGCGCACGTAGGGGACGCGCTGCTCGGCATCGGGGTGCAGGCGGTTCCAGCGCTCGACGTCGAGGGCATCGTTGCGCAGCTGCTGGAAGCTCGTGGCGCTCCAGACATCGGCCGCCACGTCGAAGCGCTCGCGCAGGATGTCTCGCGCCTTCATGGCCTGCAGCAGGATGGGGCCCGATGCCAGGATCTGGACGCGCCGTTGGCCGCCGTCCGCTGCGCTGAACCGGTAGAGCCCGCGCAGCACGCCCTCATCGGCGCCGTCGGGCTTGGCCGGCATCGGCCAGTTCTCGTTGTAGAGCGTGACGTAGTAGAAGACGTCGTCGGCCCGCTCGCCATACATGCGGTCGATGCCCTCGCGCACGATGGTCGCGAGCTCGTAGGCGAAGGCCGGGTCGTAGGCGAGGATGTTCGGGATCGTGCTGGCCAGGACGTGGGAGTGGCCGTCGTCGTGCTGGAGCCCCTCGCCCGTCAGCGTGGTGCGGCCGGCGGTGGCTCCCATCATGAATCCGCGACCGCGCGCGTCGCCGAATGCCCAGACCTGGTCCCCGGTGCGCTGCATGCCGAACATCGAATAGAACGTGTAGAACGGCACGAGCGGCTCGTTCCAGGTCGCGTACGAGGTTCCGGCGGCCTGGAAGCTGGCCATCGATCCGGCCTCGGTGATGCCCTCCTCGAGGAGCTGGCCATCGGTCTTCTCGATGTAGCTGAGCAGGAGCTCCTTGTCGACCGGTGTGTAGTTCTGGCCGAGCGGGTTGTAGATCCCGACCTCCTTGAAGAGGGGATCCATGCCGAAGGTGCGCGCCTCGTCGGGGATGATGGGAACGATGCGTGAGCCGATCTCGGGGTCGCGCACCAGGTTTCGCACGAGGCGGCTGAAGGCCATGGTGGTGCTGGCCGCACGGTCCGATCCGGCGTCGAACTCGTCGAAGGCCGACGCCTTGGGCGCCGGGAGTGGCTTCGGGGTGAAGTGCCGACGCGGCGTGGCCCCGCCGAGCTGGGTGCGCCGCTCCTGCATGTACTGGATCTCGGGCGCGTCGGGGCCCGGGTGGTAGTACGGGGCCTCCTTGAGCTTCTCATCGGGGATCGGCAGCTCGAGGCGATCGCGGAAGACCTTGAGCTCGTCAGCGGTGAGCTTCTTGGCCTGGTGCGTCACGTTGCGGCCCTCGATGCCCGGGCCGAGGGTCCAGCCCTTGACCGTCTTGGCCAGGACGACCGTCGGCGATCCCTTGTGCTGGACCGCGGAGGCGTAGGCTGCGTAGACCTTGCGATAGTCGTGGCCACCACGGCGCAGGCGAGTGAGGTCGCCATCGGCGAGGTGCTCGACCAGGGCCCGGAGGCGCGGGTCACCCCCGAAGAACTGCTCGCGGATCGTGGCGCCGTCACTGACGGCCATGTGCTGGTAGTCGCCATCAAGCGTCTCGTTCATCCGGTTGAGGAGCACGCCGCCGGTGTCGCGTGCCAGGAGCTCGTCCCACTCGCGGCCCCAAATGACCTTGATCACGTTCCAGCCGGCTCCGCGGAAGACCGCCTCCAGCTCCTGGATGATCTTCCCGTTGCCGCGCACCGGGCCGTCAAGACGCTGGAGGTTGCAGTTGACCACGAACGTCAGGTTGTCGAGACCCTCGCGGCCGGCCAATGAGAGGGCACCGACGGACTCGGGCTCGTCCATTTCGCCGTCACCGAGGAAGGCCCAGACGCGCGCATGCGAGGTCTCGGCGATGCCGCGCGCGGCGAGATAGCGATTGAACCGGGCCTGGTAGACGGCGGCCATCGGACCGAGGCCCATGCTGACCGTGGGGAACTGCCAGAACTCCGGCATCAGCCGCGGATGGGGGTAGCTCGACAGGCCGACATCGGGCGTCAGCGCCTCGCGCCGAAAGTGATCGAGATTCTCCTCCGTCAGCCGGCCCTCGAGGAACGCGCGGGCATAGATGCCGGGCGCCGCGTGGCCCTGGAAGAAGATCTGGTCGCCCGGACCGTCCTCGGAGCCGCGGAAGAAGTGGTTGAAGCCGATCTCGTACAGGCTGGCGGCGCTGGCGTAGGTCGACAGGTGGCCGCCGATGCCCTCGAATCTCGTGTTCGCCCGGAGGACCATGGCGAGGGCGTTCCATCGGATCAGCCGGCGGATCTTCAGCTCCATCGCCTCGTCGCCGGGGAAGTACGGCTCCTGCTCGGGGCTGATGGTGTTGATGTAGCGCGTCTGGGTCAGGGAGGGAAGTCCGACCTGGAGCTGGCGGGCGCGCTTCAGCAGCTTGAACACGACGAAGCGGGCACGCTCGGGACCGGCGGCCTCGACCAGCGCGTCGAGCGACTCGAGCCACTCCTGGGTCTCGACCGGGTCGATGTCCGGGAGCTGCTGCTTGAACTGATCGAAGATCTCGTGAATGGGCTGCTGCATGTCGGTCCTATGGTACAGACCGATGCGGGGGATTGGGAGTTGGCGCCTTTGCGCCAACCGGGGTGGCGTTGCGACGCTCGAGACGGATGGGCCGCAGGCTCCCGGGTGATCCGCTCGTGACGTTGGCGCCCGGGACCGGGGAGGGGCGCGGCATCGGGCGTAACGCCAATCAGGCCACATGACAGCACCTCCCGGTCACTGAAGTGACAGCACCTCCCGGTCAGTACGCTGTGAGAAAACGGCTGAAAGAGGGTTGACGTGCCACAAAAAGCGACCGAGTCGAGGCGCGACGGCGAGGGATGGTGGCTGCCGTCCGCGCCGGGTTCTCGCAGCGCCGGGTGGCGCGTGAGCATGGCGTCGGCCTGGCCACGGTCCAGCTGTGGCTGACGCGCGCCGGAGACCGTCGGCTGGATCGGGTCGACTGGTCCGATCGACCCTCGGCCCCACGTCGGCCCACGCGCACCGAGCCTGAGCTCGAGGAACGGATCCTGGCCCTGCGCCGCGAGCTGCGCGAGGAGAGCGCGCTGGGCGAGTATGGGGCGGCCGCCATTCGGCGCGCGCTGCTGGATCAGCCCCATCTGGCGGGGAGGGTGCCGGCCGAGCGCACCATCGCTCGCATCCTGGAGCGGCGCGGCGCGCTGGACGCCAGGCGTCGCGTGCGGCGTCCGCCTCCGCCGCGGGGCTGGTACCTGCCCGAGTTGCGCGCCGGCCGAGTCGAGCTCGACAGCTTTGACGTGGTCGAGGGCCTGCGGCTCAAGGGCGGGCGGCAGGTCGAGGTGCTGACCGCCATCTCGCTGCATGGCGGGCTGCCCGCCGCCTGGCCGGCCAGCGACACGCGCACGCGCATGATCCTGACCGCGCTGCAGCAGCACTGGCGCCGGTTCGGTCTGCCGCGCTATGCCCAGTTCGACAACGACGCACGCTTCATCGGCGGCCACCGCTATCCCGACTCGATCGGGGGCGTCATCCGCCTGTGCCTGGCGCTGGCGGTGGTGCCGGTCTTCGCCCCGCCGCGTGAGACCGGCTTCCAGGCGGCAGTCGAGGCCCTCAACGGACGCTGGCAGGCCAAGGTCTGGGCTCGCCGCGGCTGGGATGGCTCGCTGCTCGGCCTGCAGCAGCGTTCGGCCGGCTACATTGCCGCCTGCCACCAGCGCGCGGCGCCGCGCATTGAGGCGGCGCCACCACGTGCCGCCTTCCCCGAGCACGAACTCGATCTGCGCGCCGCGCCGTCGGGCCGGCTCATCTTCCTGCGTCGCACCAGCGATGCCGGCACGGTCAGCGTGCTCAACCGTCGGTACCTCGTCGATGACCACTGGCCACACCGGCTGGTGCGCGCCGAGCTGGACCTCGATGCGCGGCGCCTGCGCTTCTTCGCGCTGCGGCGTCGCGAGCCGACCGATCAACCGCTGCTGAGCGAGCTCGCCTATGAGCCGCCGCCGCGCTGGTACCGCTGACCGGGAGGTGGTGGCAGTGACATCGAACCAACCTTTA
>JBPCOK010000018.1:0-4844 GCA_051000335.1 Candidatus Limnocylindria bacterium | reverse complement strand
CTGGCGCAGGCGTGCCTCGACGCATCGGTCAAGTACGCGCACGAGCGTCAGGCCTTCGGCTCCGAGATCGGGCAGCACCAGCTCGTGAAGCAGATGATCTCGAAGATGTACGCCGGGATCGAGTCCGGCCGGCTGCTCGTCTTCAAGGCGGGCTGGAAGAAGAATTCGGGTGAGCGCAACACGCGCGAGACCGGACTCGCGAAGTGGTACTGCACCGACCACGCGGTGGCATCGGCGCTCGACGCAATCCAGATCCACGGTGCGTACGGCTACTCGAACGAGTACCCGGTCGAGCGTTACCTGCGCAACTCCAAGGGCTCGGTGATCTATGAGGGAACGTCGCAGATCCACACCCTCATGCAGGCCGATTATGTGCTCGGCTATCGCAAGGACAAGGCGCTGCGTATGCCGCAGCTGCCGTTCGAAGGCGAGATGTAACCGCGGTGAGCCGCACCATCGAGCTGATCGCCGGGCTGCTGCTCGTCGCCGTCGGGATCCTGCTGCTGGCGAGCGAGCCGCTGCTCGACTTCCTGCGCGGCCTGGGCATTGGTGACGACGTGCTGCACTGGTGGCCGGTCACGCTCATCGGCCTCTCGCTCTTCTTCCTGGTCCCCGGGTTCCTCGGCGGACCGAATCGCCGGCTGCGGGCGGGGATGGTGATTCCCGGCGCGATCCTGGCCGGGGTCGGCGGCGCGCTGCTGTACACGAGCCTCACGGACCGCTGGTCGGCCTGGGCCTACCTGTGGAGCGTCCTCCCGTTCAGCTTCGGGCTCGGCATGTATGCGGCCGGATGGATCGCCGATGCGCCCGCGTTCAAGTGGATCGGGGCGGGGATCGCCATCGGCGGCCTGGTCGCTTATCTCGTGTTCGCCACGGCCTTCGGCGGGGAGGCGTTCCGGTTGGTCGCCGCCGTCGGCATCCTCGCGCTGGGCCTGGCCCTGACCGTCGGCGGCCTGGCCGAGCGCCTCAGCCGGAAGTCGCCGGTCGCCTAGCCCTGGGTGGCGTGCCTTGCGAACCAGGCGAGGATGCGCTCCATCCGATCGATCCGGCGGTCCGGCCGGCCCGAGCTCTTCATGCCGTGGTGCTCGTCGGGGTAGAGAATCATCTCCACCTTGCGGCCGAGCACCTTGAGCGCGGTGAAGAACTGCTCGTTGTCCGATGCCGGGCAGATCCGGTCCTCCTCCGCCTGCAGCATGAGCAGCGGGGTCGTGACCGCGGAGACGTTGCGCATCGGCGATGACGCCCACAGGGCCCGCATGCCCCGGTCGGTCAACGGATCGCCCAGGCCGGCGCGTCGGTTGTAGTAGACGCCAAAGAACGAGTTCGCCCACGTGCTGATCTGGTTCGCGACGCCATTCTCGGACGAAGCCGCGGCAAAACGATCCGTCACGCCGACCAGCCACTGCGCCAGGAAGCCGCCGTACGAGAGGCCCATCACCATCAGCCGATTCGGGTCCGCCAGACCGCGCTCGACCAGCGCGTCGACCGCCGCCAGCGCGTCCTCGGCGTCCACGGATCCCCACTTCGCCGACAGCGCACCGACCCAGTTCGCGCCGAATGTCGCCGATCCGCGGATGTTCGGCATCAGGACGCGGTAGCCGGCGGCGCACAGGGCCAGCGAGTCCATCGTGCCGCCGGGCCCCCACGCACCGGTGGGTCCGCCGTGCACGTGGAGGACGGTGGGCAGACGCCGGCGCCCTGCGCCGCGCGGTGAGGCCAGCCAGGAGTGGATGGGACCGCCCGGACCGGGCAGCTCGAGCTCCGCAAGCTCGACCGCCGGGAAGCGTCGCATCCAGGATGACCCCTCACGGCTGATCGGCCGCAGCCGGCCGTGCTCGATGGCGTACAGGTCGCCCGCGCCCGCGTCGAGCGCTGCGGCGACGACCACGTGGCCGGCCGCGGCCTCGATCCCGGACGCGGCGATCGGCAGGCTCGCCTCGACGAGCGGGCTGGCCGAGCCATCCAGGGAGACCCGATACGGGATGTCCCGGCCGTGATCCCCGATGATGACGCCGAGCGTCGCCTCGTCGATCCAGGCCGGCCCGGGGGTCTCCTCGGTCATCAGCAGATCGCACCATGCCCACTCGCCCACGGGGCGGTCCAACCGGGCGGTCAACGGCTCCGGCCGTCCGCCGGGCAGCTCCATGACCCACACGCTCGGTGGCACCTCGTCCGCCGGATCGTCGACATCGGTGCCGATGAAGGCGAGTCGGCGGCCGTCGGGCGCGTACGAGGGGCGATCGGCGTCGCCGGCGAGGCCCGCCAGCTCGCGGACGCGCGGCCGGCTCGACTCCGTGCCGACCGTCCAGATCTGGAGGCGCGGCGAGATCGCCGTATCCGGGCCGCGATCGGCGCTGAACGCGATGCGGCGCCCATCGGGTGCCCAAGCCGGATTCAGGACGTCGAAGTCGCCACTCGTCAGCTGTCGGGGTCGCGCGCCCTCGCGGGCGGACACGAGCCACAGGTGCGCGCGGCGCACGACGTGCCCGGACTCGTCGTCCCGGAAGTCGAGACGGGTCAGTCGACGCGCCACCGGCGTCCTGCCCTTCCCCTCCGGGCCGACGATGAATCGATGGTCCCCGGCCTGGGCCACGAGCGCCAGCGACCGCCCGTCGGGGCTCCAGAGTGCGCTCGCGACGCCGTGCTCGAGCGTGGTCAGCTGCCACGCCTCACCGCCGTCGACGGGCAGGATCCACGCCTGCCCGACGGCGTCCGGGCTTCCGACGGCAGTGCGGACGAACGCCACGCGTGTTCCATCCGCAGAGATCGACGGCGATCCATCCCGCACGCGACCGCGCGTGAGCTGTCGGGCCCGGCCGCCACGGTACGGACGCAGCCACAGGTGCGACTCGTACTCGTCTCGGCGCACGCGACGCAGGGCGTAGACGAGCGACGCGCCGTCGGGCGCAAGGCAGAACGATTCGAGGGCGATCTGGGCGCGGACGAGCGCGCGCGGGGTGGCTTCGGTCATGGCGAAAAAGTATGGCGAGCGACGTGCCGCGCGGTGCGCTGAATCCGCAGGATTGCCAGAAACGTTGACCGGATTCCGTGGGGTGTGCCATTCTCGCCCGCATCAGAGCGGCTGTCCCGCCCCGGGCATGCAACTGCCGCTGTTAGCGACTGGAGGTAGGTGGGACAGTGCGAGTTCGTCGATCACCCTTGGCAATCCTTATCATCCTCGGCTTGGTCCTGGCCGCGTGCGGCGCATCCCAGGGGTCGCCGAGCGCCGGCGCCAGCGAGCCGGTCGACGGGTCCGCGCCACCATCCGACGGGGGAACCGCTACCGGTGGCACCGTGCGCATCGGCTGGGGAGGATCGCCGGACAGCCTGAACCCGGGGAACGGCGTGCTGGCGGAGTCGTACACGCTGTATCCGCTGATGTACGACGTGCCGATCGACATCACGTCCGACGGCGAGTACGTTCCCGAGCTCGCCAGCGCGTGGGAGGTCTCCGACGACGGCCTGACCTGGACGCTGACGATCGTCGAGGGCGCAACTTTCCACGACGGGGAGCCGCTTACCGCCGAGGACGTCGCGTACTCGCTCCAGCTCTACAAGGACACCGAGGAGTTCCCGTTCCTTCCGTCCTACGCTTCGTACTTCGAGACGATCGAGGCGCCGGACGCGACGACCGTGGTCCTCACCACGGCGGAGCCGCTCGGCAACTTCGAGGCGAACATGGTCTTCATGTATATCGTCCCGAAGCACATCTGGGAGAACGAGGACGACCCGGTCGCGTTCCAGAACCTCGAGATGATTGGTTCCGGCCCGTTCAAGGTGGCCGAGTACTCCCAGGGCGAGTTCGTCGATCTCGAGACGAATGCCGAGTACTGGCAGACCGCGGCCAACATCGACGGCGTGATCTTCCAGACCATCGAGAACCCCGATGCGCGGGCCACCGCGCTCACCACGGGCGAGGTCGACGCGATCACCGAGTTCCCGGCGACCGCCGTGAGCACGCTCCAGAACGACGACAACGTGACCGTCCACATCGCCGACATCGGTGCCGGCGGGGCGTTCCGCGACGTCTTCTTCAACGTCGTCAGTGACGAGGACTGCCCGCCCGACGATGGCGTGTGCTCGGGCCACCCGGCGCTCAAGGACCTCGCGGTTCGGCAGGCGCTGGCGACGGCCATGGACAAGCAGCAGATCATCGACGTGGCGACGCTCGGCACCGGCTCGCCGGGCCTGTCGGTCGTCCCGCCAGGGCTGGGCGACTTCTATGCCAGCGACGTCCAGGACTATGCGTTCGACACCGCGGCCGCCAACACGTTGCTCGACGACGCGGGATACGAGGACGCCGACGGCGACGGCGTGCGCGAGTGCCTGGCGGACCAGGACTGCGACGACCTCACGTTCCGCTTCAACTACGCCAATGACATCGACACGGCGCCGCGCGAGGCGGAGCTCATCCAGGGCATGTGGGCAGATGTCGGGGTGGCCATCGAGATCCAGGGACTGGATCCCGACACCCTGACCAGCGTGTGCTGCCCGAGCTTCGACTACGACGTGATGCTGTGGGGCTGGGGCTCGGATCCCGATCCGGCGTTCCTGCTCGGCGTCGCGCTGTGCAGCGAGATCCCGTCCGGCTTCAGCGAGACGGGCTACTGCAACCCGGACTTCGACGATCTCTACGCCCGCCAGGGGGTGGAGACCGATCCCGATGCCCGCATCGAGCTCATCCGGGAGATGCAGCAGATCTTGGTGGAGGACGTGCCGTACATCATCCCGTACTACCAGGTCACCATCGAGGCGTGGCGGAACGACACGTTCACCGGCTGGCTCGAGAATGACCCGACCCTCGGGCTGACGGATTCCGCCTCGCTCATCAACCTGCGACCGGC